>NZ_JAZAQQ010000002.1:616711-970304 GCF_036861315.1 Pseudomonas sp. S3(2024) | reverse complement strand
GTAACTCATTGAATCTCAAGGAGTTTTCCGTTTCGACTGCGCCGGAAGTGGGGCGAATTATAGACTTCCTGAATCTGCCGTCAACCGTTAATTTCAGTTTTCTATCAATGCACCGAAAAAGCCTGCTTATATATAGATGCAACGTCAGCGAATGCGCAGTATATTGCCCAACACTTAAAACAACACCCTGTTCTCACCTTCGGATGATGCCTTGCAATGACTGACCAACCTCGCTCTCTGGCCTCAATGCTGTTCCCGGTTGGCCTCTTATTAATAGCCATGGCATCCATTCAGTCTGGCGCCTCTCTGGCCAAGAGCATGTTCCCGGTGGTTGGCGCCCAAGGGACGACCACTCTGCGCCTGGTCTTCGCCAGCGTGATCATGCTGTTACTCCTGCGTCCGTGGCGCGCCAGGCTGACCGCTCAATCCTTGCGCACGGTGATCGTTTACGGAATGGCGCTGGGCGGAATGAACTTCCTCTTCTATATGTCACTGCGCACCGTGCCACTGGGGATCGCAGTCGCACTCGAATTCACTGGCCCGCTGGCCGTCGCCATTTATGCCTCGCGCCGCGCAATCGACTTTCTCTGGATTGCCCTGGCAGCGGTCGGCCTACTGCTGTTGATCCCCACTGGAGCGACATCCACGGGAATTGATCTGGTTGGTGCCGGTTATGCCTTGGGCGCCGGCGTGTGCTGGGCGTTGTACATTCTGTTCGGCCAAAAAGCCGGTGCCGATAACGGCGTGACGACCGCGGCGCTGGGCGTGATGATTGCCGCACTGTTTGTCGCCCCGATCGGCATCGTGCATGCCGGCGCGGCATTGCTCACCCCGTCGCTGATCCCGGTGGCCATCGGCGTCGCCATCCTCTCGACTGCTTTGCCCTACACGCTGGAGATGGTCGCCCTCACCCGCATACCAGCCCGCACCTTTGGGACGTTGATGAGCATCGAACCGGCCTTTGGCGCGTTGTCCGGGCTGCTATTCCTGCAGGAGTACCTCACGCTGTCACAATGGATGGCGATCCTGTGCATTATTCTGGCTTCCGTCGGGGCAACCATGACCATGGGCAGTAGCGCCAAACCCGTTGTAGCGGCAGATTGAAACAGGATTTGACGAAGGTCTGGCAATTGGCGTTCATTTAGGCCATGTTAAGGCCCCATAACTCAGTGCCAGGCATGGATTTTTTCGGACAGGGATATCGAACCGCTTAAAGCGCAGGCGAATACAGGCAGACCCGAGCGCCAGACTCGTGGCTACCATAAGGACGGTAATGAAACGAATTTTGATACTGATCGCTGTATTGGCAGTAGCGGGGTGCGCAGCCACCGCCAAGACCCAAGTGAAGCACGGTAAAAAAGGGCTGCACATCAACTGTTCCGGGCTGTCGTCCTCTTGGGACAAGTGCTACACCAGCGCCGCCAATGCCTGCGCCCCAAAGGGCTACAAAGTCATCGCCAAATCAGGGGACGCCGTGGAAGAACCCGGCGACTACCCGTTCGGTCTTAATCCGGCCGGTTATACCAGCCGCAGCATGATCGTCATCTGCAAATGAATCATGCTGGCTGCTCGCCTTGTCGAGCAGCCAGCTGACGCCCGATTTCCTCATGACTGGATTTCAAAACCGTCCGTTGAATCTCCGGCGTCACCAGCATCCGCGCCACCACCAACGCTCCGACGCATTGCGACAGAATCGCCCACGCCAGGCTGTCGCTTTCCAGGATCTGCGCCCAACTGGCTTGCAGCCGACAAATCCACAGTTCTGCCTGCTCGCGAACCTGGTCGTCTGAACGGGCAATTTCCGCGCCCAGCGTCGGCAAGGCACAGCCCGATTCTGGCTGCTCCACGTGAGCCATGCTCAGGTACTGTTTAAGACAGCGTTCCAGCCGCTCGCGATCCTGCCCTCCTCCACCACCGAGTCGCTCCAGGCTCTGACACAGTTCACGCTCGACGATGGCCGTGAACAGCTCGTTTTTCGACGAGAAGTGGCTATAAAACGCTGCGCCACTGAGGCCGATAGCCTTCATCAAACCATCGACACCGACTGTGGAAAAGCCCGAACGCTTGGCTGACAGCGCGCTGCTGCTCAGCAGTTTTTCTCGGGTTTCCAGCTTGTGACCGGCGGAATACCGCATGTGCTTGCCCTCTTGATCGACCGCCTTGACGTTGTCCGGATCCTAGCATAACGTTCGTTCACTTAACGATCGTTTACTAAAGGGATAGCCCGATGAATAAAAAGAAGGTCGTGTTGGTGGTGGGGGCTGGCGATGCCACTGGCGGAGCGATTGCCAAGCGCTTTGCCCGGGAAGGTTTTATCGCTTGCGTCACCCGGCGCAGTGCCGACAAATTACAGCCGCTGGTCGAGGCGATTAAGGCCGAGGGTGGCGAAGCTCACGGCTTTGCCTGCGATGCGCGCAAGGAAGAAGACGTGATTGCGTTGATTGAAGAGATTGAAACCCGCCTCGGCCCGATCGAGGCGTTTGTCTTCAACATTGGTGCCAACGTGCCTTGCAGCATTCTCGAAGAAACTGCGCGCAAGTATTTCAAGATCTGGGAAATGGCCTGTTTCTCGGGTTTTCTCAATGCCCGCGAAGTGGCCAAGCGCATGGTCACCCGCAAACGCGGCACCATTCTGTTCACAGGCGCCACCGCCGGACTGCGCGGCGCTTCCGGATTTGCCGCGTTTGCCGGCGCCAAACACGGCATCCGTGCACTGGCGCAAAGCATGGCGCGCGAGTTGGGGCCGATGAACATCCACGTCGCCCATGTAGTGGTCGATGGCGCGATCGATACCGACTTCATTCGCAACAGTTTCCCCGAGAAGTACGCGACCAAGGATCAGGACGGTATTCTCAATCCCGAACACATCGCCGAAAACTATTGGTATCTGCACAGTCAGCCACGGGATGCCTGGACCTTCGAGCTGGATCTGCGCCCGTGGAACGAACGCTGGTAAACCCCGCCTCCTCCATAACAATAATCAGAGAGCAGCGAAAATGACGAAAACCGTGGAGTTCTATTTCGACCTCGGCAGCCCTGCCACCTACCTGGCCTACACCCAGTTGCCGAAGATCTGTGCCGATACCGGCAGCCGGCTGATCTACATCCCGATGCTGCTCGGCGGCGTGTTCAAGGCGACCGGCAACGCATCACCGGCAATGATTCCGGCGAAGGGCCGCTACATGTTTCAGGATCTGGATCGCTACGCCAAACGTTACGGCGTGCCGCTGAAATTCAATCCGCATTTTCCGATCAATACACTGATGTTGATGCGCGCGGTCACCGGCATACAACTGCGCGAACCGGAACGCTTTTACGCATTTATCGATTGCCTGTTCAAGGCATTGTGGGTGGAGGGACGCCCGCTCGATGAGCCGGAGACTGTCGCTGCGGTTTTGAGCGAACACGGATTCGATCCCAATGAAGTCCTGGCCCTGACCAACGACGAGACAGTCAAGGCAGCCCTGAAGGACAACACTGAAACAGCCATTAAACGCGGGGTGTTTGGCGCGCCGAGCATGTTTATCGGCAACCAGATGTTCTTTGGACAGGACCGCCTCGACTTCGTCGAAGAGGCCCTGCGTCAGGCTTAGAAAAACCTCAGAACCCGGACGCTGCCAACAGCGCCCGGGTTTCAGCCATTCAAATCGCCGCTGTGCGCGTGTTCAGCCACTCCAGCGCGGCCCCCTCCAGCAACGGACTCAGACGCTCACGCACTTCAGCGTGGTAGGCATTGAACCACTCCTTTTCTTCCTGCGTGAGCAAGGATGGCTCCAGACAGCGCGTGTCGATCGGGCAGAGGGTCAAGGTTTCAAACTTGAGGAAATCACCGAACTCGCTGCTCCCCGCCTCGCGGTTCATTGCCAGGTTCTCGATGCGCACACCCCAACGACCTGGACGATAGGTGCCCGGTTCGATCGAGGTGATCATCCCAGGTTGCATCGCCGTTTGCGGTGCCGGTGCTGCCTGATAGGCGATCACCTGCGGGCCTTCATGCACGTTGAGGAAATAGCCGACCCCATGACCGGTACCGTGACCGTAATCCACGCTTTCCGCCCAGATCGGTGCGCGGGCGATGGCATCGAGCAACGGCGAGAGAATGCCTTTCGGGAACTGCGCCCGCGACAGGGCAATCACGCCTTTGAGCACACGCGTGCAGTCACGCTTCTGCTCAGCCGTCGGGGTACCGACCGGCACCATTCGAGTGATGTCGGTAGTACCACCGAGGTATTGGCCTCCCGAGTCGATCAGCAGCAAGCCGTCACCCTCGATCACCGCGTGTTCTTCTTCGGTGGCGTGATAGTGCGGCATCGCGCCATTGGCGTTAAACGCGGCAATCGTGTTGAAACTCAAGGACACGTAATCCGGACGGCGCTCGCGGGCAGCGGTGAGTTTTTCGTCGATGGTCAGTTCGGTGATGCGTTCACGGCCCCAGGCCGATTCCAGCCAGGCGAAGAATTCGCACAACGCCGCGCCATCCTGTTCCATGGCCTTGCGAATGTGCTGTGCATCGGCCTCGCTCTTCTGCGATTTGGCGAGGGTGGTCGGGTTCAAGCCTTCGACCAGTTTCACCGCGCTGTCGAGGTTATCCAGCAAACCGCTGGTCACCCGCGCCGGATCCACCAGCAGGCTCGCACCACCCGGTACGGCGCGCAAGGCGTCGGCGACCTCGCGGTAATCGCGCAGAGTCACGCCGTCCTGTTCCAGCACTGCACGCAGCTCGGCATCGACTTTGCTCAAGGCCACAAACAGCGTGGCCTGCTGTTGATTGATCAACGCAAAAGAAACAAACACCGGGTTGAACGACACGTCGCCGCCGCGCAGGTTGAACAGCCAGGCGATGTCGTCGAGAGTGGCGATGAAGTGCCAATCGGCGCCACGCTCCTGCAGGGTCTCACGCAGTTTGGCGAGCTTCTCGCCACGGCTGACCGTCGCTTGCGGTGGCAGATGTTGATAGATCGGCGCGTTCGGCAGGCTCGGGCGGTCCGCCCAGACTTCATTCAACAGGTCGATGTCCGTGCGCAGACGCGCGCCACGCGCCTCAAGCTTGCTGCTCAGGGTACGTGCCGAAGCCACGGCCATCACCGCACCGTCGACCGCCACCACGCCACCTTCGGGTGTCTGCTCTGCCAGCCAGTCCAGCGGGCTCGGCTGACCCGGTTGCAGCTTGACCAGTTCGATGCCGCTGCCCTTGAGTTCCTTGGTCGCCTGTTCCCAGTAACGACTGTCGGCCCAGACTCCGGCGAAATCAGCAGTCACGATCAAAGTGCCGACCGACCCATGAAAGCCCGACAGCCATTGCCGCCCTTGCCAGTAGCCCGGCAGGTATTCCGACAGATGCGGGTCGGCCGATGGCACCAGCAACGCATGAATGCCTTCACGGCGCATCAATTCACGGGTGTGCGCCAGGCGCTGGGGAACCGTTCCTTCGGTCAAAGTCTGGATACTCATCATGTCTCCTGCCAATCACTTCATCGTTATTGTTCGTAGCCGTGAAACCGGCTGGTTAAAGCCCTGTCGCCCAGAATGCCGGGGCACTGGCGCAGGCGCTTTTGATCAGTTCTGCCGCCCGATCGACATCGGCGGCGGTGGTGAAACGGCCGAGGCTCAGGCGAATGGTACGCCCGGCCAGCCGGGCGTCGTGCCCCAGCGCCAGCAGCACGTGAGATGGCGTATTGCTCGCCGAGTTACAGGCCGAGGTCGCGGAAAAGGCGATCGACTGGCTCAAGGCCGCACTGTTGAATTCACCTTCGCTGAAGGTCAGGCTCAACGTGTGCGCGATGCGCTGGCTGGCGCTGCCGTTGAGGCGTACGCCCGGCAGACTCAGCAACTGTTCGAGCAGCCGTTCACGCAGCGCCACGATGGACTTTTTCTCGGCATCGAATTCGGCAGCCGCCAAGGCGAATGCCGCGCCCATGCCGGCGATCTGATGCGTCGCCAGGGTCCCGGAGCGCAGCCCGCCTTCATGACCGCCGCCATGAATCTGCGCCTGCAAACGCTGCTGCGCGCGCGGGCCGACAAACAACGCGCCGATCCCCTTGGGACCGTAAAGCTTGTGCGCAGAAAACGACATCAAGTCCACTGGCCACTGCTGCAGATCGATCGCCACTTTGCCGGCGCCCTGCGCGGCATCGACATGGAACAACGCGCCACGGCCACGCACGACTTCACCGATGGCTGGGATGTCATTGAGGGTGCCGAGTTCGTTGTTGACCAGCATCAGCGATACCAGAAAGGTGTCGTCGCGCATTGCTTCGCTGACCGCCTGCGGAGTGATCAGGCCTTCGGCGTCCGGCACCAGATAGGTCACCGCGACGCCGGCATCCTGCAATTGCCGGGCAGTATCGAGAATGGCTTTGTGTTCGATCTGGCTGGTAATGATGTGGCCGCCGGCAACCCCGCGGGCCTGGGCCACGCCCTTGAGGGCGAGGTTGTTGGACTCGGTGGCGCCGGAGGTCCAGACGATCTGCGCGGCCTCGGCGCCCACCAGTTCGGCGACTTGTCGCCGGGCCTGCTCGACCGTGTGCCGGGCCTGCTGGCCGAAGGCATGGGAGCTGGACGCCGGGTTGCCGAAGTTACCGTGAAAACCCAGACAATCGATCATCACCTGGATGACCCGCTCGTCCACCGGGGTGGTGGCGGCGTAATCGAAATACAACGGACGTTTTTTCATAAAAGACTCGCAGAGCGTGTTCCGGGATCAGGAGGCTCGTGTCTGCAAACGGCACAGCGCAGCCTTGTGAGCTGCGCCTGGGTTCGAGACCGTCATCAATACCTGATCGGATGCCGTTAAAGAAGAACAACTTCATTTAAAAGTGCGTAGGAACGCTCCTGAAGCCGAGCTTAACAGGCATCGGGCCGGCGGTTGAAGCAATGCGTCAGTGAAAGCTTTCGAGAAGTAACGGGTACAGCGAAATCACCAACAGCGCCGCCATGCCCCAGTTGAACACCCGCAACCAGCGCGGGTCCTTGAGCACGTTACGCAGCAGCGTGCCGCACGCTGCCCAGACACCGACGCTGGGCAGGTTGATGATGGCGAACACCGCGGCGATCACCACCACGTTGGTGAAGTAACCCTGCATCGGCGTGTAAGTACTGATCGCGCCGATGGCCATGATCCAGGCCTTGGGATTGACCCACTGAAACGCGGCGGCACCCAGATAGCTGATCGGTTTGGCCTCGCCTTCCACGCCCTCACCCACCGGCCCCGAATGGGCGATTTTCCACGCCAGGTACAACAGATATGCAGCGCCGAGATAGCGCAGCACCGTGTAGAGAATCGGGTAAGTCTGGAACACCGCGCCCAGGCCGAAACCCACGGCGACCACCAAAACGAAGAAGCCGCAGGTGATGCCGAGCATGTGAGGAATGGTGCGGTTGAAGCCGAAGTTTACGCCCGACGCCAGCAACATGGTGTTGTTCGGCCCCGGTGTAATCGAGGTGACAAGGGCAAACAGGGCAAAGCCCAACAGCAGATCAAGCGAGAGGGTCATGGGGCAATCCGTCAGGGTCATTCAGGTGTTGACCCTATCGCACGGCGGCCGGCGAACCCACGGACAGTTACGCGAAAATTCAAGCAGTACAGTTTGCGATTAGCTTGGACGACCGTGCAGCTGTATGGCTCGCCCGGCGCTCATTTCAGCTTTCTTGTCGAATTGCGATTCGCCCAGCAGTGCAGCTTTCTTCGCGTGATATTCGTCGAAAGACAAGCCGCTGCGGTTCAGCGCTTCCATTGCCAGTTCGCGGGATTCTTCGGCGGTGTACGGCCGTTGTTCGGGGGAAACATGGGTCGCGCAACCGGCGAGTACGGAGACAGCGAGCAGCAGCGAAACAGTCAATAAACGATTCATGGGGAGCGTCCTGGCGAGCATTAGTAGTCGATGGACAAAGGCTACGCCCGCGCCCGCCCGGGCAAAAATCAACGCTCTCAATAGTGGCTATCAGGATTTCAGCTTGATCGGCGCTATATCTCCTAACGATATATAAATATCGATTAACGTTCTTTTGCGGAATAACCAGCAGCCGCTATAAATCCCTGCACGCGGCGAACAACTGTTGCTCCAGCAACTGTTGCCCAGGCAACAGCAGATCAACAAACCCGCCTGATATCTGCACAACCCACTCACACCATAGCGCTAAGGCCCAAGTAAACCGGGCCTCTCAGGAATTGGTACAGCGCTTGCTCAAGCCTTGGCACTTACTCACTGCTCGCTGAGCAACTGTTGATAAAAAGGAACTGATCATGTCGCGTCCCCTGAAAGTCGTCGCCCTCTCCGGTGGCACCTGGCGTCCATCGCGCACGCTGGTGCTGACCCAAGCGCTGTTGGCCGAACTGGCCGGGCACTTGCCGGTCGAGAGTCATCTGATCGAACTCGGTGACATCGCCCGCCCGTTGGGTGGTGCCCTGTCGCGTCAGGAGCTGAGCGCCGAGGTCGAAGCCGAACTGCAAGCCATCGAACAGGCCGATCTGCTGATCGTCGCCGCGCCGGTGTATCGCGGTTCCTACCCGGGCCTGCTCAAGCATCTGTTCGACCTGATTGACCTCAACGCGCTGATCGACACTCCAGTGCTGCTTGCCGCCACCGGCGGCAGCGAGCGCCATGCGCTGGTGCTCGATCATCAGTTGCGGCCGCTGTTCAGTTTCTTCCAGGCGGTGACCCTGCCGATCGGGGTCTACGCCACCGAAGCCGATTTCGCCGACTACCAGATCACCAGCGAACCGCTGAAAGCGCGCATTCGCCTGGCCGCCGAACGCGCCGCGCCGCTGTTCGGTACGCAAATCAAACCGTTGCTGAAAATCGCTTAAGGAGCTGTTCATGGATGTTTTCTGGTTCCTGCCGACCCACGGCGACGGCCATTACCTAGGCACCACCCAAGGCGCGCGCCCGGTCACCCTGAATTATCTGAAACAAGTGGCGCAAGCCGCCGACAGCCTCGGCTATCACGGCGTGCTGATTCCCACCGGTCGCTCCTGCGAAGACTCGTGGGTGATCGCCTCGGCGCTGGTGCCGTTGACCGAACGCCTGCGTTATCTGGTAGCGATCCGCCCGGGGATCATTTCGCCCACCGTTTCGGCGCGCATGGCGGCGACGCTCGATCGACTGTCCAACGGTCGTCTGCTGATCAACGTGGTGACCGGCGGCGACCCCGACGAAAACCGTGGCGACGGCAGCTTCCTGAGCCACAGCGAACGCTACGAAGTCACCGACGAATTCCTCAGGATCTGGCGCCGGGTGTTGCAAGGCGAATCGGTGGATTTCGAGGGCAAGCACCTGAAAGTGCAGAACGCCAAAGCCTTGTATCCGCCGGTGCAGAAACCGTATCCGCCGTTGTATTTCGGCGGCTCGTCCGACGCGGCGCATGACCTCGCTGCCGAGCAAGTCGACGTGTACCTGACCTGGGGCGAACCGCCCGCCGCCGTTGCCGAAAAACTCGCCGATGTACGTGAACGTGCCGCTCGCCATGGACGCAAGGTGAAGTTCGGCATTCGCCTGCACGTCATCGTTCGCGAGACCGCCGAAGAGGCGTGGAAGGCTGCGGACAAACTGATCGAGCACATCAGCGACGAGACCATCGAAGCCGCGCAGAAATCCTTCTCGCGCTTCGACTCCGAAGGCCAGCGGCGCATGGCAGCGTTGCATGACGGGCGTCGCGACAACCTGGAAATCGCCCCCAACCTGTGGGCCGGCGTCGGTCTGGTACGCGGCGGCGCCGGTACCGCGCTGGTGGGCGATCCGCAGCAAGTGGCCGCGCGGATCAAGGAGTACGCCGACCTCGGTATCGAGAGCTTCATCTTTTCCGGTTATCCGCACCTGGAAGAGGCTTACCGCTTTGCCGAACTGGTGTTCCCGCTGCTGCCCGAGCCGTATGCAAGCCTGGCCGGACGCGGCATGACTAACCTGACCGGGCCGTTTGGCGAAATGATTGCCAACGANCTGGAAGAGGCTTACCGCTTTGCCGAACTGGTGTTCCCGCTGCTGCCCGAGCCGTATGCAAGCCTGGCCGGACGCGGCATGACTAACCTGACCGGGCCGTTTGGCGAAATGATTGCCAACGATGTGTTGCCCACCCAAGCCAAGGCCTAAAACGCCCCCTGTAGGAGTGAGCCTGCTCGCGAAAGCGGTGTGTCTGCGACGGTGATGTCGACTGTGCTGACCACATCGCGAGCAGGCTCACTCCTACAGAGAATCGCGTCGATTTGATGAGGAACACCGCGTGACCGCCAAACCACAAAGCACCCTGCTCTCCCCGCTGCAGACCGCGCGCCAACTGGCCGCCGAATTCGCCGTCACCGCCGTCGAGCGTGACGAGCGCGGCGGTACGCCGAAGGCCGAACGCGATGCCCTGCGCGACAGCGGCCTCCTGGCCCTGAGCATTCCCACCCGCTACGGCGGCCTCGGCGCGACATGGAGCGAAACCCTGCAAGTCGTGCGCGAGTTCGCCAAGGTCGACAGTTCCATCGCCCACGTTTTCGGTTTTCATCACCTGATGCTCGCCACCGTGCGCCTGTTCTCGCGTCCCGAACAATGGGAGCCGTGGTTCGAACAGACCGCGCGGCAGAACTGGTTCTGGGGCAACGCACTCAACCCGCTCGACACCCGCACCGTGGTCAAGGACCTCGGCGGTTGGCGCGAGTTTTCCGGGAAGAAAAGCTTCTGCTCCGGCGCCAGCGATTCGCAGATGCTGATCGCCTCGGCCGTCGACGAAAGTGCCGGCGGCAAGTTGCTGATCGCGGCGATCCCCAGCGGTCGCAGCGGCATCACCCTGCACGACGACTGGGACAACATCGGCCAGCGCCAGACCGACAGTGGCAGCGCCACGTTCGAACGGGTGCGGGTCGAAGAATCCGAGCTACTGCTCGATCCCGGTCCGTTGAGCACACCGTTCGCCTGCCTGCGTCCGCTGATCGCGCAACTGACCTTCACCCACATGTTTCTCGGCATCGCCGAAGGTGCCTTTGAGGAAGCGCGGCAATACACCCTGAGCGAAACCCGGCTCTGGCACAAATCCGCCGCCCGCAATGTGCGTGAAGACCCGTACGTACTCGCGCATTACGGCGAGTTCTGGGTGGCGCTGGAAGGCATCCGCCTGCTGGTCGAACGGGCCGCCGCGCTGCTCGACGAGGCCTGGGCCCAAGGCCCGAACCTGACGGCAGAAGAGCGTGGACATCTGGCCACGGCGATTGCCACCGCCAAGGTCGCCGCCAGTCGTCAGGGGCTGGATATTTGCAGCCGTTTGTTCGAAGTCACTGGCGCGCGCTCGACCCACGCTTCGCTGCGTCTCGATCGACACTGGCGCAACCTGCGCACGCAGACCCTGCACGACCCCCTCGATTACAAACTCCACGAGCTGGGCGACTGGGCGCTGAACCAGGCGCTGCCGGTGCCGACGTTCTATTCCTGATCTTGCCTTTAATGGAGCGAGCCCCATGCAACTGCTGACCCTTCCGCCCTCACCCGCGCTGGCGACATCGATCCGCGCCACCGCGCAGGTCTTCGAAGACCCGACATCCCAGGCCCTGCTGGCGCATCTGCAACAGGTCGCGCCGAGCGAAGCCAGCGTACTGATCACCGGCGAGACCGGCACCGGCAAGGAGCTGGTGGCGCGGCACATCCACAACCTGAGCAATCGCCGGCATCGGCCGTTTGTCGCGGTCAACTGCGGCGCGTTTTCCGAATCGCTGGTGGAGGCCGAGCTGTTCGGCCATGAAAAAGGCGCCTTCACTGGCGCCCTCAGCGCCAAGGCCGGGTGGTTCGAAGAGGCGGATGGCGGCACCTTGTTCCTCGACGAAATCGGCGATTTGCCGATGGCGATTCAGGTCAAGTTGCTGCGGGTGTTGCAGGAGCGCGAAGTGGTGCGCCTCGGCTCGCGCAAGAGCATTCCGATCGATGTGCGCGTGCTGGCCGCGACCAACGTGCAACTGGAGAAAGCGATCAATGCCGGAAACTTCCGCGAAGACCTGTTCTACCGGTTGAACGTGGTCAATCTTGAGCTCAGCCCGCTGCGCGAACGACCCGGCGATATCCTGCCGCTGACCCGACATTTCATCGAGGCCTACAGCCAGCGCCTGGGTTACGGACGGGTCAGCATCAGCTCCGGTGCCGAACAGAAACTGCGCAGCTACAGTTGGCCGGGGAACATCCGCGAACTGGAAAACGTCATCCATCACACCCTGTTGATCTGCCGCAACGGCGTGATCGAACGCGACGATTTGCGCCTGTCTAACCTGCGCATCGAGCGCCCGGACGATCAGCAGTCGAACGCCGACGACTCACCGGAAGCGCTGCTGGAGCGAGCCTTTCAGAAGCTCTTCGAACAACAGGCCGGCGCCCTCCACGAAAAGGTCGAAGACGCCCTGCTGCGCGCCGCCTATCGCTTCTGCCATTACAACCAGGTGCACACCGCCGCGCTGCTCGGTCTGAGCCGCAATGTCACCCGCACGCGGCTGATCAAGATCGGCGAACTGGCGGTGAACAAGCGGCGACTCACGGAGAACCTGCACGGTGAACGCCTGATCCAGTTGTCGATCTAGCCGACCAGATTGCAGTGCAGCGCATCGTCATGACTGCGGGCGATGCTGCTCAACACCTGAAATGAATTGAAGGTCACGGTCTTCGCCTGATGGGCGCGGATCAGCTGCCAGAAATCCTGCTCGCCGCTTTCATAGCGACAGAACGCCGCCTCCCCGGCCTCGCGGCTCTGCCACTGCAGCAAGCTCAGCACCCGACGACCGTCGTCGCTGACCTGGACGCTGGCGCTGACAAAGCCTGCGTAGCGCTGCGCCAGATGTTCGCTCTGCTGCGCCAGCGCACTGACCAATGCCGGTTGCTGGCGCGGTTCGATCTCGAATTCGATCAATTGGGTAAAACTGCGATTTTTCGCTGAGGTTTGCATGAGAAGTCCCCACTCATCGTAAGCCGAGTCTTGCGACTCGAAGGCCTGCAGGGTAAAACCTCTAGTTAAGTCAAGGTCAAGAGTCCTTTTGCAAAATGATCACCCAGGAAAACCTGCATAAACAGCTCACCGTCGGCGAAGTCGCCGCGCGCAGCGGTGTGGCGGTGACTGCCCTGCACTTTTATGAAGCCAAAGGCCTGATCAGCAGCCAGCGCAATGCCGGCAATCAGCGCCGTTATCCACGGGCAGTCTTGCGCCGGGTGGCGTTGATCAAGGTCGCGCAGCGTCTGGGCATTCCGCTGGCGGAGATTGGCGAGGCGCTGAAGAGACTCCCCGACGACCGCGCACCAACCGCAGCGGACTGGAAAATCCTGTCCGAGCAGTGGCGCCGCGAACTGGACGAGCGGATCAATCAGCTGACCTTGTTGCGCGACCGACTCACCGGTTGCATCGGTTGCGGGTGTCTGTCGATGGAGGCCTGCCCGTTGCGCAATCAGGGCGATGTGCTCGGTGATCAGGGGCCGGGGGCGCATTTCCTCGGCTGACTGCTCGTCGGGGAAAAAATCTGGCCGCGCAGACAGTTCTATAGTGAATCTTCCACAAATCCAGTGGAGCCATACCTCGCAAAACAAAAACAGGGAGAACGTCATGAGCGTCAAACCCATTCCCGAGGGGTATCACAGCATTACCCCGTACCTCGGCATCCTCAAGGCTGCCGAAGCCATCGAGTTCTACAAGAAAGCCTTTGGCGCGACCCAGGTCATGCGCCTGGACATGCCCGACGGGCGCGTAGGCCACGCCGAACTGCGCATTGGCGACAGCGCGATCATGCTCGGTACACCGTGCGATCAAGGACCGTTGAGCGATCCGGACAATGCCGTGTCGGTCGGTTTGCATCTGTATGTCACCGATGTCGACAAGTCCTTTCAACGGGCGCTGGATGCCGGGGCGAAAGCGGTGTCGGAGGTCAAGGATCAGTTTTATGGTGATCGCAGCGGGACACTGAAGGATCCCTATGGTCACCTGTGGTTTCTGGCGACGCGCAAGGAGGATCTGACGGAAGAGCAGATCAAGCAGCGGGCGATGGAGATGTTCAGTCAGGGTTGAGATTTTCAGGGTTTTGGCTGGCCCTATCGCGAGCAGGCTCACTCCTACAATTGGAACGCATTTCAACTGTAGGAGTGAGCCTGCTCGCGATGAGGCCAATGCGGATAGATCACATTTCATGAACCACCACACCACGCTTCAACCCTTGCCCCGAATGCCGAACACTTTCAGGATGCATCCCACCCGCACCTGAACAAGGATCAGCCCGATGTTTGCCGGATTCGTCAAAGACCAGCGCCACGTCAACGGCGTCGACATCGCCTATCGCCTCGGTGGCAGCGGCCCGGGGCTGTTGCTGTTGCACGGACACCCGCAGACCCACGTGATCTGGCACAAGATTGCCGAGCAGTTGGCGGAGCATTTCACCGTGGTCGCCGCCGACCTGCGCGGCTACGGCGACAGCGCCCGACCGGTTGCCGATGAACAACACCGCCATTACTCAAAACGCGAAATGGCCAGGGACAACCTCGAGTTGATGCAGGCGCTGGGCTTCGAACAGTTTTCGATTCTGGCCCACGACCGTGGCGCGCGGGTCGGCCATCGCCTGGCCCTCGACCACCGCGCTGCGGTGCAACGGATGATGCTGCTGGACATCGCCCCGACCCTGGCCATGTACACGCAGACCAACGAAGCGTTCGCCCGCGCCTATTGGCACTGGTTCTTCCTGATCCGCCCGGCGCCGTTGCCGGAAACCCTGATCGAGGCCGATCCCGCAGCCTATCTGCGCAGCGTGATGGGCAGCCGCAGCGCCGGACTCGCGCCGTTCACCGAGCCAGCGTTCAGCGAATACCTGCGTTGCCTGCAACGTCCCGGCAGCGCCCGAGGCATTTGCGAGGACTACCGCGCCAGCGCCAGCATCGACCTGGAACATGACCGGGCCGACATCGCTGCCGGGCATCATCTTGACCTGCCGCTGCGGGTGCTGTGGGGTGCGCAAGGCACAGTCGGGCGCTGCTTTGACCCGCTCAAGGAATGGCAGCATGTGGCGAGCAACGTCAGTGGCAAGGCGCTGCCGGCCGGGCATTATCTGGCCGAAGAAGTACCGGAACTGTTGCTCGCCGAAGCGCTGGATTTCCTGCGCTGAATCGAGCCCTGTACCGCCGATGCTATGCTGGCGGCTTGTGCCGCCAATGCTCGTTCCCACATGTCCCAGAACCAAAACCCCGTGCCCCTGCCCGAAGACCTGCGCGTGCTGCTGACCGTTATCCGCAAGAACGGTTTTGCCGCCGCTGCGGATGAACTGGGCCTGTCCCCGGCCTACGTCAGCAAACGCATCCAGATTCTCGAATCGACCCTCGGCACTCGCCTGCTGCACCGCACCAGTCGCCGCGTGTCGCTGACCGAGGACGGCGAGCGGGTGCAGCGCTGGGCCTTGCGCATCCTCGATGATTTTCAACAACTGCATGACGATCTCACCGACGCCCACGACAGCCCACGCGGGCGTTTGCACATCTGCAGCAGCTTCGGTTTCGGCCGCAACCATGTGGCGCCTGCGGTTTCGCGGCTGGCCGAGCTTCACCCGCAGTTGCAGATTCGCCTGGACCTGTTCGACCGCGCGGTGGACATCGTCAACGAGGGTTTCGATCTGGAAATACGCGTCGGCGACGACCTGCCCGGCCAGCACATCGGCCGGCAACTGGTGAGCAACCGCCGTGTGCTGTGCGCCGCACCCGAATACCTTGAACGCCGCGGCACACCGCAGACTCTGGACGATCTGCAACAACATGACTGCCTGGTGATCAAGGAGCGCGACAACGCTTTCGGCGTCTGGCATCTGGATCGCGACGGCACGCAGGAAAGCGTGCGGGTCAGTGGGCCGCTGTCTTCCAACAACGGCGAGATCGTCCTGCAATGGGCGCTCGACGGACGCGGCGTGTTGCTGCGTTCATTGTGGGATGTGAAACCGTTGCTGGAACAGGGCCGACTGCTGCCGGTGCTGGCCGATTACAGCCAGAGCGCCAATGTCTGGGCGGTGTACCCGACGCGGCTGGCCAATTCCGGCAAGCTGCGGGCGTGTGTGGAGTTTTTGCAGGGGCATTTCAAGGATTTGTCGCTATAGCGGGTGCAACACCAAACCTTTGTAGGAGTGAGCCTGCTCGCGATGGCGGTCATTCAGCCAATGATTATTTCGACTGACACGACGCCATCGCGAGCAGGCTCACTCCTACAGAGGGCTAGTTGGGTGTCAGGTCAGCCATGGGTTGGCGGCCAGATGTTCGCGCTCGAACGCCTCGATCTGCTCACGCCGCTGCAAGGTACTGCCTATCGCATCCAGCCCCAGCAACAGTGCGGTCTTGCGCAAGCCATCAATCTGGAAATCGATGACTTCACCGTCCGCCAGACGTATCTGCTGCGCCTCAAGATCCACATGGATCAGTGCCGTTTCAGGCTGACTCACCAACCGGCCAATGCGCTGCACCTGTGCCTCGTCCAGGGTAATCAGCAACACCCCGTTGCGCTGGCAGTTGTCGTAGAAGATCCCGGCAAAACGGCTGCCGATCAGCGCGCGAATGCCCATTTGCTGCAACCCCCACACCGCGTGTTCGCGGCTGGAACCGCAGCCGAAATTCGGCCCGACCACCAGAAAACTCGCGCCCTGCCAGGCTGGCTGGTTCAACACGAATTCCGGGTTGGGCGTGCCGTCGGCGAGAAAGCGCAGATCGAAAAACAGCCCACGATCCAGCCCCTGACGGTCGATGCCCTTGAGAAACTGCTTGGGCATGATCACATCGGTGTCGACGTTGGCCGCAAGCAGCGGCGCGGCCTGGCCGCTGACTTGCGTGAAGGGTTGCAGGCTCATGGGCGTTCTCCAAAGTGGCGGATGTCGGTGAGGTGGCCGCTGATCGCGGCGGCGGCGACCATCGCCGGGCTCATCAGGTGGGTGCGCGCCCCGGCGCCCTGCCGGCCTTCGAAATTGCGGTTGGTGCTGGAGGCGCAACGGTCGCCGGGCGCGAGCACGTCATCGTTCATCGCCAGGCACATCGAGCAGCCGGACTGACGCCATTCAAACCCGGCGTCGATGAAGATCTGCGCCAGCCCTTCGGCTTCAGCCTGAGCGCGAACCTCACTGGAGCCGGGCACGATCATCGCCCGCACATGCCCGGCCACCCGCCGACCGCGCACCACGCTGGCGGCGTCACGCAGATCCTCGATCCGCGCGTTGGTGCAGGAGCCGATAAAAGCGTGGCTGATGACGATATCGCGCAGCGCCATCCCCGCCTCCAGGCCCATGTATTGAAGGGCGCGGCGCATGTCCTGTCGCAGAATCGGATCGTCGATAGCCTGCGGGTCAGGCACCTGCGCGCCAATCGCAGCCGCCTGATCGGGGCTGGTGCCCCAGGTGACCATCGGCTCCAGCAGACTGGCGTCGAGATGGATTTCGCGGTCGAACACGGCGCCGGGATCGCTGCGCAGTTCACGCCATTTTTCCACGCCGCGCGCCCACAGTACGCCTTGCGGCGCTCGGGGTTTCCCCTTGAGATAAGCAAAAACTTTTTCGTCCGGTGCCATGAAGGCGCCGCGTGCACCGGCTTCTACCGCCATGTTGCAAATGGTCATCCGCGCCTCGACGCTCAGCGCATCAATGGTCGAACCGCAGAACTCGATCGCATAGCCAGTGGCGCCCGATGCACCGATGCGGCCGATCAGCGCCATGATCACGTCCTTCGACGTCAGCCCCGGCGCCAACTCGCCATCCACCGTCACGCGCAGGCTTTTCAGGCGTTTGTAGACCAGCGTCTGCGAGGCCAGCAAGTGCTCGATTTCCGAGGTGCCAATGCC
This sequence comes from Pseudomonas sp. S3(2024), assembly GCF_036861315.1. Classification (NCBI taxonomy): domain Bacteria; kingdom Pseudomonadati; phylum Pseudomonadota; class Gammaproteobacteria; order Pseudomonadales; family Pseudomonadaceae; genus Pseudomonas; species Pseudomonas sp. S3(2024). Next base: position 952,523 of record NZ_JAZAQQ010000002.1, on the reverse strand, counting down.
AAATCCGAACGCCCCCAGCGCACCGTACGTGGTGGTGTGGCTGTCACCGGCAGCGATGACCATGCCCGGCAGAATGAAGCCCTGCTCCGGGGCGATCACATGCTCGATGCCCTGACGTTTATCGAGAATGTCCAGCAGTTCGATGCCGAAGTCCCGGCAGTTCTCCGCCAGATACGACACCTGCCGCGCACCGCCGGCATCAGGCATTGCCGCCACCCGTTGCGGCGTGGTCGGGTTGACGTGATCGACCACCGCCAGCGCCGTGCCCGGCCGCCAGACCTTGCGCCCGGCAGCACGCAGACCGCTGAACGCCTGCGGGCTGGTGTATTCGTTGATCACCTGGCGATCGATATACAACAGCACATGGCCCTGATCGTCGAGGCGGCACACGGTGTGCGAATCGATGTGTTTGTCGTAGAGGGTTCTGGGGTTCATCAAGGGGCTCACTAGGGGAATCCAGTGATTTCCATCATAGGGAGCGCCTTGACCGCATCAATTGCCAGGCAGTGAGAGCGGCATTCATGAATCGTGTTTGATCGGCTGATCAGCGAACACCCCTGTGGGAGCGGGCTTGCTCGCGAAGGCGTCGTGTCAGTCGACCTCAATGTTGAATGATCTACCGCTTTCGCGAGCAAGCCCGCTCCCACAGGGGGGGAATTGCGAAACATTTGCTTTCATATCACCTTTCGGGATTTGTCCGGCTCATCCGTCCTATAGAGATGCAGGCCGTTCGCACAGGCAACAGCCACGACCGCGCCTTTTGCGGACACCCGCGCTGCGAAGCCCGTAGCCGCGTGCCCTTTCATCGAAATCAAGACGCGCAATCATGTCGAAGAAATCCCGTTCCAAACTGTGGTTCCTGGTGCATAGCTGGCTCGCGCTGCCGATCTGGTTTTTTGTCCTGATCGTCTGTGTCACCGGCACGCTGGCGGTGGTCAGCCAGGAAATCGTCTGGCTGGCCAACCCGCAGATGCGCGCCAGCCAGCCATCGGATGACGCACCACGGCTCAGTTACGATCAGGTGCTGGCCGCGATCAAACAAGCCGAACCGCAGACGCTGGTGGAAAGCATCAGCCGTCCCGACGAGTCGCACTTCGCCCTCGACGTCGAGGTCAGCTACCCCGACGGCCGCTCGCAGACGGTCTACGTCAACCCGTACACCGGGGTGATCCAGGGCCCGGCGCCGGACTTCAACTTCAAGGCGTTCACCCGCGCCCTGCACGGCTGGTGGCTGGTGCCGTTCACCAATGGTTTCAGCTGGGGCTGGTACCTGGTGTCGTTCCTCGGCCTGCCGATGCTCGCTTCGCTGGTCACCGGGCTGGTGGTGTACAAGCGTTTCTGGAAAGGTTTCTTCAAACCCACCCTGCGTTTTCGCCACGGTGCGCGGATCTTCTGGGGCGACTTCCACCGACTGAGCGGCATCTGGTCGATCTGGTTCATCGCGGTGATCTCGATCACCGGCACCTGGTTTTTGATCCAGGCCATTCTGGCCGACAACCAGGTGTCCATCAGCAGCGAGCCGATCATTCCCGCCATGTCCCGGGAAAGCGTACCGATGTCGAGCGACGCCAGTCCTCCCCCACGGATCAGCCTTGATCGCGCGGTGCAGATCGCCGAACAGCACATCCCCGGGCTGGAAGTCAGCTTCGTCAGCCTGCCGGGCAATGCCTACAGCCACCTGAGCCTTGGCGGTCGCGGCTGGTATCCGCTGATGTTCCAGACCGCCACGCTCAACCCGTACAACGGTGAGATGGCCGCCACGCGACTGCTGACCGACCGTTCCTCGCTGGAGTTCGTCACCGAGTCGATGCGCCCGCTGCACACCGGTGATTTCGGCGGTCTGTGGATCAAACTGATCTGGTTCTTCTTCGGCCTGCTGCTGAGCATGATGGTGCTCAGCGGCCTGTTGATCTGGACCAAGCGCACCGCGCTGGCCACCGCCAACGCCCTCAAGCGCGAGAATAAAAAGGCCCGCAGCCCCCGCGTCAGCCGGGAACCGGCGGAGGTCAGCCTGTGAGCCAGTCCAATCGCACTGCCCAACCGTCCGCCCTGCGCCGCTTCTGGCACAAATGGCGCTTTCATCTGAACGCCCTGTTGCTGCTGATTCCGTTGGGCTTCATGCCCAAGTACTTCGCCGACGCCGCGCTGTTTCGCGGTGACGTCGGCCTCGGTGAGCATGAGGTCGGCGAAATCCAGGTCGGCCCGTGGAGCCTGCGCCTGGCCGAACTGCGTAACGAAGCACCGCGCCTGAGCGGCCCCGCCGGCTACATGAAGGACTTCAATGCCGCCCTCTGCGATGCCTGTGTCGAACAGGTCAAGGCCACCTACCTGCGCATCGGCAAACCGCGCAGCCTGCGCGCCGCCGGGGTGATTTTCTTTGGCACGCCGTATCGCATGGGCGCGCAATTGCCGGTGGCGGAAAAAACCAAAGCCGATGCCGAACTGTGGATCACCATGGAAGGCTGGGACGGCAGCATGCATCAGGCCTCGATTCCCCTGAGCCAGGCCTCCCCCGCCACCCTCGCCTGGCTGAACCAACAAGGAGCCAAACCATGAACCGCGTTCAACGCCCTTCCCGCCTGCGGTTGCGTGCCGCGTTGCTGATGCTGTGCGCAGGTTTCAGCGCCGGCGCCCTGGCCCATAACCCGATGTGCGAATGCAAAGCCGTCGATGCCGAGCAGATCAAATGCACCGGCGGCTTCTCCGACGGCAGCGGCGCGCCGGGGGTGACCCTCGATGTGATCGGTTACGACGAAACCATTCTGCTGCCGGGCAAGCTCGGCGCCGACTCGACCGTGACGTTCAAGAAACCGGCGGCCGAGTTTTATGTGCTGTTCGACGCCGGCCCCGGCCACGTTGTGGAAATCGACCAAGCCGACATCGAGGCCCCATGAGCACGCCCACCACCCAAGTCGTCCGCCCGGCCGGCGCCGGGCATGAAACCCTCAATGTTCTGCTGTTGTGTTTACTGATCCTTGCCGTCGCCGGATCAGTGGTGGCATGGCGCGGGGTGTCCCATGAACCGGAACCGGTCGCCAGCCATCAGTTCGATGCGCGGCGCGATCTCAGCGCTGCCGAGCAAGGCATCTATGCCGATCTGCGGGTGACCCTCGATGAAATTCGCCTGCTGCGTGAAGAGCAGCAAAGCCTGCCGACGCCACAGACTCTGGCTGAAGAAGGCTTCGCCCCGTTCGCCCAGGACGCCAGTTCGGTCAGCCGTGGCGGGCATGCCTGGCAATTGCTGGCGGACACGGCCTATTTCGGCCACAGCCAGGCGCCCGCCGTCGCCGGTTCATTCGTGATGCTACTGAGCGCCGACGCCACTGCCGCGCCGGACATCTGGCTCAACCGCGCCGCCGAGCTGCAGACGCCCACCGAACTGACCGACGCAGCGCTTTCGGCCGCAGGCTGGAAACAGATCGTCGCGCAGTTCGATGCCGGCGTGACCCGCGAGCATCGCCACTGAACCTTCGCCTTCACCCGAGAGAAGACCGCTTGCCCATGCTTATTTCACTGACTCGCCGTCCCCTCCTGCGCACCTTGCTGTTTGGCCTGTGCGCGTGCCTGCTGAGCCCGCTGGCCAGCGCCGATCCGGGCAAACGCCTGCGCATCGGCATCACCCTGCACCCGTATTACAGCTATGTGGCGAATATCGTCGGCGACAAGGCCGAGGTGGTGCCGCTGATTCCCGCCGGCTTCAACCCGCACGCCTACGAGCCACGCGCCGAAGACATCAAGCGCATCAGCGGGCTGGATGTGATCGTGCTCAACGGGGTCGGTCATGACGACTTCGCCGACCGCATGATCGCCGCCAGCGAAACGCCGAACATCAAGACCATCGAAGCCAACGAAAACGTGCCGCTGCTGGCGGCCACCGGTACCGCTGCGCGCGGCGCCGGCAAAGTGGTCAACCCGCACACCTTCCTGTCGATCAGCGCTTCGATTGCCCAGGTCAACAACATCGCCCGCGAGCTGGGCAAACTCGACCCGGACAACGCCAAGACCTACACCCAGAACGCCCGCGCCTACGGCAAACGCCTGCGGCAGATGCGCGCCAACGCGCTGGCCAAACTGACCCAGGCACCGAACGCCGAACTGCGTGTGGCCACGGTGCATGCGGCCTACGACTATCTGCTGCGCGAATTCGGCCTGGAAGTGACGGCCGTGGTCGAACCGGCCCACGGCATCGAACCGAGCCCGAGCCAGTTGAAAAAGACCATCGACCAACTGCGCGAACTCGACGTGAAGGTGATCTTCTCGGAGATGGATTTTCCCTCGACCTACGTCGAGACCATCCAGCGTGAGTCCGGGGTGAAGCTGTACCCGCTGTCGCACATTTCCTATGGCGAATACAGCGCCGACAAGTACGAAAAGGAAATGACCGGCAACCTCGACACCGTGGTGCGGGCGATTCAGGAGTCCGGAGCATGACAGCAAAAGAAACCCTCTCTGACACCCCGCCATCCCCTGTGGGAGCGGGCTTGCTCGCGAAGGCGTCCGGTCAGTCAGCATCATTATTGAATGAACCACCGCATTCGCGAGCAAGCCCGCTCCCACAAGGGGTAAGTGGGCCGACTCTGGATTTTGCGGGAGTCTCTCTGACCCTCGGGCGCACTACGATCCTCGACAACGTCACCTTCCAGGTTCAGCCCGGTCACGTCCACGCCCTGGTCGGCCCCAACGGCGGTGGCAAGAGTTCGCTGATCAAGACCTTGCTCGGGCAAATGCCGCATCAGGGTCAACTGAGCCTGCACTGGCCCGGCCAACCCGGCACCATCGGCTACGTGCCGCAGGCGCTGGAGTTCGATCGTGGCCTGCCGATGACCGTCGACGATTTCATGGCAGCCATGTGCCAGCGCCGCCCGGCGTTTCTCGGCCTGAGCAAGCACTACGCCAAGGCCATCGGCGAGGCGCTGGAACGGGTCGGCATGCAGGACAAACGCAAGCGGCGCATGGGCGCGTTGTCCGGTGGCGAACGGCAGCGCGTGTTGCTCGCTCAAGGCTTGATCCCGGCTCCGCAATTGCTGGTGCTGGATGAGCCGATGTCGGCCCTCGACGAAGCCGGGATCCAGGTGTTCGAACGCCTGCTCGGCGACTGGCGCGCCGCTGGCATCACCGTGCTGTGGATCGAGCACGATCTGGAAGCGGTCAAGCGTCTGGCCGACCGGGTCACCGGTCTCAACCGCCGAGTGCTGTTCGACGCCACGCCGCAACAGGCACTGACCCCGGAACGGCTGCTGAGTCTGTTTTCCACCCATCCACGGAGCGCGGTCTGATGAGTTACGAAGCCTTTCGTTTGATGGTTCAGGGCTGGGCGTCGTCCGGGTACCTGCCGGAAGCGCTGGCCTACGGCTTTGTGGTCAACGCATTGCTCGCCGGCCTGTTGATCGGTCCGGTGCTCGGTGGCCTCGGCACGCTGGTGGTGGTCAAGCGCTTTGCGTTTTTCTCCGAAGCGGTCGGGCACGCGGCGCTGACCGGCGTGGCCATCGGCATTCTGCTCGGCGAACCCTACACCGGGCCGTACGGCAGCCTGTTCGGTTACTGCCTGTTGTTCGGCATCCTGCTCAACTACCTGCGCAACCGCACCGGCCTGGCGCCCGACACCCTGATCGGCGTGTTTCTCTCGGTGTCGCTGGCGCTTGGCGCGAGCCTGCTGTTGATTCTGGCGGGCAAGATCAACGTGCACATTCTGGAGAACGTGCTGTTCGGTTCGGTGCTCACCGTCAATGGCAACGACCTGCTGGTGCTGGCCATCGTCGGTTCGCTGGTCATGGCCCTGGCACTGCCTTTGTACAACCGGATCATGCTCGCCAGTTTCAACCCGCAACTGGCGGCGGTGCGCGGCGTCGCGGTGAAGACTCTGGATTACCTGTTCGTGATTCTGGTGACGCTGATCACCGTCGCGGCGGTGAAGGTCATCGGCGCGATTCTGGTCGGCGCGTTGCTGGTGATTCCGGCGGCGGCCGCGCGTTTGCTCAGCCAGTCGCTCAAGGGCTTCTTCTGGTGCTCGGTGCTGATTGCTACCGTCAGCACGCTGTGCGGGATTCTCGCGCCGATCGTCTTCGATCTGCCAATCCCGTCCGGCGCCGCGATCATCCTGGTCGCCGGCATCGCCTTCGCCCTCGCCGCCATTGCGCGCGGGGTTGTCCCGAGTCTGAAAGGGAACCTTGGATAAATGATCTTCTCACTGCGAAAACTGACCCTGGCCATGGCCCTGTGCGGCGTGGTCGGCAGCCCGTTGCTGGCGGCTGAAAACCCTCAACCGCTGCGCGTACTGGCCTCGTTGCCCATCACCTACGGCCTCGGCGAAGTGCTGCTCAAAGGCACCGACGTCAGCCTGGAACGCGCGGCCCCGGCGAATCTGCCGGGCAGCCGTCAGACCGCATACTTCACCGGTCGCGGCGCTCCGGCGCTGGGCAAACTGGCGAGCAATGCCGACGCGGTGATCGGCGTGCGCTCGCTGTGGGCCGATGATCCGCTGTACCCGATCGCGCGACGCAGCAACATTCGCATTGTCGAAGTCGACGCGGCGCGCCCGGTGGATGGCGCCCTGCCGGGGATCGCCGTGCAACCGGGGCTGAAGGTCGATGGCTTGAACAGTCAGCCATGGCTGGCGAGCAACAACATGGGACGGATGGCTGATGTGATCGCGGCAGACCTGGTGCGTCTGGCGCCGTCGGCCAAACCGAAGATCGAGGCCAATCTGGCGGCGCTGAAACAGCGCCTGCTCAAGCTCAGCGCCGACAGCGAAGCGCGCCTGGCCGAGGCCGACAACCTCAGTGTGCTGAGCCTCAGCGATCACTTCGGTTACCTGATCGGCAGCCTGAATCTGGAGCTGATCGGCCAGGACGCGCGAGCAGATGCCGAGTGGACAGCCGAAGATCTGAAGAAGCTCACGGCGACCCTGAAGGACAACGACGTGGCGCTGGTGCTGCATCATCGTCAGCCGTCGGAGGCAGTGAAAGCAGCAATTGCCGCCTCGGGGAGTCATCTGCTGGTGTTGAGTACCGATGCAGCGGACCCGGTGGCGGAGCTGGAGGGGAATGTGGATTTGTTGCTCAAGGGGTTGAGCGGGGCGTAGCTTCAGTTACACCGCGTTAGCGTTCTTCGCGGGCAAGCCCGCTCCCACAGGGGGGATGTGTGCAGCGCAGATCCAATGTGGGAGCGGGCTTACTCGCGAAGAGGCCCGCCAGAACAACACCATTGCGAGCAATGAAAAAACCCGCTGACTGTCACCAGTCCAGCGGGTTTGTTTTATCTGTCAGATTACTGAGCAGCCGCCTGCCCTTCCATCTTCTGCCGCAGGCTCAACGGACGCATGTCGGTCCAGACTTCTTCGATATAGGCCAGGCATTCCTTCTTCAGGCCGCTCTTGCCCACGGTGCGCCAGCCCTCCGGCACGGCTTTGTAATCCGGCCAGATCGAGTATTGCTCTTCGTGGTTGACCACGACCTGAAAGAGGATGTCCTCGCGGTCGAATACTGACGTCATGCTGGTTCTCCATCGTTGTAAGGGTGGGCTGCACCGGGGGTGCAGCCGGGTATGTAGTAAGAACGTTCGGCGCTGCGAAAAATTTACTCGGCGGCGGTGGCGGCGGCCAGGGCCCGGCCGAAGATCTCGGCGACGCGGTCGATTTCGGCGGCGGTGATCACCAGCGGCGGCAGGAAGCGCACCACCGCGCCATGCCGGCCGCCCAGCTCAAGAATCAGCCCACGCTTGAGGCATTCACGCTGCACCAGCGGTGCCAGACGCGCGAACGCGGGTGGGTGACCGAGCGCATCCGGCGCGCCGTTCGGGTCAACCAGTTCGACGCCGAGCATCAAGCCACGACCACGAATGTCGCCCAGTTGCGGGAAGTCGCGTTGCAGGATGTGCAGGTGTTCGCTCAGGCGTTCGCCCATGGCGGCGGCGTGTTCGCAGACCTTGTGCTCAAGCAGATAACGCATCACCGCGGAACCGGCGGCCATCGCCATCTGATTGCCACGGAACGTGCCGGCATGGGCGCCCGGTTGCCAGGTGTCGAGCCAGTCACGATAGACCACCACCGCCAGCGGCAGGCTGCCGCCGATGGCTTTGGACAACACCACCACGTCGGGGACGATGTCGGCGTGTTCGAAGGCAAACATCTTGCCGGTACGCGCGAAACCGCTCTGGATCTCGTCGACGATCAGCGCCACCCCGGCCTTCTCGGTGATCCGACGCAAGCCGCGCAGCCACTCGATGTCGGCCGGGATCACCCCGCCCTCGCCCTGCACCGCTTCGACGATCACCGCTGCCGGCAACTGCACGCCGGCCTCAGGATCATTAAGCAGGTTTTCCAGGTAACTCAGGTTGGCTTTGACCCCGGCCGCGCCGCCGAGACCGAACGGGCAACGATAGTCATAAGGGAACGGCATGAATTGCACACCGTTGCTGAGCAAGGCGCCCAGCGGCTTTTTTGGCCCCAGACTGCCCATCAGGCTCAATGCGCCCTGGCTCATGCCGTGATAACCGCCGGAGAACGACAACACCGTGCTGCGCCCGGTGGCGGTACGCACCAGTTTCAACGCGGCTTCCACCGCATCGGTACCGGTCGGGCCGCAGAACTGGATTTTCGCTTCGGGCGCCAGTGCTGGCGGCAGCAAACCGAACAGGTCCTGGACGAACTGATCCTTCACTGGCGTGGTCAGGTCGAGGGTGTGCAGCGGCAGCTCATCGGCCAGCACTTGCTGGATCGCCTCGATTACCACCGGGTGGTTGTGCCCCAAGGCCAGAGTCCCGGCACCGGCCAGGCAATCGATGAAGGTCCGGCCTTCGACATCTTCGACGTACAGGCCCTTGGCGCGCTTGAGTGCCAGCGGAATGCGTCGCGGATAGCTGCGGGCGTTGGATTCCTGCTGGCTCTGCCGGGCCAGCAGTGGTGATTCGTTGAACTGATACAGGGTTTCCGCCGTCGCGGAGCTGATCCGGGCCGACGACTCTTCGATAAGGCTGGTGGCGACTGACATCTCTCGACCCCTCAATACGCTATGGATAGTGACCAAAACAGCACACCGCACAGGTGCGCGTTCCGGTCGCGGGGCGCACATGCAGGTTTTCCTGTTCTGGAAACGCTTAAGCGGGGCGAGGATTTAGACCCTTGATCGAGATGTCAGCCAGGCAATGGCAGCAGCTTGTGCAGCGTAACGCGGTGCAAGCCCTGATCGCTGGCGCGTGGCACTGCATCGCAGTAGCCCAGATGCCGATAAAAAGCCGCGCCGCTACGTGTGCTGGCGATGCGCGCCTGCGGCACACCCCGAATCCGCAGCCAGCCTTCAAGGTCGGTCATCAGGGCGCGCCCTGCGCCACGGCGAAACCATTCCGGCTGCACATGGCAAAAGCCGATGTCGCCGCTACTGGTCACCATGCCAACACCCACCGGTTTGTCCTGCAACAAGGCGATATTCAGGTAGCAATGCGCGTCGGCAAGGTGCGCGCTGATGACGTCGGCAGATTGTCGGCCGATCCAGCGGCTGACCAGTTGCGGATCGTTGCGGTGTTCGAGCGCACAACCGACGCGAATCGATCGCTCGATGATGCGACTGATGATGCCGGCGTCGGCAGGTTTCGCCGGGCAGATGCAGATCGATGCTTCCATGGCGCGTTCCCTCAATCCATTGAGTCAGAGCAGCCCCGACCTTAACGCCGAGGCTGGCGAATCACCAACGCAGAGACGTTACATTTGATGTGCCACACCACGGATCCCCTAATGTGGGAGCGGGCTTGCTCGCGAAGGCGGCGTGCCAGTCAGTAACCTGTCGACTGACCGGTCGCCTTCGCGAGCAAGCCCGCTCCCACAGGGGATTTTTGCTGATTCAGACAGGTTGCAGCGGCATGGTCAGCTCGACGCGCAGCCCATCCGCGCGGCTGTCGAAATGCAGGGTGCAGGCGCAGCGCTGGACGATGGCCTGGACAATGGCCAGACCGAGACCGCAGCCGGTGCTCTGACCGTTGCGCCAGAAGCGTTGGGTCAGGTGCTGCAGATCTTCAGCCGCAATTCCGGGACCGTGGTCGCGCACCACAAAACGGGCGCGCTGGCCGACCGTTTCCAGGCTCAGCTCCACCTCAGCATCCGCCGGGGTATGGCGCAGGGCGTTGTCGAGCAGATTGCGCAACGCGGCAATCGACAGCACCGCCGGCATTTGCACCGGCGCACTGGAGAGCTGCCTGGGCAATTGCAGCTTGATGCGCTGACGCTCGCCACCAGCCGCATCCTGCATCGCCAGTTTCGCCACCTGTTCGGCGCTGCACTGCACGCCGTCATCGAACGACAGACTGCCCTCGACCCGCGCCAGCAACAGCAGTTGCTCAAGGGTGCGGTGCATGCGGTCGGCGCCCTCTTCGGCCCTTGCCAGCGACTGATCACGGGCACTGCCTTCGGTCATGCGTGCCACTTGCAGGTGGGTCTTGATCGCCGTCAGCGGGCTGCGCAGTTCGTGGGCGGCGTCACCGGTCAGGCGACGCTCGCGCTCGATAGTCTTGCCGATGCGCTGGAACAGCTGATTCTGGGTATCGAGCAACGGTTTCAGTTCGCTGGGAAACGACTGCAATTGCAAAGGTTCCAGCGAGTCGGCGTTACGCCGCATCAAGGCCTCGCGCAGTCGATTGAGCGGCGCCAGGCCCTGACCGATGCCCAGCCACAACAGGCACAGGCAACCGAGCAACGCCACGCCCACCGGCACCGAGGCCGCCAGCAGGATCGACATGTTCAGCGCTTCGCGTTCGATCTGCCGATCGGCCGTGGTGATCCGCACATCCCCCCGCGCGAGAGTGAAACTGCGCCACGGCGCGCCATCGATCATCTGATCGTGGAAGCCCATTTTTTCCGCTTCCAGGGTTTGCTCGGGACTGCTGTGGCTGCGGGCCAGAATTTCCCCGCGCAACGAACTGACCTGACAGGCCATGCCGCCGGGAATGTTCAATTGTTCGGCACTGAAATGGGTGCCCTCGCCCTTGCTCGGCAGCGCCGGCAGTTGCTCCAGCAGCCCGGCGACCATGCGCGCCGAGGCCACCAGCCGCTGGTCGAGGGAAAACATCATTTGATTGCGCAAGTCGCTGAGCATCCAGGCCGCAGCCAGCGCCCAGATCAGGGCGAACGCGGCGCCGAGGGTCAGACTCAGGCGCAGACGCAGACTCATCACTTCTGTTGTTCTCCACCATCGGCCGGCCCGAGGCGATAGCCCAGACCGCGCACGGTTTCGACGATACCCTTGCCGAGTTTGCTGCGCAGGTGATGGATGTGCACGTTGAGGGCGTTGCTCTCCAACTCGTCATTGAAACCGTACACGCTGTCCTTCAACTGCTCGGTGGACAGCACTCGGCCACGGTTGTGCAGCAGCGCCTGCAACAGCGATTGCTCGCGGCGCGACAAGTCCACCGGTTGCCCGGCCAACATGGTTTCGCGGCTGCTTGGATCGTAGGTCAGTGCGCCGTGTTCGATCAGGTTGACGCTGCGCCCGGCGACCCGGCGCAACAAGGTTTGCAGACGCGCGAACAATTCACGCAGATCGAAGGGTTTGAGCAGGTAATCGTCAGCCCCGGCCTGCAAGCCATCCACGCGGTCGGTGACCGAGTCGCGTGCGGTCAGGATCAGCACCGGAATTTCCAGGCCTTGCTGACGCAGCTGTTGCAGCAACTTGAGGCCATCTTCGTCGGGCAGGCCGAGATCGAGCACCATCACGTCGAATTCGGCGACCTTGAGCATCGCCCGCGCTTTCGAGGCGGTGTTGACGTGCTCGACCGTCAAGCCTTGGGCTGTCAGGCCGGCGACGATGCCACTGGCGATCAACTCATCGTCTTCGCAAACCAGTACGTGCATGGTGGTTCCCTGAGAAAAAAGGCAAGTCAAACAGAACAGGATTAAGCCGTAATTATGGCAGGGCGACAACCAACACCGCAGAGGCTCGCTCGTTCGTTCGGTCGGAACTCAAAACTGCCAATAGACAGCCTGCGCAAGAACAAGGCTTATTCAACACAAAAGATAGTAATCGACATGAATTTCTACACCTTCAAACTATACAAGAACAAAACAAAAAAACTAATCTCACTCTTGCAACTTACACGCAACCAATCAAGCCTTAAAACATAAAACAACCTGTTAAAGGATCATGAATGAGCATTACAAAAAACTTCATTGCAGTTGACTGGCGCACCGGACCCGATCGCATTTATTTCTTTTTTCCAGAGAAAAACAGCTATTCCCGTTTCGACTTCGAGGATAACAAAGTACTTTCCGGCTTCCCCAAGCCGGTGGATGGCAAATGGGAAGGCTTTGACAAGACGGCTGCAGACTTGCGCTTTGGCTTTACCACAACGAGCGCCAGCTGGAACGGTGGCGTAGACACGCTCTGGCTGTTCTACGACGAAGGAGCAACGCCATTTGTCTGTGAGTTCAGTCAACAAGTCGACAGGGCACTCTCCAACACTCCCATCGCAAAATCCAAGTGGGAGAAATTATTGCCTTACTACTACAAAATAGTTGGCGTAATGTGGAGTGAAAGCACTGCACAAGAAGAGAACTACTGGTTCTTGCTGAATGACGGAAACTATCTGATCTACGAAATACACTCAAAAAAACTTGAAGTGCTACCTCTAAAAGGTTCGTCTTGGGCGCCACTGGAAGAATATAAAAGCCAAATGATGACAGCCGCCACCAACGACTATCCGACACTTGACACTTACTTTTATGTGTTCCTGAACGACAACCGTTACCTGCGTTATGAACAGGGCGCGAAAAAAGTATTTGGCCCGTATACAATCTCTGACTCAACCTGGCCCGGGCTGCTGAAGGACTGAGCCACTCGCAGGCACTAGTGAATCGGCGTCGGGTCGCCCATCCGACAACGTGCGGGGCGGTTAATCATCGGTTAATCGCCACCCGCCACTGTGCACCACAATTGCACAGGGACAAGGCTCCTCCATGCGTCATTTTTTTCTTTTGTTTGCACTGCTGATCTCCGGCCTGGCCCAGGCGGGAAACAACCCATTCGAGACCAAACCGGAGTTTCTGCCGGTCGACAAAGCCTTCGTGCTCACCTCCGAACGCCTTGAGTCCGGGGAAACCCAGCTGTTCTGGCAAATCACCGACGGCTATTACCTGTACCAGAAACGCCTGAAATTCGACGGTTTGACGGCCGAGCAGCAGCCTGCGCTGCCCGAGGGCGAGTCGCACAGTGACGAGTTCTTCGGTGAACAACCGGTGTATCGCCAAGGGCTGGAGGTAAAAATTCCGGCCGCGGCCAGCGGTCAGATCAAGGTCAGTTACCAAGGCTGCGCCGATGCCGGCCTGTGTTACCCGCCGCAGACCCGGGTCATTGATCTGGGCGGCAAAGCCACGCCAACGACCAGCGCTGAAGCACCGGATCAGGCCCTGGCCAGCAGCCTGCAACAACGGGCGCTGGGCTGGAGCCTGCTGGTGTTTTTCGGCCTCGGCCTGTTGTTGGCGTTTACCCCGTGTTCGTTGCCGATGCTGCCGATTCTGGCGGGCATGATTGTCGGCAGCGGTGCCACCCCGCGCCGTGGGTTCGCCCTGGCCAGCAGCTACGTGATCTGCATGGCGCTGGTGTATGCAGCGATGGGGGTGATCGCTGCGCTGCTCGGCGCCAACCTGCAGGCGTGGCTGCAAAATCCATGGCTGCTCGGTGCATTTGCAGCAGTGTTCGTGGTGCTGGCGCTGCCGATGTTCGGCTTCTTTGAATTGCAATTGCCGGTGGCCCTGCGTGACCGCCTCGAACACGCTTCGCGCAGTCGCAGCGGCGGCAGCCTGATTGGCGCCGGGGTGCTCGGCGCGTTGTCCGGTCTGCTGGTCGGTCCGTGCATGACCGCACCACTGGCCGGGGCTTTGCTGTACATCGCGCAGAGCGGCAATGCGCTGCACGGTGGCTTGATTCTGTTCGCGTTGGGCATCGGTATCGGGGTGCCGCTGTTGCTGTTGGTGACCGTCGGCAATCGCTTCCTGCCAAAGCCTGGCGCGTGGATGAACCTGCTCAAGGGCATCTTCGGTTTCCTGTTCCTCGCGACCGCGCTGCTGATGTTGCGCCCGGTGCTGGACTCGTCGCTGTGGCTGGGCCTGTGCGGCGCGCTGCTGCTGATCGCCGCGTTCTGCGCCTGGAAGCAATCGGACGGCTTCGGCCGGGTCGCCCAAGTGTTCGGCGCCAGCTCGCTGTTGCTCGGTCTGTGGGGCAGCCTGCTGCTGATCGGTGCCGCCGGTGGCAGTGACGACCCGTATCAACCGCTGCAGGTGTACAGCGCCGGCCGAGTCGCCAGCACCACGCCGAGCGGGCATGACGCGTTCACCACGATCAAGGATCCGGCCGCCCTGCAGCGCGAACTGGATAGCGCCAAGGCTCAGGGCCAGTGGGTGCTGCTCGATTACTACGCCGACTGGTGCGTGTCGTGCAAAGTCATGGAAAAACAGGTGTTCGGCAAGGACAAGGTCATGCAGGCACTCAGCGATGTGCGCCTGCTGCGCCTGCTGCGCCTCGACGTCACTGCCGATAATGCCGCCAGCCGCGAGCTGCTCGGCCGCTACAAAGTCCCGGGGCCACCGAGTTTTGTCTGGATCGGCACCGACGGCGAAGAACGACGCAGCCAGCGCATCACCGGTGAGGTGGATGCCGAGACGTTCCTGCAACGCTGGACCACCACCCGAGACGCCAATTAAATGCTGACGTTCACCCTCGGCACCTTTGCCATCGCGCTTAACCATCTGCTGCTGATCAGTGCCCTGGCGCTGGCGACCTTTGTCGGCTGGCGGGTGGCCAAGCGTGGCGGCGATAACCCCGAGTCGGCGCTGTTCAGCCTGTTTCTGCTGGGCATGCTCGCGGCACGCGTGGCGTTTGTCGCCCTGTACTGGGGCCACTATCGCAACGATCCGTGGCAGATCATCGACCTGCGCGATGGTGGATTCCTCGCCTGGCCGGGGGTGATCGTGCTGCTGCTCACCGCTCTCTATCGCGGCTGGCGCCGCCCGGGCCTGCGTCGGCCATTGGGTTTTGGCGTGGCCAGCGGCGTGCTGTTCTGGTTGTTGGCGACCCTGTCACTGAACATCTACGAACAAGGCACGCGCTTGCCGGAAATCACCCTGCGCAACGCCGCAGGCGAGACCATCCAGCTCAGCGACTATCAGGGCGGACCATTGGTGATCAACCTGTGGGCAACCTGGTGCCCACCGTGCCGGCGCGAGATGCCGGTGCTGGAAAACGCTCAACAACAACGCCCGGACCTGACCTTTCTGTTCGTCAATCAGGCCGAAAGCATGCAAAGCGTTGCCACCTTCCTGGAAACCCAGGGCCTGAGCCTGAACAACGTGCTGTTCGACCGCAGCGGTCGACTGGGTCAGGCCGTGGGCTCCATGGCGTTGCCGACTACGCTGTTCTATAGCCCTGACGGTCGCTTGCTGAGCAGTCATCTGGGCGAACTGTCGAACGCCAGCCTGGCCCGCGCCCTGGAAAATTTCGACATCCCGAATCCAACCGCCGCACCGGCCACCTCTGCAAGGAAACTGCCATGCCCCGCCTCCGCCACCTGCTGACGCTGACTCTGGGCACTGCCCTGCTGCACCTGCCGTCGGTGCAGGCCGCCGAAGAATTGCCCGCCGCGATCAAGCAGATCGAAGCCAAGGGCGCAAAAATCGTCGGCCAGTTCGACGCCCCGGACGGCTTGCGTGGTTATGCGGCGCAGTACCAGAACCGTGGCATGGCGTTGTACCTGACGCCAGACGGGAAACACGTGTTGCTCGGCAATCTGTACGACGCCGACGGCAAGGATCTGAGCAGCGAGCCGTTGCAGAAACTGGTCTATGCGCCGATGGCCAAGGAAATCTGGGGCAAGTTCGAAGCCAGCAACTGGATTCAGGACGGCAACAAGGACGCGCCGCGCACCGTGTACCTGTTCAGCGATCCCAACTGTCCGTACTGCAACATGTTCTGGGAACAGGCGCGACCATGGGTCAAGGCCGGCAAGGTGCAGCTGCGGCACATCATGGTCGGGATCATCCGCGAAGACAGCCCGGCGAAATCCGCCGCGCTACTGGCGGCAAAAGATCCGGCCAAGGCCCTGGAAGATCACGAGAAGGCCGGCAAGGCCAGCACCCTCAAGCCATTAAAAGACATTCCAAAAGCGGTGCAGACCAAACTGGCCGCCAACATGCAGTTGATGGAAGACCTGGAACTGCAGGCGACGCCGGCGATTTTCTACATGGATGACAAGGGTGAGCTGCAACAGCAGCAAGGGGCGCCTTCGCCGGAGAAACTGACGAAGATTCTCGGGCCGAAGTAAGCCCGGATTCGTTGTTGCCTGATCTGGCCTCTTCGCGGGCAAGCCCGCTCCCACAGAGATCACCGCGGTCACTGTGGGAGCGGGCTTGCTCGCGAAAAGAACGATGACTCGGTTTAACGATTGCGCTCGTTCAGGAAGGTAAACAGTACCTCGTTTACAAACTGGGGATTCTCCAGACTGGAGATATGCCCCGCCTCCGGCACCAGCACCCACGGACACCCGATCAACTCAGCCATTTCCTGTGCCTCCGACGGCGGTCGCGGTTTGTCCTGATCGCCGCACAGCACCAGGGTGGTCGCGGCATTCAGTTCGCCCAGGCGCGGCAACAGATCATCACGGCTGAAGGTGATACGCCCCATCGGCACGATGCTTTCGCGCAGGCGATCCGCGGTGTAGGCCGCCAGTTTGGCGCGGAAGTCCTGATACAGCGCCGACTGCGGATCGATGCCCGGGCGGAAGAAGATCGGCACCACGATGTCGAGCAACTGAGGCGCAATCTCGCCGCTTTCCTCGATTTGCTTGAACAGCGAAAAATAGTACTGACGGGTCGGCTCAGGCTCGACGCCGACATAGGTGTCGAGCAACACCAGACCGTTGATCCGCTGCGGTGCCGACAACGCCAGACGCACGCCCCACATGCCGCCGACCGACAGCCCCGCCAGCGTTATCTGCTCGATCTGCAGGTGATCGAGCAAGGCCTCGACCTGCCGCGCGATGTCATCCAGCGAGGTCGTGCCTTGCGGCAAACGCCCGGATTCGCCATGGCCCCACAGGTCCAGCGCAATCACCCGATAGTGCGGCGACAGCGCAGCGATCTGCGGCGCCCACATGGCCGTGTCCCACAGATAACTGCCCGCCAGCAACACGGCCGGGCCGGTGCCTTGATCAATGTAGTGCAGCGCTTGTCCGTCAACCGTGAAGAAAGGCATCGACCACCCCCGAGACAAAAAAGAGAACCGGCAGACTGAGCTGCCGGTTGTTGATCGTCAACCCTGGACATGTACGTGAATATGCCGGTTTATTTGTGTTGAATTCACTGACGCATTCGCGAGCAAGCCCGCTCCCACATTGGGTCTGCGTACACAGAACTAAATGTGGGAGCGGGCTTGCTCGCGAAGGGGCCGGTACAGACGCCGAAGATTACAAGCCCTCCAGCTCCGCCATCAGATCATTCAAGCGATCCACTTTATCCTCGGTCATGTCACTCGCCGCCAGGCCTTCGATGTACTCGGCCAGTTCCTGCACCGTGCTGCACTCGAACATCGCCCGTAGCGGCACATCGCGTTGCAGGGTTTTCTGCACCCGCGAGGCGATCTGCGTGGCCAGCAATGAATGCCCGCCCAACTCGAAGAAGTTGTCGCGCACACCGACCTTGTCGACCTTGAGCACTTCGGCCCAGATGTCGGCCAGGGTCTGCTCCAGTTCGTTGCGCGGGGCCAGGTAGTCCTGGCTCTGCAACTGACCGATCTCCAGCGCCGGCAGGGCCTTGCGGTCGAGTTTGCCGTTGGTGTTGTGCGGCAGTTGATCCAGCCACAACCAGTGCAGCGGCACCATGTATTCCGGCAGTTCGCTGCGCAGGCGTTGCTTGATCCGCTCCAGACGTTCGCTCGGGTTGAGCGCCGAATCCGCCGCGACCAGATAGCCGACCAGATGTTTGCCATTCACGCCTTCCTGCACGCCGACCGCCGCATCGCGGACTTCCGGCTGTTCATGCAGACGCGCCTCGATTTCACCCAGTTCGATCCGGTAACCGCGAATCTTCACCTGATGGTCGACCCGGCCGACGTACTCCAGCACCCCGTCACTGCGCCGCCGCGCGAGGTCACCGGTGCGATACAGACGCTCGCCCGGCGCGCCGAACGGGTTCGGTACAAACACTGGCGCAGTGCGCAGCGGATCGCTGACGTAACCGCGACCGACACCGGTCCCGGCCACGCACAACTCACCCACCGCGCCCAACGGCACCAGTTCCAGCGCGCCATCGACCAGGTACAGCAAGTTGTTGTCGGTCGGCGTACCGATCGGCAGATAGCTGCCGCGAGTCGAAGCCATGTCCACACGGAAGAACGCCACGTCATCGGAGCATTCCGCCGGGCCGTAAGCGTTGACCAGACCGATCTGCGGATAACGCAGCAGCCATTGGTGCGCGAGTTCCGGCGGCATTGCTTCACCGGTCGGCAGCATCCAGCGCAGACCGTCGAGACTCAGGCGTTCCGAGGCGAGCATGCCCTGAATCAGCGAAGGAACGCTCTCCAGCACGGTGATGCCCTGCGCTTGCACATGCACCAGCAAGCCCTGCGGATCGTGAGCGATAGTGTTCGGCACAATGTCCACCCGCGCCCCGAACAGCGGCGCGGCGAGGAACTGCCAGACCGAAATATCGAAGCTTTGCGAAGCGGTCTGCGCGATCACGTCGGCGTCCGTCAGTTGCAGGTACGGCACCTTGCTCAACTGGTTGTTGAGCATGCCGCGCTGCTCGACCATCACGCCTTTCGGCAACCCGGTCGAACCCGAGGTGTAGATCACGTAGGCCAGGTTGTCTGGGCCACTGTAGATTCCCGGGTTGTGCAGCGATGTCGCCAGCGCCTGCACTTCTTCCCAGACCAACAGCCGTGGACGGTTGGCGCAGCTGAACTCATCGAGCAAAGTCTGCGCCTGTTGGCGGCAGGCTTCGCTGCACACCAGCACTGGCGTGCGGCTCAGCTCGATGATCCGCTGCAGACGCTGGCTCGGCAGGCCCGGATCCAGCGGCAGGTAACCGGCACCGGCCTTGAAGCTGCCGATGATCATCCCCAAAAGATCCAGATTACGTTCGGCCAGCAACGCTACCGGTTGATCCAACTGCACCCCGGCGGCGACCAGTGCTTGGCCGAGGCGGTTGGCGTTGAGGTTGAGCTCGGCATAGCTCAGTTGCTGATCAAGGCAAGTGGCGGCGATGCGCTGCGGATGCGCCGCGACCTGCGCTTCGAACAGCGCCACGTAGCTCTGCTCCAGCGGATAATCGTGCGCGCTCTGGTTGCAGCCGTGCAGCAGGAAGTCCTGCTCCTCGGCCCCCAGCAGCGGCAAATCAGCCATGTCACCGTGGAAGCCATCGACCAATGCCAGCAGCAGGCGCTTGAACTCACCGAGCATGCGCTCGATGGTCGATTCGTCGAAGTAGCGCTGGTCATAGGACAGATGCAGACCGAGGTCATCGCCCGGGTAGCACACCGCCGTCAGCGGGAAGTTGGTGTGGGTACGACCAGAGTCCGACGTAGCGTTGAGGCTCTGTGCACGGTCCAGCACCGAGACTTCCACCGGCGCGTTCTCGAACACGAACAGACTGTCGAACAGCGGTTGGCCTTTCGGCAATTCGCTCTGCTCCTGGATGTTCACCAGCGGCAGGTATTCGTACTCGCGCAGTTGCATGTTGCTGTCGAGCAAAGCGCTCAGCCACTGCCGCACACTGCTGCGCTGATCGTCCTCAGGCATTTTCACCCGCAGCGCAATGCTGTTGATGAACAGACCGACGGTGCGTTGCATCTCCGGCATTTCCACCGGGCGCCCGGCCACGGTGACGCCGAACAGCACGTCGCGATCACCGCTCAGACGGCGCAGCACCAGTGCCCACGCCGCTTGGGCGAAGGTGTTGATGGTCAGTTGATGGGCCTGGGCCAGCTCGCGCAGACGGGCGCCGTCCTCGACATTCAGTCGCGTGTAGCGGTCGCCAACGATCATGCCGCCGCTTTCGCCCGCGTGTTCGCGCAGGAACGGTCGGTCGCTCGGGATCGGTGTGGTGCGCTCGAAACCTTGCAGGTTCTGCTGCCACCACTGACGCGCCTCGGCCAGGCTCTGGCGTTGCAGCCAGCCGATGTAGTCGCGGTAGCGCGGCGGCAGCGGCAACTGTGCTTCGCGACCTTCACCGAGGGCGGTGTAGATCTCGAAGAAATCGTTCATCAGCAGCGAACGACACCAGGCATCGATCAGGATGTGGTGGTTGCTCATCATGAACCAGTAACGCGCCGCGCCGACCTTGATCAGGCGCAGGTGGAACGGTGCCTGATTGAGCAGATCGAACCCGGCCTCACGCTCGCTTTTCAGCAGCGCTTGCAGCTTCGGTTCTTGCTCGTCCTCGGCGATGGCGCTCCAGTCCAGGTACTCGATCGGCGTACGACCCGGGGTGTGGATCACTTGCAGCATGTCTTCGCCGACGTTCCAGCAGAACGACGCACGCAGCGCTTCATGACGGGCGACCACCGCTTGCCAGGCTTGGGCGAAACGCTCGGGATCGAGCTCGCTGTTGATCCGGTAGCGATCCTGCATGTAGTACAGACCGGTGCCCGGTTCGAGCAAGGTGTGCAGCAACATGCCTTCCTGCATCGGCGTCAGCGGATAGACGTCTTCGATCTGCGCCGCCGGCACCGGCAGTGCATCGAGTTGCGCCTGGGTCAATTTCGCCAGCGGGAAGTCCGAAGGCGTCAGGCCACCGGCCGTGTCTTGCAGGCAATGTTCGATCAGGCTTTGCAGCTCGCCGAGGTAGGCGTCGGCCAGATCGTTGATGGTTTGCGCCTCGTAGCGCTCGGCACTGAAAGTCCAGCGCAGCAGCAGTTCGCCGCCGTACACCTGACTGTCGATGCTCAACTCGTTTGGCAACGGCGCCTGCGGATCGTGGGCCGCACCGACCGGCTCATCCAGCGGACGGAACAGCGCATCGCTGGCGAAACTCTGGTCGAACTGGCCGAGGTAGTTGAAGGTCACCGGAGCATTCGGCAACGCCGCCATGCTGCGCTGGCTGAGGTCATCGGCCAGATAACGCAACACGCCATAACCGAGGCCTTTGTGCGGTACCGCGCGCAGTTGCTCCTTGATCGCCTTGATCGAAGCGCCCTGTCCGGCGGCCTCTTCGATGTTGTGCGGGGTCAGGCGTAATGGATAGGCGCTGGTGAACCAGCCGACGGTGCGGGTCAGGTCGATCTCGTCGAACAGCGTTTCGCGGCCGTGGCCCTCCAGTTGAATCAACGCCGACGGCTGCCCGCTCCAGCGGCACAGCACGCGGGCCAGCGCGGTCAGCAGCAGATCGTTGACCTGCGTGCGGTAGGCCCGCGGCGCCTGTTGCAGCAGTTGTTGGGTACGCTCGGCATCCAGGCGCACGCTGACGGTTTGCGCGTGACGATTCTGTTGTCCGCCCTGCGGGTTTTCGCACGGCAGATCGGCGTTCGATCCGGCCAGTTGGGTTTGCCACCAGTTCAGTTCTTCACGCAGTGATTCGCTGCCGGCGTAGGCCTGCAAACGTGCCGCCCAGTCCTTGAAGGCACTGGTTTTCGCCGGCAGTTTTACCGACTGTTCGGCGTCGAGCTGGCGATACACGGTTTGCAGATCGTCGAGCAAGACGCGCCACGACACACCGTCGACCACCAGGTGATGGATCGCAATAAACAGGCGTTGCTGCCCTTCGGGACCATCCACCAGCAAGGCGCGCAGCAGCGGGCCGTTCTGCAGATCGAGACTGCGCTGGGCATCGGCGAACAGCGCTGCGCACTTGTCCATCGCCGCCACCCGCACTTGCCACAACACCTCGGCGTCGGACACCGGTTGATGCGTTGCTTGCCATTGATCGTTGGCCTGAGTGAAGCGCAGACGCAGGGCGTCGTGCTGTTCGATCACTGCCAGCAGCGCTTGCTCCAGACGATGCGGTTCCAGCACCACGCTCGGCTCCAGCAGCAGCGCCTGGTTCCAGTGCTGACGCTCAGGGATTTCAGTGTCGAAGAACCAGTGCTGGATCGGCGTCATGGCCGACTCGCCGAGCACCAGTCCCTGCTCGGCAGTGACTTGCTCGCTACGGCTGGCGACAGCGGCCAGGGTCTGCACGGTCTGATGCTGGAACAGATCCCGCGGGCTGAAATGAATGCCCTGCTGCCGCGCACGGCTGACCACTTGAATCGACAGGATCGAGTCGCCGCCGAGTTCGAAGAAGTTGTCGTTGAGACCGACCTGCTCGACGTTGAGCACCTCGCACCAGATCTGCGCCAGGGTCTGCTCCAGCTCATTGCTCGGGGCGACATAGTGCTGACGGTTCAACTCCGGATCCGGTGCCGGCAACGCGCGGCGGTCGAGTTTGCCGTTGGCGGTCAGCGGCATGCTCGCCAGCAGGATCAGGTGCGTCGGCACCATGTAGTCCGGCAGTTGCGCCTTGAGGTGCGACTTCAGGGCTTCACGCAGTGAAGCTTGTTGCGCTTCGCCCTGCTCGGCAACTTCGCTGACCAGGTAGCCCACCAGTTGCTTGCCGCTCGGCGCATCCAGCGCCAGCACCACCGCTTCGCGGATCGAGTGGTGATCGAGCAGTCGGGTTTCGATCTCACCCAGCTCGATGCGGAAACCACGGATTTTCACCTGATGGTCGATCCGGCCCAGGTATTCCACCAGACCATCGGCGCGCTGGCGCACCAGATCGCCGGTGCGGTACATGCGCCCGCCATCGGCGGCAAACGGGTCTGCCACGAAACGCTCGGCGCTGATGCCCGGACGGTCGTGATAGCCCTGCGCCAGACCGGCGCCGCCGACGAACAATTCACCGGTCGCGCCTTGCGGCACCAACGCCAGATCGGCGTCGAGAATGTACGCCACGCGGTCACCGATCACGCTGCCGATCGGCACGCTGCCGGCGCCCTCTTCAAGCACTTCCGGGGCGAGACTGGCGAGCGGCATGACCACGGTTTCAGTCGGGCCATAGGCGTTGAAGAACAGGCTCGGTTTGAACGCGGCGCGAATCCGTTGCAGGTGCTCGCCAGTCAGCGCTTCGCCGCCGGTGATGATCATCCGCACCGGCAGAACCTGGTTTTGCGTGGCGAGGAACTGCGCCAACTGGCTGCCGTAGCTCGGGGTGAAGCCGAGCACATTGATCCGATGGGTGCGGATCAAGTTGCAGATCTCTTCCGCGTCCCACTGCCCTTGCGCTCGCAAAACCACCTGCGCGCCGCTGAGCAGCGGCACCAGCAGACGCTCGGTGGCGGCGTCGAAGTTGATCGAATAGAAGTGCAGTTCGCAGTCGTCGGGGCGCATGCCGAAACGTTCGATCACGGCCTGGCAATGCATGGCGATTTCGCCGTGGGACACCACCACGCCTTTCGGCTTGCCGGTCGAGCCCGAGGTGTAAATCAGATAGGCCTGATGCTGCGGCAGGCTGATAAAAGGCAACTCGCTGACCGGGTAATCCACCAGCGCCGCGCTGTCATCTTCCAGGCACCAGCGCGCCACGCTCGACGGCAAATCGCCGAGGGCGTTGAACATCGCCCGGTCGCTGAGCAGCAGACCGATGCGGCTGTCTTCGATCATGTAGTGCAGGCGATCGAGCGGGTATTCCGGGTCCAGCGGCACATAGGCGCCACCGGCCTTGAGAATCGCCAGCAGGCCGATGACCATTTCCAACGAGCGCTCCAGCGCCAGACCGACCCGCACCTGCGGGCCGACCCCACGCTCGCGCAGGGCCCAGGCCAAGCGATTGGCGCGGGCATCGAGTTCGGCGTAGCTCAGAGTCTGTCCGGCGAAAGTCAGGGCCGGCGCGTCTTTGCGCGCCAGCGCCTGCTCGGCGAACAGATGATGGATGCACTGATCGAGACGACGCTCGCCCGGTTCAACGCCGAGGCTGTCGAGCAATTGCTGTTGTTCAGTCGGGTCGAGCAGCGGCAACTGGCTCAAGCGCTGTTGCGGATCGGCGATCAATGCTTCCAGCAGGTTCCACCAATGCTGGGCCATGCGTGCAATGGTCGGTTCGTCGAACAGATCGGTGCTGTAGGTCAGGCAGCAACCGAGGCGATGGTCGAGGTCGGTGACTTCCAAGTTGAGGTCGAACTTGGTCGCTCGCGCATCGTTGGCCAGGTACTCGACGGTCATCCCGGCGAGCATGCGGCTCTGCTGGAATTCCCAGCGCTGCACGTTGCACATCACCTGGAACAACGGGTTGTACGCCGCACTGCGCGGCGGTTGCAGCGCTTCGACCAGATGATCGAACGGCAGGTCCTGATGCGACTGGCCTTCGATAACGGTGTGGCGCACTTGCTCGAACAGTTCGCCGACCGACATCTGCCCGTCGAGCTGGCAACGCAGCACCTGGGTATTGAGGAATGCGCCGATCAGCCCTTCGCTTTCCGGACGAATCCGGTTGGCCACCGGCGCGCCGATGCGCAGGTCGGTCTGGCCGCTGTAGCGGTAGAGCAAGGTGGCGAGCGCAGCGGTCATGGTCATGAACAGGGTCAGACCGTTTTGCGCATTGAACGCACGGACGCGGGCGGCGAGATCGTCACTCAGATCAAAACGGAACAATTCACCCTGATGGCTTTGCACCGGCGGACGCGGACGATCGCCGGGCAGTTCCAGCAACGGATGTTCGCGACCCAGTTGCGCGGTCCAGTAGTCGAGCTGGCGCTGACGCTCACCGGACTCCAGCCACTGCCGCTGCCAGACGCTGTAATCGAGGTACTGCACCGGTAGCGGTTCCAGCGGCGAATCGCGCTCATCGACGAACGCTTCGTACAGCGCGCTGAGTTCGCGGGCAAAAATATCCATCGCCCAGCCTTCAGTGACGATGTGGTGCAATGTCAGCACGAAGTAATGCTCGTGCTCGGCGGTCTTCACCAGACAGGCGCGCAGCAGCGGGCCGCTTTCCAGATCGAACGGCAGATGCGCTTCGTCATCGGCCAGTTGCTGGACCTGCTGTTCACGCTGGTCTGCCGGCAGTTTCGAGAAATCCTTCCAGCCCATGCGCACGCCGGTCTCGGCATGCACCTGCTGACGGGCCACGCCATCGACGCTCGGGAATGTGGTACGCAAGGTTTCGTGGCGCAGGATCAACGCCTGCAAGGCTGCCTCGAAATGCTCGACGTGCAACACGCCGCGCAGGCGCGCCATGCCGCCGACGTTGTACGCCGGGCTGTCCGGCTCCATCTGCCAGAGGAACCACATGCGCTGTTGCGAGTACGACAACGGCACCGCTTGGCGGCGATCGACTTTGGCAATCGGCGGCTGTTGGTTGGTCTGGCCGCTGGCCTGGATCAGGCGGATCTGTTCGGCAAAATCGCCGAGTTCACTGTGCTCGAACAAGGCGCGCAACGGTAGCTCGACGTCACAGGCCTGACGGCTGCGCGAGATGATTTGTGTGGCCAGCAACGAGTGCCCGCCGAGGGCGAAGAAGTCGTCGCGCAGACCGATCCGTGGCAGACCCAACACTTCGCGCCAGATCGCGGCGATCTGTTGTTCCAGCTCTGTGACCGGTTCGACGTGTTCACGCACTTGCCACTGCGGCTCAGGCAAGGCGCGACGGTCGAGTTTGCCGCTTGGGCTGAGGGGCATTGCGTCCAGGCGCATCAGTTGCGCCGGGACCATGTATTCCGGCAGCTCGGAGGCCAGCGCGTTTTTCAGGCGGGCGATCTGTGCGTCCTGATCTTCGCTGGCGTCGGCGGCAGTGAAATAGCCGATCAGTTGCGCACCGGCTGCGGTTTCCCTTACCAACACCACGGCCTGGGCGACGCCGTTTTGCGCCAGCAGCCGCGCTTCGATTTCTTCCGGTTCAACGCGGAAACCACGCAGTTTGACCTGCTGATCGAGGCGCCCGAGGTATTCGATCACGCCGTCCGAGGTCCAGCGTGCACGGTCACCGGTGCGGTACAAACGTGCGCCCTGCTCGCCCAACGGGTCGACCACAAAGCGCTCGGCCGTCAGCGCCGGGCGACCGAGGTAACCCCGGGCCAGACCGATGCCGCTGATGCACAGTTCACCCGGCACACCGGCCGGCACGGGATTGAGATCGGCGTCGAGCACGCGGCAGATCACGTTGCCCAGCGGCCGGCCAATTGGCGAACGCTCGCCGTCGGCCGTGGTGCAGTGCCAGTGGGTGACGTTGATCGCGGTTTCGGTCGGGCCGTAACGGTTGTGCAGTTGCACCGCCGGCAGCTGCGCCAGCACGCGGTTGCGCAGTTCCGCCGGCAGCGCTTCACCGCCGGAGAACACCCGGCGCAGGCTGGTGCATTCGGCGCTCAGCGGCTCGTCGATGAACAGCGAAAGCAGTGGCGGCACGAAGTGCAGCGTGGTCACACCGTATTTCTGCACCAGTTGCGCGATGCGATGCGGGTCGCGGTGTTCGCCGGGGCCGGCGATCAGCAGACGCGCGCCAGTGATCAGCGGCCAGAAGCATTCCCACACCGATACGTCGAAACTGATCGGCGCCTTTTGCATCAGCACGTCGCTGTCATTCAGGCGATAGCTGTTCTGCATCCACTGCAGCCGTTCGGCCAACGCGGCGTGGGTGTTGCCGACGCCTTTTGGTTGACCAGTGGAGCCGGAGGTGTAAATCACGTAGGCGAGATTGTCGCCGTGCAGGTGCAGACCCGGTGCCTGAATCGGCCAGTTTTCCAGGTGCAACGCGTCCATGGCGATCACGCTGACGCCGTCACTGGCCGGCAAGCGGTCGAGCAATGCGCTCTGGGTCAGTAGCAGTTCGACGCCGCTGTCGCTGAGCATGTAAGCCAAGCGCTCGGCCGGATAATCCGGATCCAGCGGCACATAGGCGCCACCGGCCTTGATGATCGCCAGCAGGCCGATCAGCAGTTGCGGCGAACGCTCGGCGGCAATCGCCACGCACACGTCCGGGCCGACACCTTTGTCGCGCAGATAGTGCGCGAGGCGGTTGGCCTGGGCGTGCAATTCGGCGAAGTCGAGGCTACCTCCGTCCCACACCAGCGCGGTGCGTTCCGGGGTCCGCCGCGCCTGTTCGTTGAGCAGCTCCGGCAGCCATTGCTGCGCCGGGGTGCACGGGGCGACGCTCCATGCCTGTTGCTGCTCGTGCTCACACGGAGTGAGCAATGGCAGGTCGCCGATCGCCTGTTGCGGCTGCTCGCAGACCGCGCGCAGCAGGTTGCTGAAATGTTCGGCCAGACGCTCGATGGTCGCTGCTTCGAACAGTTCATCAGCGTAGTCGAAGGACAGGGTCAGGCGCCCGTTGCGATCTTCTTCGCTGTGCAGTTGCAGATCGAACTTGGCTTCGCGGCTGTGCCACGGCAGCTCTTCGGCGAGCAGCCCCGGCAGGCGCTTGAGCGCACTCACGTCGCGTTGCTGGTGGTTGAACATGACCTGGAACAGACCTTGTTCGCGAGCCTGCGGGAACGCTTCGAGCAGTTGTTCGAACGGCAGATCCTGATGGGCCTGAGCCCCCAGCGCGGCCTCGCGGGTCTGCACCAGCAACTCGACAAACGACTGCCGCGAATCAACCTCGGCACGCAGCACCTGAGTGTTGATGAAGAAGCCGATCAAGCCCTGGGTTTCCAGGCGCGGACGGTTGGCGTTGGGGATGCCGATGCGGATATCGCGTTGACCGCTGTAGCGGTGCAGCAGGCTCTGGAACGCCGAGAGCAACAGCATGAACGGCGTCGATTGATGCGCCTGCGCGGTCTGCTTGATCGCGTCGCTGAGGCTGACACCGAGGCGCACGCTGTGGCGCGCGGCGCTGTGCAATTGTCTGGCCGAACGCGGATGATCGGTGGCCAGTTCCAGCACCGGATGCTCGTCGCCCAGTTGGGCTTTCCAGTACGCCAGTTGCCGCTCGCCCTCGCCTTGCGTCAGCCATTGGCGCTGCCAACTGCCGTAGTCGGCGTATTGGGTGGGCAGCGGCGCGAGTTCGGCGCGCTGGCCTTGGGATGCCGCAGCGTACAGGCGCGAGAATTCGTCGATCAGCACGTTCAGCGACCAGCCGTCGGCGATGATGTGATGCAGCGTCACCAGAAGCTGATGATCTTCATCGTCGAGGCGTACGAGTGTCACCCACAGCAGCGGGCCTTTTTCCAAGTCGAATTGAGTGCGCGCCTCGTCCTCGCGGATCTGTTGCGCGCGGGCTTCACGCTCGTGCGCCGGCAAGCCGCTGATGTCGATCAGTTGCAGATTGAATTCAGGGGCGGCATCGACTTGTTGCAGGGCTACACCGTCACGCTCGAAGAAGCGCGTGCGCAGCGATTCGTGACGCTCGATGAGTTGCTGGAAGCTGGCGCGCAACGCGTCTTCGTCCAGCTCGCCGCGCAGACGCAGGGCGCCGGGGATGTTGTAGGCGCTGCTGTGCGGGTCGAGTTGCCAGGTGATCCACAAACGGTTTTGTGCCAGCGATTGCGGCAGTGCTTCGCTGCGCGACAAGGCGTTGATTGCACCTTGGGCGTTGCCGCCATCCTGTTGCTGCTGCGCCACGGCAGCGGCGAATGCCGACAGGGTCGGTGCTTCGAACAGCAGGCGCAGGTTCAGCTCCAGCACCAGTTCTTCGCGGACCCGGGCGATCACTTGCGTGGCGGCAATCGAGTTGCCGCCGAGCAGGAAGAAGTGGTCGTCGGCGTTGACCTGTTTGAGATTGAGTTGCTCAGCCCAGATCTTGCCGATCAGGGCTTCCAGCTCGGAAGCCGGCAGGGTCGATTCGCTACTTTGCACCTCGGCGGACGGGAACACCGCGTAGCTGTCGAGGCTGCCATCGGCCAGACGATTGCGGCACGCCGAGCGTTGCAGCTTGCCGCTGGACGTCTTCGGCAGCGCGCCCGGGTTGAGCAGCACCACCACGCTTGGCGCTTCCTGATAGGCCTCGGCCACCGCCTGGCGAATGGCTTTGATCAGCGCTTCGGGCGGCAGGATCTTTTGCACGCTGCGGCTGATTTCCGCCGCGATGCCGATGCCTTCTTCGCCGTCCTGAGTGACCGCGAATGCCGCGACGCGACCTTTGCGCACCACTTCCACTTCACGCTCGACGGTTTGCTCGATGTCCTGCGGATAGAGGTTGTGACCGCGCACGATCAGCATGTCTTTCAGGCGACCGGTGATGAACAGTTCACCGTCGCGGATGAAGCCCAGGTCGCCAGTGCGCAGCCAGGTGCGACCGGCGTGCTGGACAAAGGTCTTGGCGCTGGCCTCGGGGTTGCGCCAGTAGCCGTGAGCGATGCTCGGCCCGGCGGCCCAGACTTCACCGACCGCATTGTCATTGAGTTCTTGCAGACTGCTCGGCTCGACGATCAGCACCGCATGGGCCGGCTGGCTGATGCCGCAACTCATGATCGGGCTGCCGTCGCCCGGCTCGGCGCGGTTTTGCGCCAGTGCCTGATCATCGACGCGCAGCGCAGGAATGCCGGTGCCCCGTGGTGTGCCGGCGACGAACAGGGTCGCCTCGGCCAGACCATAGGAGGCCATGAAGCTGTCTTCGCTGAAGCCGCACGGGGTGAACTTCTCGGCGAAGCGCTCAAGGGTATCGAGACGGATCGGTTCGGAGCCGGAATAGGCTACGCGCCAGCGGCTCAGGTCGAGGCGCTCCAGCGCCGATTCGCTGACCCGCTCGCTGCACAAACGATAGGCGAAATCCGGCCCGCCGCTGATGGTGCCGCCGTATTGGCTGATCGCTTCGAGCCAGCGCAACGGGCGACCGAGGAAGTAAGCCGGCGACATCAGGATGCACGGCACGCCGCTGAAAATCGGTTGCAGCAGGCCGCCGATCAGGCCCATGTCGTGGTACAGCGGCAGCCAGCTGACGATCACGTCGTCGGGGTTCACGTCGATGCCGAAACCGTCGCGAATCAGCAGCTCGTTGGCCACCAGATTACCGTGGCTGACCTGCACGCCTTTGGGCAGCGCGGTAGAACCGGAGGTGTATTGCAGAAAGGCGATGTGGTCCTGCGGCAGGGTCGGCTCAATCCAGGCCTCGGCCAGGGCGTTGTCGAGGGTATCGACGCACAACAACGGCGGCGCGCCGTCGATTTGTTGCAAGGCATCGCGCAGGTCGGCACTGGTCAGCAGCAGGCGCGGTTCGGCGTCGGCAATGATCGACAGCAGGCGTTCCTGATGATGACGACGGGCGGACTCCGGCGGATAGGCCGGCACGGCGATCACCCCGGCGTACAGGCAACCGAAAAACGCCGCGACGTAATCTGCGCCACTTGGAAACAGCAGCACCGCGCGATCGCCGAATTCAGTCTGACTCTGCAACGCGGCAGCAATAGTGCGCGCGCGTTGATCCAGTTCGCGGTAACTGAGCACCACGCCCTGCTCCTCGGTTTCGGCGAGAAAGCGCAGGGCCAGGCGATCCGGCGTCTGTGCCGCACGGCGCTGGAGGGCTTGGACCAGAGTGCTAGGGAGTTCGAACGCGTCGGTCATGAGGTTTCCTGCCTGAATTCGGCTTGCTAAGTGGAATCGGGTTGCTGCGTCACGCCGATCGAGGGCGTGCAGGGCGCGGTCTGTGCCGACCGCGCAAGGCATCGGAATGCTGTCTGGCCGGGGCTCGGTACCCGGAACCATTCACCAATGAGAACGGATGACGTCTTGAAATAATTAGTCGGCAGGCTGGATCGCCAACGGGGGCTGGGGTGTGGCGGTGTGTCGCAGTTCTCGATTCGCACCTTTACGGAGCATTAGTTCTCTTTCTCAATTGACAATCATTATCATTCAACATAATTTGTCGCTCGATGTGTAGGACGGCCCCGTCCCCCAGGCGTCCCACTAACCTATTGGCAGCAAGGTGATTTCCATGACGGAACAAGTATCCACAAGCAGGTGCGATTCACCGCTACTTCAGGCCTTCGTCGACAATCGACTGATTCTGGTGAAGATTGCAGCGCGCATTACCGGCTGCCGTTCACGCGCCGAAGATGTGGTGCAGGATGCGTTCTTCCGCTTGCAGTCGGCCCCGCCGATCACGTCGTCGATCAAGGCGCAATTGAGTTATCTGTTCCAGATCGTGCGCAACCTCGCCATCGATCACTACCGCAAACAGGCGCTGGAACAGAAGTACTCAGGCCCGGAAGAGGAAGGGTTGAATGTGGTCATTCAGGGCGCTTCGCCAGAAACCTCGCATATCAACTTCTCGACGCTGGAACACATCGCCGACGCGCTGACCGAACTGCCCAGCCGCACCCGCTACGCCTTCGAGATGTACCGTCTGCACGGCGTGCCGCAAAAGGACATCGCCAAGGAACTCGGCGTCTCGCCAACCCTGGTCAATTTCATGATTCGTGATGCGCTGGTGCACTGCCGCAAGGTGTCGGGCAGTCGCGGGGATGCGGCCTCGATGGGTCGCCGCTAAGCCCTGAATTCGGCGTCAAGCCATTCGCGAGCAAGCCCGCTCCCACATTTGACCGGCGTACACAGGTCGATGTGGGAGCGGGCTTGCTCGCGAAGGCAGACTTGAGACCGCAATAGATCCCAGGCCTTGTCACCTCAGGCCAGCTTGCACCGATCAAAAAACCGCTCACGCCCCAGAATCATCAACGCCGCGCGCTTGTGCGGAAAGTCGAATTCCTTCTCGCAGTGGAAGCACTGATTCTGCATGTGGCCGATCATCTTCGCGTTGTCGGCACGCGGTTCGGCGACCACGCGCTGGGTACGCGGATCATCCAGAAACAGATAGTGCACCAGCGCCGACAACCAGCTCGCGACCTTGTGCGGGCCACGGTGACTCTCTTCCCCCACCAGCATGTGAATGCCACGGTCGTAAGCGTCGGCGTCGTAGAACGGCGCGATACGGTCTTCCTTGGCCCAGTAGGCCTCGAAATAGGCAAACGGTTGATCGTCGAAGCAGCCGATCAACGTCAGCGTGTGCGGATCGGCGTCTAGCTTGCTCAGGTATTCGCGATGCTGCTCAAGACTGCCCTCCTCCTGCCAGAAACTGGCGACACGCGGACTGTTCTGCCAGCGATTGAACCGCGCCAGATCCTGCTCGATCTCCACCGTGCGCAGGGAAATCCACGCCCCGAGGCGTGCATCGAAACGTCGATAGACTTCGCCGCGCGGCTTGACCGGACGCAGCGGATGGCGCTTGCCCTGGCTGATCACCATTTGTTGTGGGTAGCTGCCGCTCAGCGATGTACCGAGCCATGGCTGCGGCAATTGCCAGAAAAGGGTGCGCTCGCAACGGTATTCGCCGGCCACTTCGGTGCTGACCAGCAAGCCGCTGAGCAAGGCTTCGGTGGGCGGCTGGTCCAGTTGCCAGAGCAATTGCTGACGCTCCGGCTCACGGGCGAACAACCAGTAACAGGCCGCCCACAACGCCAGGCCGGGGGGCAGGGCAAAACGCTCATCGAGCTGAATCGGGCCGGTGCCGTCACGATTCAGACGCAAGCGAACCAGCGGTTGCCCGTCCAGGCTCAGGCTCAGACGGCTTTCAGTAGCATCGGCTACCAGTTCACTGCCCGAAGGCAAGGCCAGGGCAGTCAGGTCATTCAGATTGGACATGGGTCGGGCTCACGATAATCGTCGACAGTTCAACGATGGGACGTGAGCCGCACGGGAAAATTTAGCCGGCGGGGTGAAATCAGTGTTGCGGTACCGGTACCAGAGCGATCTTGTATGGCTCGAAAATCTTCAGCATCTGCCCGTTGTCCCGCAGCTCCTGCAACAATTTGCCAAACGCCTCGCCGGTGATCGGCGCGGCCGGGCGCAGAATGGAGTAATGGTGATAAACCTGATCGATGCGCTGCGACACCAGCAACTTGTCAGCCACCTTTTCGTTGCGTTTCAAGTAGTCGAACAGGTAGGAGCGCGTGACCAAGGCGATGTCGGCGCGCCCGCGCAGCACCATCAACAGGTTGCTGTCATGGGAATAGGTCAACGTGGCCTTGAACGTATCCGCGAGAAATTTGGGGTCGGCGTTGAAATTGGCAAACTCGTAGTGATAACCGCTGTACAGCGCCAGCCGCTTGCCCTTGAGGTCCGAGAAGTAATCCTGCTGCCGACCCTCTTCGCGTTGCGCGACGAAAATCTCGGCATCTTCCAGACCCATATCGACCGTGGTGTGTGGAATGTCCTTCCAGCCCCACTCCGGGTTTTCGAAAATCGCCATGTCGGTGCGCCCTTCCTTCAAGTCACCGAAACGCCGGGGAATCGAGGTCGGTACCAGGACAAACTGATACTCCGTCTGCAACGCATTCAGCGCTTCGACCAATTCCGGCAGCAGACCGGTGTCGGCTCCGTTTTCCGGGCGGATGGTGTAAGGCGGAAAGTGCGCGGCGCCCACTCGAACCAGTTGCGCCGCCTGCGCAGGCAACCCTGAAAATGCCGTCAGCGCGACGAGTACCAGCCCCGTGGCCGTCCGAATTGGCGAAGACTTCAAAACACCCCACTCCCCGAAAAAATACCGATCAATGCATTCAAGCTAGGCGGTTTCGCCCAGTTAGCCAGTTTCCTGACCTGTTGGAACGTGGGTTAACGCTCTTCGAGCACCAGAATCAGCGCTTCATCGGCCAACTGATCGAGGCTCAGGCTGCCGCCGGCACGAAACCAGGTGGTGGTCCAGGACAGCGCGCCAGTGAGAAAACGTCGGGTAATGAATACATCGCCACGGATAAACCCCGCCTCCTTGGCTTCGCCCAGCACCTGCAACCAGAGGTCTTCATAGACATCGCGCAGGGCCAGCACCCGGGCCTGACCTTCTTCGGACAGCGAACGCCATTCATAGACCAGCACCGCCATGGCTTCGCCGCTGCCGCCCATGATCGACTGCAACTCGCAGCGGATCAGCGCCAGCACCCGCTCGCGCACGTTGCTGGCTTCGGCCAGCGCGGCGCGCATCAGCGCGGTGTTGTAGCGGATGGTTTCTTCCATCACCGCCCGGAGGATTTCATCCTTGCTCTTGAAGTGATGAAAAATGCTCCCGGACTGGATCCCCACCGCCCCCGCCAGGTCACGCACCGTGGTGCGCTCGTAGCCTTTGTTGCGGAACAGGTGAGCCGCCACTTGCAGCAGTTTGCCGCGGGCGCTGTCAGGGTCGGTCAACTGGCCTTGGTCGACCAGTTCGCGCATGACCCTCAGGGCTTTTTGCTCGTCCACCCGTTCTCTCCTACAGTCGATCAGTCTGTTGCCCCCTGAACACGCAGGGTTGCGCGCAATTTAAGCCGCGGGCCGCAACCAAGCAAGCGCTTGGGCAGAAGATATTTCAGTGGTTTACAAACCAAGCGCTTGCTTGGTAGCCTCCAGACACTTCTGTCGCAGGTTCCTGAGTCGGAGATAAAAATGCCCACCACCGTTCGGATCGGATGCGCCAGCGCATTCTGGGGTGACACCAGTACCGCCGCCGCACAACTTGTGGCCGGCGGGCAGCTGGATTATCTGGTGTTCGATTACCTGGCCGAAATCACCCTGTCGATCATGGCCGGCGCGCGCATGAAGGACCCGCAGGCAGGGTTCGCCGGGGACTTCGTTGAGGTGCTCGCGCCGCTGCTGCCGCAACTGGCCGAACAGAAGATCCGCGTGATCAGCAACGCCGGCGGGATCAATCCAAAAGCCTGTGCCGCCGCCCTGCAAGCCGCCTGCGACAAGGCCGGGGTCAAGCTGAAAATCGCCGTGCTGCTCGGCGATGACCTGCAACCGCAATTCAAGCAACTCGCCGCCCAAGGCATCCACGAAATGTTCAACGGCGCGCCGCTGCCGCCGATGTGCGTATCGACCAACGCCTACCTCGGCGCACCGGGCATCGTCGAAGCCCTGCGCCTGGGTGCCGACATCGTCATCACCGGGCGCGTGGTCGACAGCGCGGTGGTCAGTGCGGCGCTGGTGCATGAATTCGGCTGGGCGTGGCACGACTACGACAAACTGGCCCAGGCCGCGCTCGCCGGGCACATCATCGAATGCGGCGCGCAATGCACCGGGGGCAATTTCACCGACTGGCGCGACGTGCCGGACTACGAACACATCGGTTTTCCCATCGTTGAAGTCAGTGCCGATGGCCAGTTCATCGTGAGCAAACCCGAAGGCTCCGGCGGGTTGGTGACGCCGCTGACCGTTGGCGAGCAGATGCTCTATGAAATCGGTGATCCACAGGCCTATCTGTTGCCGGATGTAGTCTGCGATTTCACTCAAGTGAAACTGCAGCAACAGGGCAAAAACGCCGTGCACGTCCACGGAGCCAAAGGCCTGCCGCCCAGCGATAAATACAAGGTCAGCGCAACTTACCCGGACGGTTTCCGCTGCACCGCCAGTTGCCTGATCGCCGGCATCGATGCGGTGGACAAGGCGCGCCGCGTCAGTCAGGCAATCATCGACAAGACTGCAGAAATGTTCAGCCAGCGCGGCTGGCCACCCTACAGCGAAGTCAACATTGAACTGCTCGGCAGCGAAGCCACATACGGCCCTCACGGCCAGCGTCGGGACAGCCGCGAGGTGGTGATCAAACTTGCGGTGCGCCATCCACTGAAACCGGCGCTGATCCTGTTCTCCCGGGAAATCGCCCAGGCTGCCACCGGCATGGCACCGGGACTGACCGGCATCGTCGGCGGACGGCCGACGGTATACCCGCTGATCCGTCTGTTCTCGTTCCTGATCGATAAAACCGCCTGCACCCTGCACATCGACATGGCCGGTGAACAGCATCCCTGTGCCCTGCCCGCACAAACACCACTCGACAGCCACGATCTGCCAATCCCCGACCAGCCACCCAAACCCCAGGGCCGCGCCGACGCCAGTGTGCCGCTGATAAAACTGGCGGTGGCGCGCTCCGGTGACAAGGGCAACCACAGCAACATCGGTGTCCTGCCGCGTCGACCGGAATACCTGCCATGGATCGCCGAAGCGCTGACGCCAGCGGTGATCGTCGACTGGATGCGCCATGTGCTCGACCCGATTCACGGCCGGGTAGAACGCTGGTACCTGCCCGGCACCCACAGCCTGAATTTTCTGCTGGAGAACGCGCTTGGCGGCGGAGGCGTGGCGAGTCTGCGCATCGATCCCCAGGGCAAGGCCTTCGCTCAGCAACTGCTGGAAATCCAGATCCCGGTGCCGCAGAGCATCGCCGAACAACTCGACTAGAGGTTGGGCTTCATGGCTTACGCATCGATTTTCAAAGCCGATCTGTTCAGCGGCCAGACCATCATCGTCACCGGTGGCGGCAGTGGCATCGGCCGTTGCACCGCGCATGAACTGGCGGCGCTCGGCGCCACTGTGCTGCTGGTCGGGCGCAAACCGGAGAAGCTGCAAAAGGTCGCCGCCGAAATCAGCGAAGACGGCGGCCGCGCCCATTGGCAGGCCTGCGACATCCGTGACGAAGACGCGGTGAAGCAACTGATCGCCGGGCTGATCGCCGAACACGGGCCGATCCACGGTCTGGTCAACAATGCCGGCGGCCAGTACCCGTCGCCACTGGCCTCGATCAATCAGAAAGGTTTCGAAACCGTACTGCGCACCAATCTGGTCGGCGGCTTCCTGATGGCCCGGGAAGTGTTCAACCAATCGATGAGCAAGCACGGCGGCAATATCGTCAACATGCTTGCCGACATGTGGGGCGGCATGCCCGGCATGGGCCACTCGGGCGCGGCACGTTCGGGGATGGACAACTTCACCAAAACCGCCGCGTTCGAGTGGGGGTACGCCGGGGTGCGGGTCAATGCGGTGGCGCCGGGCTGGATCGCGTCCAGCGGCATGGACACTTATGAAGGCGCGTTCAAAGCGGTGATCCCTACCCTGCGCGAACACGTGCCACTCAAACGCATCGGTACCGAATCGGAGGTCAGTGCAGCGATCGTTTTCCTGCTCAGTCCGGCGGCGGCGTTCATCAGCGGCAGCACCTTGAAAATCGATGGCGCGGCCAGTCTCGGCAGCCGCGCATGGCCGTTGCACAAGGCAAGCCACAGCGAGTCGTTCAACGGTTTCCATCGGGCGTACCTGCCCGACGTGCTCAAGGACAAGGAGTAAGCCATGCCGCAGATCCAGTCCGAACTCGATCCGCACAGTGAAGCTTTCGCGCGCAACTGCGCGGCGATGCTCACGGCCATCGAGCACGTCAAGCAACTGGAACAGAACCTGCTGAACAAGGCTGCCGAAGCCAAGGGCAAATTCGACAAGCGCGGGCAACTGCTGCCCCGCGAACGCCTGAACCTGCTGCTCGACCCCGGTGCGCCGTTCCTCGAACTGGCGAGTCTGGCCGGCTACAAGCTGCACGACGACAAGGACGGCAGCGCTGCCGGTGGCGGCCTGATCGCCGGCATCGGTTACGTGTCCGGCATCCGGGCGATGGTGGTGGCCAACAACAGCGCGATCAAGGGTGGCACGATCTCCCCCACCGGCCTGAAAAAATCCCTGCGGCTGCAACAGATCGCCCTGGAAAACAAACTGCCGGTGATCACTCTGGCAGAGAGCGGCGGCGCCAACCTCAATTATGCGGCGGAGATATTCGTCGAAGGCGCACGCAGTTTTGCCAATCAGGCGCGGATGTCGGCCATGGGTTTGCCGCAAATTACCGTGGTGCACGGCTCGGCGACGGCCGGTGGCGCCTATCAACCGGGGCTGTCGGATTACGTGGTGGTGGTGCGCGGCAAGGCCAAGCTATTTCTTGCCGGGCCGCCACTGCTCAAAGCCGCGACGGGCGAGGTCGCCACCGATGAAGAGCTGGGCGGCGCCGAGATGCACGCGCAGGTCGCCGGCACCGCCGAGTATCTGGCCGAGAACGATGCCGATGGCGTGCGCCTGGTCCGCGAGATCTTGCGCATGCTGCCGTGGAACGAGCAACTGCCGTGGCTGCCGGAGCCGCAATACAAGGCGCCGCTGTACCCGATCGACGAGCTGCTCGGGCTGATTCCCGACGACCCGAAGAAGCCCTACGACGTGCGCGAAATCGTTGCGCGGATTGCCGATGAATCGGAGTTTCTCGAATTCAAGGGCGAGTTCGATCAGCAAACCATTTGCGGCCAATTGAAAATCCACGGTCGCGCCTGCGGCTTGATCGGCAACAACGGCCCGATAACGCCGGCCGGGGCGAGCAAGGCCGCGCAGTTCATTCAGCTGTGCGATCAGAGCCAGACGCCGCTGCTGTTCTTCCACAACACCACCGGTTTTATGGTCGGCACCGAGTCCGAGCAGCAAGGCGTGATCAAACACGGCTCTAAACTGATTCAAGCGGTGGCCAATGCGCGAGTGCCTAAACTGACGATTGTCGTCGGTGGCTCCTACGGTGCCGGCAACTATGCGATGTGCGGACGAGGTCTCGATCCACGTTTCATCTTCGCCTGGCCCAACAGCCGCACCGCGGTGATGGGCGGCGCGCAGGCCGGCAAGGTGCTGCGCATCGTCACCGAGGCCAAACAGCTCAAGGAAGGCCTGGTGCCGGATCCGAAAATGCTCGACATGCTCGAACAGGTCACCGCGCAGAAACTCGACAGCCAGTCCACCGCGCTCTACGGCAGCGCCAACCTGTGGGACGACGGCCTGATCGACCCACGCGATACACGCACCCTGCTCGGTTACCTGCTGGATATCTGCCACGAAGCCGACATTCGCACGTTGCAACCCAACAGCTTCGGCGTCAGCCGCTTCTGACTGCCTCGGAAAACAAGGAGAACAATAAAAATGATCTTCACCCCGGAACACGAAGCACTGCGCCGCACCGTCCGCCAATTCGTCGAGCACGAAATCAACCCGCACGTCGATGAATGGGAAAAGGCCGGGCGCTTTCCGATCCACGAGATTTTCCGCAAGGCCGGCGACCTTGGTCTGCTGGGGATTTCCAAACCGGAAAAATTCGGCGGCATGGGCCTCGACTACAGCTATTCGATTGTCGCCGCCGAAGAGTTCGGCACCATTCATTGCGGCGGTATTCCGATGTCGATCGGCGTGCAGACCGACATGTGCACCCCGGCGCTGGCCCGCTTCGGCTCCGATGAATTGCGCGACGAGTTCCTCCGCCCCGCGATTACCGGCGAGCAGGTCGGTTGCATCGGCGTCTCGGAAGTCGGTGCCGGCTCCGACGTCGCCGGGCTCAAGACCACCGCGCGCAAGGACGGCGACGACTACGTGATCAACGGCAGCAAGATGTGGATCACCAACTCGCCCAGCGCCGACTTCATCTGCCTGCTGGCCAATACCTCGGACGACAAGCCGCACATCAACAAGTCGCTGATCATGGTGCCGATGAACACCCCGGGGATCAGCCTCAGCTCGCACCTGGACAAGCTCGGCATGCGCAGCTCGGAAACCGCTCAGGTGTTTTTCGATAACGTGCGTGTGCCGCAGCGCAACCGCATCGGCCACGAAGGCGCCGGGTTCATGATGCAGATGCTGCAGTTCCAGGAAGAACGCCTGTTCGGCGCGGCGAACATGATCAAGGGTCTGGAATATTGCGTCGACAGTACCATCGAGTACTGCAAGGAGCGCAAGACCTTCGGCAACGCGCTGATCGACAATCAGGTGATCCACTTCCGCCTCGCCGAACTGCAGACCGAAATCGAATGCCTGCGAGCGCTGGTCTATCAGGCCACCGAGCAATATGTGAAAGGTCAGGACGTCACGCGTCTGGCATCGATGGCCAAGCTCAAGGCCGGCCGTCTCGGCCGTGAAGTCAGCGACAGCTGCCTGCAATATTGGGGCGGCATGGGCTTCATGTGGGACAACCCGGTGGCCCGCGCCTATCGCGACGTGCGGCTGGTTTCGATCGGCGGCGGCGCCGACGAAATCATGCTGGGGATCATCTGCAAACTGATGGGCATCCTGCCGGGGAAAAAGAAATGAGCCCCCTGCCCGATTGCCAGACTCTGTTGCTGGAACTGCACGGCGGCGTGCTGCACATCACCCTCAATCGCCCGGACAGCCGCAACGCGATGAGCCTGCAAATGGTCGCCGAACTGCGCGTGGTATTGGCGGCGGTGCGCGATGACCGCGGGGTTCGCGCTCTGGTCCTCAGCGGTGCCGGTGGGCATTTCTGTGCGGGGGGCGACATCAAGGACATGGCCAATGCCCGTGCTCAGGGGCCCGACGCTTACCGCGTGTTGAACCGCGCCTTTGGAGCTCTGCTGCAAGAAGCTCAGGACGCACCACAAGTGCTGATCACCGTTTTACAGGGCGCAGTGCTCGGTGGTGGTTTCGGGCTGGCATGTGTCAGCGATATCGCGATGGCCGACCATCAAGCGCAGTTCGGTCTGCCGGAAACCAGCCTCGGTTTGCTGCCAGCGCAGATCGCTCCGTTCGTGGTGCAGCGCATCGGCCTGACCGAGACCCGCCGACTGGCGCTGACTGCCGCGCGTTTCGACGGCCATCAGGCGCGGCGGCTGGGACTGGTGCATTTTGTCGAGCAGGATCCGCAGGCACTGGCAGAACGCCTCGACGAAGTGCTCGACCATGTTTTGTGCTGCGCGCCCGAAGCGAATGCGGCGACGAAAAAACTGCTGCTCGCCAGTGCCGGGCAGCCTTCGAGTGAATTGCTGGATGAAGCGGCGCGGTGGTTCAGCGAAGCGGTGACCGGGGCCGAAGGGATCGAGGGCACCATGGCTTTCGTGCAAAAGCGCAAACCGCGATGGGCCCCTTAAAAGCTTCGCGAGCAGGCTCGCTCCCACAGACGGAACGCATTCCAAATGTGGGAGCGGGCTTGCTCGCGAAGAGGCCAGCACCAACACCGCAAATTCCGAGGGAACAGCCATGCCCGTCATCCACAAAATCCTGATCGCCAACCGCGGTGAAATCGCCTGCCGCATCCAGCGCACCGCCCAGGCCCTCGGCTATCGCACCGTCGCCGTATTCAGCGATGCCGACGCCGATGCCCTGCACGTGCAGATGGCCGATCAAGCGGTGAACATCGGCGCCGCACCGGTGCAGCAGTCCTACCTGAACATCCCGGCGATCCTCGACGCCGCCCGCCGCAGCGGTGCCGACGCGATCCATCCCGGCTATGGCTTCCTCTCGGAAAATGCCGAATTCGCCCGTGCCTGCGCAGAGGCCGGCCTGACCTTCATCGGCCCCAGCGCCGAGGCCATCGAGCTGATGGGCAGCAAGCGCCTGTCGAAAATCGCCATGCTCGACGCTGGTGTTCCCTGTATCGCCGGCTATCAAGGCGCCGCGCAGGATGACGCCACGTTGCTGCGCGAAGCCGGGCGCATCGGCTATCCACTGATGATCAAGGCCAGCGCTGGCGGCGGTGGACGCGGCATGCGTCTGGTGCACAGCAGCGAGGAATTGCCGGCGCAATTGCGCACCGCCCGCTCCGAGGCGCTGAACGGTTTCGGCAGTGATGAACTGATCCTCGAACAGGCGCTGATCGAACCACGGCACGTCGAGGTGCAACTGTTCGGCGATCATCACGGCAACCTGATCTACCTCGGCGAGCGCGATTGCTCGGTGCAGCGCCGCCATCAGAAAGTCGTCGAGGAAGCACCCTGCCCGGTGATGACACGCGAGTTGCGCCAGGCCATGGGCGAAGCGGCATTGAAAGCTGGCCGAGCGGTGAATTACGTCGGTGCCGGCACCGTCGAGTTTCTGCTCGATGCCCGTGGGCAGTTCTACTTTCTGGAAATGAACACCCGTCTGCAGGTCGAGCATCCGGTGACCGAGTTGATCACCGGGCAGGATCTGGTCGCCTGGCAACTGGCCGTCGCCGAGGGGCAGCCGCTGCCGTTGACTCAGGATCAGGTCGCGCTGAACGGTCACGCCATGGAAGTGCGTCTGTATGCCGAAGATCCGACGCAGAATTTCCTGCCGCAGACCGGTCGTGTACAGGCCTGGGAACCGGCGTTGGGCCCGGGAGCGCGGATCGATCATGGCTTGCTCGAAGGTCAGTCGATCAGCCCGTTTTATGATCCGATGCTCGGCAAACTGATCGCCCACGGCGCCACCCGCGAAGAGGCACGGCGCAAGCTGCTGCGCGCGGTGCAGGACAGCGTGCTGCTCGGCGTTCAGAACAACCAGCGTTTGCTGGTCAGCCTGCTGCAGCATCCGCAGTTCATCAGCGGCGAGTTCAGTACCGCGTTCATTGCTCAGCATTTCACTGACCACCCATGCCTGCACACTTACGCCCCCACCGCCGAGGAGCTGGCCATCGCCGCCGTGCTGTTTTATCAGGCTGTCGCGCAGGCGCATCGTGCGCCGCTCAAGGGCTGGCGCAACAATGTCGGCGCGCCGCTCAA
The DNA here is from genome assembly GCF_036861315.1 of Pseudomonas sp. S3(2024). Lineage (NCBI taxonomy): Bacteria > Pseudomonadati > Pseudomonadota > Gammaproteobacteria > Pseudomonadales > Pseudomonadaceae > Pseudomonas > Pseudomonas sp. S3(2024). The sequence continues at coordinate 910,374 of NZ_JAZAQQ010000002.1, read as the reverse complement.
TTACCGCCTCGGGCTTGAACAGCAGGACTGGACCGTGCAACTGCTTGCGCACGGCGATGACCGCTTCACCGTGAACGTGATGCAGCGCGCACTGGTACTGACCGTCATCAATTGCGACGAACGCGCGGTGACGCTGGAAGTCGACGGGCTGCGGCAACTTCACGCCTACCGGATCGATGGCGAAGAACTCTGGCTGTTCACCCACCCCGGCAACCTGCGCCTGGAGGATCGAACTCATGCGCTGATCAGCAGTCAGAGCAGCGTCAGCTCCGGCACACTGAAAGCGCCGATGGACGGTGCCATCGTCGACGTGCTGGTCAGCGAAGGCAGCCCGGTCAGCAAGGGTCAGTTGCTGGTGGTGCTGGAGGCAATGAAAATGGAGCATCCGCTCAAGGCCGGCATCGACGGCGTGCTCAAGCGGGTGCAGGTCAAGGTCGGCGATCAGGTAAAAAATCGTCAGGTTCTGTTGCAGGTCGAGTGAGTCGCCAGGCGCAAACGCAAGGTTTGACTACGCTCTGATCTATCAGGACGCGTAAATCAGGAAACCTGCGATGCCCCATTGGCTGGTCATTGATCTGGAAGCCACCACAGATGAAGGTGGCTGGCCGGTTACGGAAATGGAAATCATCGAAATCGGCGCGACGCTGGTCGACCGTGCCGGTCGCGAGCAGGATCACTTTCAGCGGTTCGTCAAACCGACCCGGCGGCCGTTGCTGACGCCGTTTTGCCGTGAGCTCACGCACATCACCCAGGCCAACATCGACACCGCACAGCCGCTGAGCGAGGTCTGGCCAGCATTCGAACGCTGGCTCGGGCAACACCAGACGCGCCTCGAAGGCTGGGCCAGTTGGGGCGATTACGACCGCAAACAGTTGCTCCAGGAATGGCAGCGCCTGCAACTCGACAGCCTGCTGAGCCGGGTGCCGCACATGAACCTCAAGCAGCGCTTTGCCAAAGCCCGGCGCCTGGAACGACCGTTGGGCCTGAACGGTGCGCTGCAACTGGCCGGCATGCAGTTCAGCGGTCAACAGCACCGTGCCCTGGAAGATGCGCGCAATACCGCGCGGTTGCTGCCGTTGGTCTTGCCACTCTGAAGTCAGGGCGAGAACTCGCCGGACACGCCCCGGGCAGGTGACGGCGCAGGGAGCCTTGTGCATACTGGCCAGCCCTTTTTAACCCTTTTTTGCCCTTTTCGAGAGGAATCGCCCATGTTCAAAGTCAACGAGTACTTCGACGGCACCGTCAAGTCGATCGCTTTTGGCACCGCTGAAGGTCCGGCGACCATCGGCGTCATGGCCCCGGGCGAATACGAATTCGGCACCGCTCAGCGCGAGATCATGCACGTGGTCTCCGGTGCGCTGACCGTCAAACTGCCGGACAGCAGCGACTGGGAAACCTTCGCCGCCGGCAGCCAGTTCAACGTTCCGGCCAACAGCAAGTTCCAGCTGAAAGTCGCCGTTGAGACTGCTTACCTGTGCGAATACCGCGGCTAAGCCCACGGTTTTTCCCGGTGCAAAAAAATGCCCGTGTCCATGGACACGGGCATTTCATTTCTGGCCTCGGTTACTCGAGGATTTCCACCGGCATTCCGACTTCCAGCTGACCATTGCTGTCGTTGACCAAATTTTGCCCGAACATCGCACCATCGGCCTGCGCACGATATTTCTGCAGGGTTGCCAGCGGTTCGCGATCAGCACTGCGTTCGCCGGTTTGCGGATCGATGGTGGTCAGAATGCAGCGCGAGCAAGGTTTCACCACGCGGAACTCGACGTCACCGATACGAATGCGCTTCCAGCCGTCCTCGGCGAACGCCGCGCTGCCTTCGATCACCAGATTCGGCCGAAAGCGCAGCATCTCGAGCGGTCGTCCGACCTTTTGCACCAGATCCTCAAGTGACGCTTCGCCAATCAGCAACAGCGGGAAACCGTCGGCGAACGCGACCTGATCGTCCTCGCGGCCATAACCGGCCTGCGTCATGCGCGCGCGATCAAGGGGCACCTGCACCAGACGCGTCGGCTTGCCGATGAAATCGCTGACCCAACGGGCGGCTTCATCACCGGCATCCGGAACCCGCAGTGTGTCACGCCAGATGGTCACACCGCGCAGGTGGGAATCGGCCTCGGGCAGTGGCACGTCCAGCGCGGCAAGCCCGGGCGCGCTGAGGGTCAGACCGCCCTGCGCGTTCCACAATGCCGACAGCTGACTCATTTTCGCTTCGGCCCGCTGGGTCAGAAAGCGCCCGCTGGCCTCGTCCACGAGCATCCAGCGTCGGTCCCCTGCAAGGCCCAGTTTGTCCAGGCCAATCGATTGCAGAATCTCGGGTTTGCCGGATTTCAACGGATAACGATAAAGCGCGCTCAGACGCAGCATGGCCAGCTCCCCGGTGGGCAAAAAAGCCACCCTATACGAGCTTTATCGGCGAATCAAAAGAGTTTGTGCAGTGCAAACCTTGTGGGAGCGAGCCTGCTCGCGAAAGCGGAAATTCATTCAACACATGTGTTGACATGGAATCCGCCTTCGCGAGCAGGCTCGCTCCCACAGGAGGCTGAAGCGTCAGGATCAGGCCGGCACTTCATCGAGCATCAGACGCTGACGCACCACATCGACCAGTTTGTCCGGCTGGAATTTGGAGAGGAAGTTGTCGCAACCGACCTTCTTCACCATCGAGTCGTTGAAGCTGCCGGACAGTGAAGTGTGCAACACCACGTACAGACCGCGCAGACGCGGATCGTTGCGGATCTCGGTGGTCAGGCGATAGCCGTCCATTTCCGGCATCTCCGCGTCGGTGAACACCATCAGCAGTTTGTCGGTCATGTTCACGCCGGTATCGGCCCAGGCCTTGAGCATGTTCAGCGCCTTCAGACCGTCGCTGGCGATGTGCATTTTCACCCCGAGCTGGCCGAGGGTGTCACGCAATTGCGAAAGCGCCACGTTGGAGTCGTCCACCAGAAGCACTTCGCGGCCACGGGCACGCTCCAGCACCGGATCATCGAGCTTGTCACGCGAGACCTTGGCGTTGTACGGGACGATTTCGGCGAGGACTTTCTCGACGTCGATGATTTCCACCAGTTGATCGTCAACCTTGCTGATCGCGGTCAGGTAGTGCTGGCGGCCAGCACTGGTCGGCGGCGGCAGAATGGCTTCCCAGTTCATGTTGACGATGCGATCCACGCCACCGACGAGGAAAGCCTGCACCGAACGGTTGTACTCGGTAACGATGATGGTGCTGTTCGGGCCCGGCACCAGCGGGCGCATGCCGATCGCCTGAGACAGATCGATCACCGGCAGCGTCTGCCCACGCAGGTTGACCACGCCGCAGACAAACGGGTGACGCTGTGGCATCAAGGTCAGCTTTGGCAGTTGCAGAACTTCCTGAACCTTGAACACGTTGATCGCGAACAATTGGCGTCCGGCCAGTCGAAACATGAGAATTTCCAGGCGATTCTCACCCACCAGTTGCGTGCGTTGGTCTACCGTGTCGAGAATGCCGGCCATCAATGACTCCTGGGCTTGTTCTGATGAATTCACTACTAAGTGGGGTTATCGGCTGTTTATGGCGATTCTTGATCCCCACAAAATTCACCATCAAAATGCCACACATGGGCATTGATGTCACATTAACATCATGGTTTACTGACCCGGTGTTTTCATCTGCTACATCCTCTTCTGGCGCGACCACAGTTTGCGCCACAGGTTCCCGCGCGTAAGGGAATCCCCTAGGAACAATCAGGCCCAACCTGATGTTCGCAATATCCAATAGCCATTAATGTGACGCCATTCTCATTGCATGAACGGAGTCAGGCTATTGTGTGCGATCGCAGGTCAGTGGAACCCCACCCTCTGGAAAACCTCAGCCAGTGCAATTGCACGGTGGGGCGCGATCTCCCGACGATCCACGAACGTCGACACACACGGCATTCCCTCATCAGACATGACGCTGTGGAGATAAGCATGCCAATCGACCGTAAAGACTGGGCGCAACGCTTTCCCGAATTCCTCGTCGAAGCTGAAACACTCCTGGCCAAGTCCGAAGAGTGCCTGAGCCACCTGCAATTGATCAGCAACGACAAAGATGCCATCGACTGCATGCGCAACACCCTGCTCAAGCTGGCGAGTCGGGCTGAAGCGTTGGCACTGGAGGCGATCTCCGAGTTTTCCCTGCATATTCACAGCCTGCTCGACCACGCGCCGGATCATATCGATCTGCACGCACAGGCGCTGAATGCGCTGCAGGACTGTTTCACCCTGATGGCCTGGCAGATTGAACTGGTCGATCACAATACCGGCCAATTGAGCCTGGATGGCAGCGAACAAACCTCACTGATCGAAGCGTTCGCGTTTCAGGTCGGTCAAAGCCAGTTCAAGCCGCCGCTCCGGCCCCAGCCGGTTTCGCTGTTGTCTTTTTCCGAGCGTCAGGCGTGATCCGCCGCATTCAAAGCGTAAATCCAGGCTGAAGATGGGAATCGCTGAATGTCGCAATTGAATAGTTCATACCTGCCAGCGACAATTCGAATTAAATAATCACACCTGACACCAGCGGATATTCTGCCGCGGCCTCAGGGTTTGCCTGTGTCTGTGTAACGATCAACTTCGAACCGCACGGATCTCTACCAAGCACAATAAAACGACATTTTCCATAATGGAACTCACGTCCAACATGGCGTATTTCCTGACTCATTGGACATATATGGCAAACGCGACCAACGGTATCTTAAGTGGTATTATGCCGACCGTTAGTTGCTTTCAACTAATGGCACAGTGATTCAGCGACTGTCATCCAACGAACTTGATGGTCGAATATCGTTCACTGTACTTCGTTAAAATCAATAACATAATTGACAGCATTTTCAGACAGAGATCCGCCAGCCACCGGCCGGTCTGCCCGTAGCGAACATCCATTGGCTCCATCCGTTATGTACGCCAGCCTCAAGTCAATCATCAAATGGCCACCGTCCCGGGAAAATGCACGCCGGTTCACTCTCATATTGAGTGTCATCGCCGCCGCTGGCAGCCTGCTGACCTACGGATTGTCTGCTCCGCTCTCACTGGGTCTGCTGCTGTTGAATATTGCCGCCACTGCTTGTGTCTGGGTGCAATATCAACTGTCGCGCAAATCGATCAAGTTTCAGCCTCAGGAACTCGCCGATCGTTTGCTGGAAGTCCAGGAAAACGAACGCCACCGTCTCAGCCGTGAACTGCACGACGATATCGGCCAGTTACTGACAGCGGCCAAGCTGCAAAGTGAATGGCTGAAAAAACGCCTGCCAGCCGACTTGCAAGCGCAATGCTCGACACTCTGCGACACCCTTGATGAAACCCTCAACAAGGTGCGCGACGTTTCCGCCATTCTCAATCCGCGCCAACTGACCAGCCTCGGGCTGGAGGCCAGTCTGCGCGCGCACCTGCTCAAGACCCTGGCGAACACCTCGGTGCACTGGAGCCTCGATTGCCAGCAACGGCTCAATGGCATTCCGGAAGAAATGGCGGTCGCTGCCTTTCGCATTGCCCAGGAAGCGGTCACCAACATTCTGCGTCACGCGCAGGCCAGCAATCTGCTGATCCGCGTGCAACGCTTGCCAAAAGGCCTGACGCTGTTGATCAGCGACGACGGCCAAGGCTTTGCGCCTGCCGCGGACCCGGGCCGGGAAGGACAGCGCGGAATGGCCGGGATGGCCGAAAGGATCGAACAGTTGGGCGGCACGCTGAACGTCATCAGCGAGCCGGGCAAAGGCACTCAAATCGAAGCACTATTCCCCTGGGCGCCCCGTGCACTCGAGCGGGCCAGTACGAATAAGGTTATGCGTTGACTTGTAACTTACTTCTGGTGGATGACCACTCGCTGATCAGGGCCGGCGTGCGCGCTCTGGTGCTCGATATTCCCGGTTACGCGGTCGTTGGCGAAGCCAGCGACGGCTCGCAGTTGCTCGAAATGGTCGAGCAACTGGCGCCCGACATCGTGTTGCTGGATATCTCGATGAAGGAAACCGGTGGCCTGGAAGCCTTGCAACGGCTCAAGCGGGTGCGCCCGCAAAGCAAGGTGCTGATTCTCTCGATGCACACCGATCCGGCGCTGATCATGCAGGCGCTGGAGTCCGGCGCGCACGGTTACCTGCTCAAGGACACCACGGCCACCGAGCTTGAACACGCCCTCGAAGCCTTGCGTAACAACGAGCGCTACCTGAGCCCGGCCATCGCCCACACCGTGATCAACCAGGCGCTGACCCGTACGCAGAAAAACCAGCCGGAAGTGGCCGACTCGCACAATCTGACGGCACGCCAGCTGGAAATCCTGCGGTTGATCGTACGCGGCAAATCCACTCGGGAGATCGCCAACGGCCTAGGGCTGAGCATCAAGACCGTCGAAACCCACCGCTCGCAGATCATGAAACGCCTGCAGATCTACGACGTGGCGGGTCTGGTGTTGTTCGCGGTGCGTGAACAGATCATCAGTCTGGACGACTGATCGAACCCGCGCCGCCCAACAGCGGCGAATGCTCCGGCAAATGCACCTGCAAGGCGGCGGGGCGCGCCTCGAAACGCAGGCTGTCGCCCTCCAGCGGCTCGCCGTCAAGGTTGATGCTCAGCCCCTCGGCGACCTTGATTTCGACCCAGGGCAAACGGGCCCGGACAAACATATTGTCGAGGCCGAAGCCGTCGCTGAGCAGGTTCTTCAGCGTGCCCACCAACTCCTGTGGTGCCGGCAGAATACTGATGTCCAATAGACCATCGTCCGCCAGTGCCTGCGGGCACAAGACGTGTCCGCCGCCTGCCTGACGACCGTTGCCGATGCCCAATGCGAGCAGCTCGCCGCTCCAGTGAAAGTCCGGCCCTTGCAGTTCACCGTAAGCCGCGTGCAGCTCACTGAAGCGCGACAAACCGGTGAACAGATAAGCGGCCCCGCCGAGCACTTTTTTCAGATCTTCAGAGGTATTGGCCGTGACCTGGCTGCCGAAACCACCCGTCGCCATGTTCAGGAAAATCTGCCCACCGACTTCGCCCAGGTCAATCTTGCGCGGTGGCACGTCCAGCATTTCCAGTGCTTCGGCCGGCTCCAGCGGGATCCCCGCCGCGCGGGAAAAATCGTTAGCCGTTCCTAGCGGCAACAGCACCAGACTGGCCTCGTCCGGATGCGCGGCAAGCGCTTCAGCGATATCGCGCAACGTGCCATCTCCGCCTCCGGCGATGATCTTCCGAAAGCCACTCGCCAGTGCTTCTTCCACCAGACGCTGAGCGTCACCGGCCTCCCAGGTCAGCCGTACGGCCAATTCCCAGCCCTGCTTGCGTTTGCCTTCGACGGCGGCGCGAACCGCCTCATTGAGTGCCTGCTTGCCATGCAGAATCAACAGCGCCCTGCGTTCACTCATTACGGTCACTCCCCAAGATTGAATCGGTATGAAACATCTTGACCACTGGTGCAGGCAAAAAAGCCATGGGAACACCATTTAATTCAAGCGACTGACCCGTTGCGTCCTACGCGACGGTATTTTTTCTTACAACATGTGAGGAATCGGCTCAATTGACCGGACACGATCCTTGATTCACCTTGTGCAGGTGGTATCAATTTTCGATTCAACAACACAAGGATGTGCAGGTAATGATTGGATACACCCTCGGAGCTGTTGGCAGTCTGGATGACGGGAAGGCCGGTGCGCTTACACTTGAAACAGCCGATGGACATTTCCATGCCAAGCCATGAAGCCAGAATTGCAAATAGTCCGGTTGCCCCTCTCGACGAAAGTCGCGCCAGCCACAAATCCGATTTCAGAAAGAACGCCAGAACCGCTGGAGAAGTTGATATGGAACCGCGCGTGACCGAACTGGAAACCCACCTCAAATACATTCGTCGGGATATGGACGAAGTTCGCGGGGATGTAAAGACCATCAAGCACCGTCTCGCCTATTCGGCGGGTGCGACGGCGGTGGTCCTGGGACTGCTGGGATGGGTTGCCAACAGCCGGTTCGATCAGTTGGTCACACTGATGAGCCATTGACAGAGGAATGCAGGCATCGACGCGGTATCGGTCGAGCCTGCAATTACCGGAAGCGGATCAGCCGAGCAGGTCGCTCAGGGGAATGAACCCGACCTCATCGCCTTCTACCAGCGTGCGGCCTTCCAGCACCTCTACCAGACCATCCGCCCAGGCCGCGCTGCGCAGCACACCGGAGCTTTGATTGCGGTAGATGATCGCCCGCCCCTGCTCGAGACGACCGCGCAGGTATTCGCGCCGATTGCCGGCCACAGGCCAGACAAAACCTGCCGGAATCGTAAACTTCAGGGGTTCGACATCCTGTACGCCCTGACGCCGCAACAAGTAGGGCCGCGTGAGCAGAGCAAAGGTCACCAGCGTCGAAGCGGGGTTGCCCGGCAGACCGATGACCGGCACCTTGCGAAAATGGCCAACTGTCAGCGGCTTGCCCGGTTTAATGGCCAGTTTCCACAGCGCCAGCTCGCCCTCTTCCCGCAATGCGATGCCAAGAAAATCCGCTTCACCGACCGACACGCCTCCGGTCGAGAGAATCAGGTCGACACCCTGCAAGTCGCCAAGGCGCGCCCGCGTGGTCGCCAGATCGTCCGGAAGAATACCGGCATCAATCACTTCACAACCCAGGCGCTGCAGCCAGCTGCACAACACCACCCGATTACTGTTGTAGATCTGCCCCGGCCCCAGCGGCCGGCCCGGCTCGACCAGCTCATCGCCGGTGGACAGCACCGCCACTCGGACCTTGCGTACCACATTCAACCCGGCACACCCCAGCGACGCCGCCAGACCTTGTTCGATCGGTCCCAGCCGGGTACCTGCCGCCAGAATCAACTCACCCACGGTGGTTTCCTGGCCTTGCGGGCGAATGTTCTGGCCGACGCTCATGGTTTCGATGAAACGCACGCTGCCGTCGTCCTGAACTTCGGCGTTCTCCTGCATTTCCACGCAATCGGCCCCGGCAGGCACTGGCGCACCGGTGAAGATCCGCGCGCAGGTACCGGGCTTCAACGGCTCAGGCGCCTGCCCGGCAAAGACTTTCTGGCTGACCGGCAGCGGTGCGCCGGTCCAGTCGGCCAGATTCAGGGCATAACCATCCATGGCGCTATTTGGCCAGGGTGGTAGGTCCAGGGTCGAAACCAGGTCCTCGGCGAGCACCCGCCCCTCGACTTCGGCCAAGGGCAGAAACTCGCGTTCGACAATCGGCGAGGCTTCAGCCATCTCCAGCAGGCGGGCCAACGCTTGCTCGACAGGCATCAGGCTGCCGGTCTTGCCCGGCTTACCCACGGGATTCACAGGGCGCCGCCTGTTTCAGGTGAGGGACGAAGTTGCACGGACGGTGCCGCGAATCCAGCTGTTCGGCGAGAATGCCGTCCCAACCGGTGCGCACCGCATTGGTCGAACCTGGCAGGCAGCACACCAGTGTGCCATTGGCCAGGCCGGCCAGTGCCCGCGACTGCACGGTCGAAGTACCGATATCGGCCACCGAGATCTGGCGGAACAGTTCACCGAAGCCGTCAACCTGCTTGTCGAGCAGACAAGCCACGGCTTCAGGCGTGCTGTCACGCCCGGTGAAACCAGTGCCGCCGGTAATCAACACGACCTGCACGACGTCCTCGGCAATCCAGTGGGCAACTTGCGCGCGGATCTTGTACAGGTCATCTTTGAGCAGGACCCGTTCGGCCAAGCGGTGACCGGCAGCAGTCAGGCGGTCGACGAAGACCTGGCCTGAGGTGTCGGTTTCCAGGGTTCGGGTATCGCTGACAGTCAGCACCGCAATGTTCAGCGGCGCAAAAGGTACATCGGCCTTGGCTTTCATTAGGCTCGTCCAGTTGTAGGAGAAACAGCCCGGTGTTATATCACAGCGCCTGAATTTTTCGCCGCCCCGCTGGAGAGCTGCCATGACCTCGAATACGCCATTGCCCCCCTGCTCCATTCTGCTCCTGGCAGGCGGACGCGGCCAGCGCATGGGCGGCCAGGACAAAGGGCTGGTCGAATGGCAGGGTGAGCCGCTGATTGCGCATTTGCAGCGCAAGGTTCGACCGCTGACTGACGATCTGATCATCTCCTGCAATCGCAATCACGAGCGTTATGCAGCCTACGCCGATCAATTGGTCAGCGATGAGCAAGGCGATTTTCCCGGTCCCCTGGCCGGCATCCTCGCCGGACTCAAGGCAGCCCGCCAGCCACACCTGCTGGTCTTGCCCTGCGATGTGCCGCGAATCGACGCCGCGCTGTTGCAGGACATGCGTGAAACCGCCGGCCGGTTTCCTGAAAAACCTTTAATGTTGCGTCACGACGACCACTGGGAACCCCTGCTGTGTGTAATTCCCGTCGCCCTATTGCCCGCCTTCGAAACCGCGTGGAACGCCGGCGAACGCAGCCCCGGCCGGGTCATGCGCAATCTCGGCGCGACTGCCCTGCAATGCCCGGACAATGACCCGCGCCTGGCCAACCTGAACACCCCCGAACTGTTAAATACGCACAACACTGTGTCAGACTGACAGCATTCAAGGAACTCTCACGCCTTGTATACGTCTCAAGCTCAGTAACCAAAAGTATTCCCATTCGGAGACACACCCATGACTCAACGGACCCTCGCCACTTTCATGCTCGCACTGGGCCTGGCTACCCTCGCTGGTTGCTCCTCGCCAACAGTGCTCACCTTGAATGACGGTCGCGAAATCCAGGCCGTCGACACCCCGAAATATGATGAAGATTCGGGCTTCTACGAGTTCAAGCAACTGGACGGCAAAGAGACCCGCATCAACAAGGATCAGGTTCGTACCGTTAAAGAGCTGTAAGCTTTACGTCGACGCCGGATACAGAAAAGCCCGCATTAATGCGGGCTTTTTCATGGGTGAGGGGAAAGTGAATGGCGTCACCACTGCAGGGTGATCTGACTTTCGAACTCGCGTTCTTCGCCGGTGACCGGGTCGACAAACCGCAGCCCCTGTGCCAACAGCTTCAACGGATTGGCATAGTCATCCTCAACGTCTTTCAGCACATCCGGGTAGAACGGATCGTTACAGATACTCGCTCCCAGCGCGGTCATGTGTACCCGCAACTGATGCTTCTTGCCGGTTACAGGGTAAAGGCCATAGCGCCACAGATCGCCGTTCTTTTCCCGGACTTCCACCGCTGTTTCCGTATTGGCGACGCCTGGCCCTTCCTGCATGCGGAAGAATGGTTCGCCATCGATCAGACGGCTTTTGTGCACAAGGGGAAATTCCAGCTCCGGCAGCGCACGGGCAATCGCCTCATAGCGTTTATCGATCTGCCGGGTCGGGAACAACGACTGATAGGCCGAACGGGTCTGCGGATTGGCCGAGAAGATCACCAAGCCTGCCGTGTGCCGGTCAATGCGGTGCAGTGGCACCAGATGCGGATTATCGAGGCGACGGATCAGACGACGCAGCAACGTCTGTTCGACGTATTCGCCGGCCGGCGTCACCGGCAGGAAGTGCGGCTTGTCCGCCACCACCAGATGTTCGTCCGCATACAGGATCGACTCGACCACCGGGATCGGTTTTTCATCCGGCACTTCACGGAAGTAGTGAATACGCAGGCCTTCCTTGTACGGCAGATCCAGCGCAATCGGCTGTCCCTGCCCATCCAGTACCCGGCCCCGGGCGATCCGGTCCAGCCATTGCTCGCGACTGATCGCACTGAAATGCTCACACAGGCAATCAAGGACCGTAGGCCAACTCCCCGGAGGAAGGTAAAGGGTGCTGGCCTGATTATGCGCAGCGGAAAACGTTGGTGTGGACATACGGAAATTCGAACCCTCAATGCAGGTCGGCATTATCCAACACTGAGCGATACGAACCTAGCGCCGATTCCACCGCCCGCCTCAGGCCGGGATCGACTTGAGCGCGGCGGCTTCGGTGAATTCCTTGAGCCAGCGCAGCACATCGACTGCCTCCCAGCGCCCCGGGTCATACAAGGCATAGAGCAGGCCCTGATAACCGACCACATCCAGTTGCTTGTGATAACCGGCACGCTGGAACAGCGCCTCGATCTCGGCAAAACAGGTGTTGAAATGCAATTTGTTGAAAGGCGTCTTGCCCTCCGTGACCAGCCCGTCCAGGCGCAACTCGAGGACGGCCTCGCGCACCACGTCAACCGACATCCGGTTCACGCTGTTCTTCAACTGTTCGACATTGACCAAGGTTCGTCCCTCTGACTGCCGGATTCACCTGCTCAAGTCATCAAAAGCAGCAGGCCCATCCAATTACTGTATGCACATACAGTAACCGAATAATCCGCAAAGCGCCAAGGGAAGGGTGCGCGATCGCGACCGGCGGAAAGCCATATCGCGTCAACGAAGAAACAGGCTCAGCGCAGGAAGGCCACCACCTGATCGGCACTGAAAGGCCAGCTCAGCTCCGCGCCGGTGTCAATTCGGCGCAGTACCGGAATTCGCAGGCTGTAAGCCTCGAACCAGGATTCATCGTCAGCAATATCCACCAGTTCGACCAGCAGACCATGCTCGACAAAAGGCATCAACTCGGCCTCTGCCACCTCACACAAATGGCATCCCAAGGTGCCGAACAACTGACATTCAGGAGGCATGATCGCTCAACCGGAAAAATGAGCATTCATTCTAGGCCTGCCTCGAAAACCCGTCGAGCCGCTGCCGCCCAAAGGCCCGAGCACGGCAACCAGTACGCAAAACCCTGACGCAAATCAGTCCAGAGAAAAGCCAATCAGGCCATGCTCCCGCGCTTTTTGCCTCTACGCTTGAGAAGCCTGAGCCTGACATCGGAGTGCCTTGTGTTTGCCAACCTGCTGATCATCCTCGCCTCATCCCTGGTGATGATTGCCCTGTTTCGCCGCCTGCGCTTGCCGCCGGTGCTGGGCTATCTGTGCGTGGGCCTGATGGTGGGGCCGACCGCGTTCAACTGGGTCAACGAGAGCGAGCACCTGCCGGACGTGGCCGAGTTGGGCGTGGTGTTTCTGCTGTTTTCGCTGGGCCTGGAGTTTTCCCTGTCGAAAATGATCGCGCTGCGCCAGGTGGTGTTTCGCCTGGGCAGTCAGCAGGTATTGCTCAGCACGGCATTACTGGGAATGGTGCTGATCGTGCTGGGCATGCCGGTGACCCCGGCCCTGCTGCTTGGCGCCGGGCTGTCGTTGTCGTCGACGGCGATTGTCACCAAGGAGTTGAGCAGCCTGGGCGAGGTATTCAGCAGTCACGGGCAAAACGCGGTCGGGGTCCTGCTGTTTCAGGACGTGGTGGCGGTGTTATTGCTGACCCTGGTGCCGGTGTTCGCCGGAAGCAGTACGCAAGCCTGGTACTGGGCCTTGCCGCTGACGCTGGTAAAGACCGTGGTGCTGTTTTTCAGTCTGCTGCTGGCCAGCCGCTGGTTGCTGCCACGACTGTTCCACGAGGTGGCGGCCTCGCGCTCGGCGGAATTGTTCGTGCTGCTGGCGCTGGTGATTGTGCTGCTGACCGCCTGGCTGACGCACCTGCTGGGCCTGTCCCCTGCCCTCGGCGCATTTCTCGCCGGCATGCTGCTGGGCGAGAGCCACTATCGCCATCAGATCGAGGCCGATATCCGGCCGTTTCGCGACATCCTGCTCGGGGTGTTTTTCGTCAGCATCGGCATGCTGATCGACCTGCAACTGTTCGTCAGTCACAGCCTGTTGATTATTGGCCTTACCCTCGGCCTGATGCTGATCAAAGGCACGGTCGTCGCGCTTTTGGTGAAGTGGCGCGGCAGCGATCACGAAACCGCCTGGCGCAGCGGCCTGGCGTTGGCGCAGGGCGGGGAATTCTGCTTCGCATTGATGGCGCAGATGCAGCAAAACCGCATGCTGCCTGACGAGCTGGGCGGCCTGCTGCTGGCGGCGACATTCTGCTCGATGTTGCTGACCCCGCTGTTGTTGCGCGGGGCACCGAAAATTGCCCTGCGCCTGCATCGCAAGCCGAATCAGGAGGCGCAAATCGAGGAGATCAGTGCGCTCAACGCCGACCTCGATCAGCATGTGGTGATTTGCGGCTACGGGCGCGTTGGCCAGTCCATCGGCCGCTTCATGCGCAATGCCAATCAACCTTACATCGCGTTGGACAACGATCCGGTGCGCGTGCAGGAAGCCGCGTCCGAGGAAAGTGATGTGCATTATGGCGACTCATCGCGCGGTGACTTGCTGACGGCCATCGGATTGTTGCGCGCGAAACTGCTGGTGATCGCCGTGGATCAGAGCGATGTCAGCCTGCGGATTCTCAAGGAAGCGCGCCGGCTCAATGCGCGGATACCGATTCTGGTGCGCACCCGCGACGACAGCCAATGGGCTGAACTCAAAGCTGCCGGCGCCACCGAAGTGGTGCCGGAGCTATTGGAGTCGAGCCTGATGCTCGCCTCCCACGCCTTGATCATGCTCGGTCTGCCAGCTCATCAAGTACAGGAGAAAGTCGACCAGGTGCGCATCAATCGCTATCGCCTGTTGCATGGCTTTTACCCCGGCACCGACGACAAGGAAACTTAGTCCTGACTGACCGCGCCGATCTTGTGCAGCGACAGGTCGGCGCCGTAATACTCTTGCTCCTGACTCAGGCGCAGACCGTGCAAGGCTTTGATCACGCTGTAGACAGCGAATCCGCCGATCAGCGCGACCACCACACCCAGCGCAGTGCCGATCAACTGACTGATCAGGCTGACGCCACCGAGGCCACCCAGCGCAGTCTGGCCGAAGATGCCGCAGGCGATCCCGCCCCACACCCCGCACAAACCGTGCAACGGCCAGACGCCGAGTACATCGTCGATACGCCATTTGACTTGCGCGGCGGTAAAGCACCAGACAAACAGTGCACCGGCAATCGCGCCGGTCACCAGCGCACCCACCGGGTGCATCAGGTCGGAACCGGCGCAGATCGCCACCAGCCCGGCCAACGGACCGTTGTGCAGGAAGCCCGGGTCATTGCGCCCGACGATCAACGCCGCCACCGTGCCGCCGACCATGGCCATCAGCGAGTTGACCGCCACCAGACCGCTGACGCCCTGCAAGGTCTGCGCGCTCATCACGTTGAAGCCGAACCAGCCGACAATCAGAATCCACGAGCCCAGCGCCAGAAACGGAATGCTCGACGGCGCGAACGCCACCAGCCGCCCTTCGCGATAACGGCCGTTACGCGGGCCGAGCAGCAAAACCGCCGCCAGTGCCAGCCAGCCGCCCATGGCGTGCACCACCACCGATCCGGCGAAATCATGGAACGCCGCGCCAAAACTTGCCGTCAGCCAGGCCTGCAGACCGAAGTTGCCGTTCCAGATCATGCCTTCGAAAAACGGGTAGATGAACGCCACAATCAGCGCCGTTGCACACAACTGCGGAACGAAGCGCGCACGCTCGGCAATCCCGCCGGAGATGATCGCCGGAATTGCCGCTGCAAACGTCAGCAGGAAGAAAAACTTCACCAGCCCATATCCGTGATCGGCACTCAGCACCGCCGCCGGTTGCATGAAGGTCACCCCGTAGGAGATCCAATAGCCTATAAAGAAATAGGCCAGGGTCGAAACGGCAAAGTCGCTGAGGATCTTCGACAGTGCGTTGACCTGGTTTTTCTGGCGCACCGTGCCGACTTCAAGGAAGGCGAAACCGGCGTGCATCGCCAGCACCATCACCGCACCGATCAGAACGAACAACGTGTTGGAGCTGTGAACCAGCGTGTCCACAGCGCTTTGCAGATTTTCCATAAAGAGGCAGACCTGAAGGCTAAAAAGGCACCAAAGCGGTTCGCGCGGACAATTCATGCACCAAGTTGCGACCGGTCGGTCTGCGCAATGAAGCTGCGATGAACCGCTTTGGCGCACAAGGTCGATGTCCTGACACGAACCAGGATTATTTGAGTTAAGGTTTTGCTGCATGTACGCCCGCCAACAGCGCACGGCGGCGGCAGGACGCACCACGACATAGCAAAAGCTGTACCAGTCATTTGTACTGAACCTTCGCGCAAGGCTCATACTCGAACGCTTCAGACGTCACTTACGGAGATCCACCCATGGCCAGCATCAAGGCAAAGACTGCTCAAGAAATCCTGATGAACGACTTCCAGACTCTGGTCGCCGACACCGAGCGGCTGCTCGAACACACCGCGTCCCTGGCGGGCGATCAGGCTGATGAGCTGCGTGATCAGATTCACGACAGCCTGTTGCGCGCCCGAGAAACCCTGAAGCTGACCGAAGACACCCTGCGTGATCGCGGCCAGGCAGCGGTCACCGCCACCGAAGATTATGTGTCGGCCAACCCTTGGCAATCAGTGGGGATCGCCGCCGGGGTGGGCTTTCTGATTGGCCTGCTGGCCACTCGGCGCTGATCATGTCGATCGGCGAATCCGGCCTGGGGTCGGGCACTACTTCCTCCACGCGGCGTCTGGGCGCCGCTGTTCTCGGCTTGCTGCACAGCCATGTCGAATTGTTCGGCATCGAATTGCAGGAGCAGAAAGCACGCACCGTCAGCCTGTTGCTGTTCGCGGGGCTAGCGCTGGTGTTTGCCCTGCTGTTGCTGGTGGGTCTGTCGACGCTGGTGCTGATCGTGTTCTGGGACACTTACCGTCTGGCAGCGATCATCGGCCTTTGCGTGTTCTACACCCTGGCCGCCGCTTTCTGCGGTTTACGCCTCAAGGCAGCAGTGTTCGATGAATCCTCGCCCTTCCACGGCACGCTGGAAGAATTGGCCAATGATCGGGAGCGCCTGCTGCCATGAGCCTGCCTGAACTGCCACACAACAGCTCGCGCCGGGAAATGCGCAAGGCGCTGATCCGCCTGCGCATGGAAATGCATCGTCAGGAAATCCGCCACGAAGCCGGGCAAGTGCTGCAGCCCTTGCAGCGCATGCGCGGCATGACGCAAAACCTGCAAGGCGGCTTCGGCATCAAGCACGCGCCGCTTTGGGGCGTGGCCGCCGTCACCCTGCTGGGCTTCATCACCGGCAAAGGCGCAAAAAGCGGCGGTGTTGGCGGGCTGACCCGGCTGATACGGCTGGGCACCAGCCTCGGGCCACTGATCAAACTGGTCATGCAGAGTTCGGGCAAACGCTAAGCCGACGCATCTGGCTGCATTCTTGCAATATCCGCGGGATGAACCTCTTTACCCGGAGGTTCAATCCCACGCGCCTACCCGGTCGGCGGGGTTCATCCAGAACAAGAACGACTAAGGAGGCCCCGTGATCGACGGGCAACCGCTCGCCTGCTTTCAACCTTTCATCGATACCGCCACCGGACGTATTGCAGGCGTCGAAGCACTGGGTCGCCTGCGCCAGCCTGACGGCCAACTGGCCTCGGTCGGGCCGTTGTTTGCCGACCCACGCACACCCGCCATCGCCCTGCGCCGGCTCGACCGGCAGATCCGCGACAACGCCCTGAGCCGACTGCATGAAGCCCCCGCCGAGTGGTTTCTCAGCCTGAACATGTCGCCGCGCTGGATCAGTCGCCTGCGCGCCGATCAACCGCTGCCCAGCCTCAAGCAGATGCTGCGCCACGGCGTCGATCCGCAACGCATCGTGTTCGAGATCACTGAACTGGGCGGCAACAGTCAGCGTCTGGCCGAGGTGGTGGCGCGCTATCGCGAGGCCGGAGCGCGGATCGCCATCGATGACTTCGGCGCCGGTTACTCGCAGCTCGATCGGGTGCTGGCGTTGCAGCCGGACATTCTCAAACTCGACATGCGCCTGTTTCAGGCTGCCGCACTGGGCGGGCCGAGCAGTGACGTGGTCAAGGCTCTGGCGCAAATGGCCGAAAAAACCGGCTGCTGGATCATCGCCGAAGGCGTGGAAACCGAGGCCCAGCTCAATTTCGCCCTGGAATGCGGTTCGCGCTACGTTCAGGGTTTCCTGTTCGCCCGGGCGCAGGAGGCGTTTTATCCGACCGACGCCTTCGTGCAGCGCTTCGCCGAACTGCGCCAGCGTTACGTGCGGCAGAAACTGGCCGAACGCGGGCGCCTGATGCAGATGCGCCAGCAACTCGGCGAACTGATGGCGATCCTCCAGAGCTGGGCTCAGGCCCACGCGCCGCTGAGTGCGCTGCCGCAACTCGAAGCCTTCCCGTGGTTGCTGCGGTTCTACCAATGCGACCGTCACGGCACCCAACTCACGCCCAACCTCGAATGGCGCAACAACGGCTGGGTCGCCGATAACCGCTATCTGGGCCACAACTGGTCATGGCGTCCGTACTTCTATCATTTGCTCGCCGAAGGCTGGGAAGAGCGGCGCCTGACCCTGTCCAGCACCTACCGCGATGCCACCAGCAACCAGTATTGCCTGACCGCCGGGCAGTTCTTCGATAACGGCGAGCGCCTGCTGCTGATCGATATTGATGCCGCGGGCTTGTAGTTCCGCTTGCAGGTGTGTGGCTGAACCGGGAAGCTAGGGCAACAGTCATCCCAGTCACCGACGGAGAGAACCAGCCTTGGATTGGCAGACCCTGCTCAACCGCGAACGCCTTGGAAAACCGCTGCACAGCCCGCAAGAGCTGGGCCGCAGCCCGTTCCACAAAGACCACGACCGCATCATCTTCTCCGGTGCCTTCCGCCGTCTGGGCCGCAAGACCCAGGTGCATCCGGTGTCGAGTAACGACCACATCCACACCCGGCTGACCCACTCGCTGGAAGTCAGCTGCGTCGGGCGCTCGCTGGGCATGCGCGTCGGTGAAACCTTGCGCAGCGCCCTGCCCGACTGGTGCGACCCGAGCGACCTGGGCATGGTCGTGCAATCGGCCTGCCTGGCCCATGACATCGGCAATCCGCCGTTCGGCCACTCCGGTGAAGACGCGATTCGTCACTGGTTCCAGCAGGCAGCCGGGCGCGGCTGGCTCGACGGCATGAGCGAAGCCGAGCGCGGTGACTTCCTCAATTTCGAAGGCAACGCGCAAGGCTTCCGGGTGCT
This sequence comes from Pseudomonas sp. S3(2024), assembly GCF_036861315.1. NCBI lineage: Bacteria > Pseudomonadati > Pseudomonadota > Gammaproteobacteria > Pseudomonadales > Pseudomonadaceae > Pseudomonas > Pseudomonas sp. S3(2024). The sequence continues at coordinate 891,517 of NZ_JAZAQQ010000002.1, read as the reverse complement.
GACTCAGCTGGAGTATCACCAGTTCGACGGCGGTACCCGCCTCACCTACGCCACCCTCGGCACCTATCTGAAGTATCCGTGGACCGCACGTCACGCCGACTCGCTGGGCTACAAGAAACACAAATTCGGCTGCTATCAGAGCGAACTGCCGCTGCTGGAGCAGATCGCCCACAAGCTCGGTCTGCCGCAACTGGAAGACCAGCGCTGGGCGCGCCACCCATTGGTGTACCTGATGGAGGCTGCCGACGACATCTGCTACGCGCTGATCGACCTCGAAGACGGCCTGGAAATGGAGCTGCTGGAGTACGCGGAAGTCGAATCGCTGCTGCTCGGTCTGGTCGGTGACGACCTCCCGGAAACCTATCGCCAGCTCGGCCCGCAGGATTCGCGTCGACGCAAACTGGCGATCCTGCGCGGCAAGGCCATCGAGCACCTGACCAACGCCGCTGCCCGGGCATTCGTCGAGCAACAGGATGCGCTGCTGGCCGGCACCCTGCACGGCGACCTGGTGGAACACATGCACGGCCCGGCCAAACGCTGCGTACTCAACGCCAAGGACATCGCCCGCAAGAAAATCTTCCAGGACAAACGCAAGACGCTGCATGAAATCGGCGCCTACACCACCCTGGAAATCCTCCTCAACGCGTTCTGCGGCGCGGCCCTGGAGCAACATGGCGGCCGCACGCCGTCGTTCAAGAGCCGCCGGATCCTCGATCTGCTGGGCAACAATGCGCCGGATCCCCATGGCCCGCTGCACACCTCGTTCCTGCGCATGATCGACTTCATCGCCGGGATGACCGACAGCTACGCCAGTGACATGGCGCTGGAAATGACCGGGCGTTCCAGCCACTGACAGAAAAAATTGCTCAACCGGGTCAGGCAACTGCCCGGATGAGCGATACCTCGATTGAACCGGTTCTGTGGTCTCAGGCAAACGGATCGACTGAAAGGTAAATCCGTTTAACAGCCAACTACGCAAACAAAACCTTGTTTATTCAAGGCTCGACAAGCAACTTAAAACATTCAGATAAACAAATCAGCACAACACTTCCTTACGCGACACAGAGTTTGGTCGTAGTCGGTTTCCTTTTAGTGCGTAGGACTTATCCTATATTGCCGCAACAGCCCCGGGAGTTCATGCGGCAGCTCATTTATCTGAGCTAAGGTGCGCCCTTTATTCGCGCACGTATGGGATTTGATTATGAACTCCGTTTTTATTGTCGATGATCACCCCGTCATCCGACTTGCCGTTCGAATGCTGCTCGAGCATGAAGGTTACAAGGTCGTCGGCGAAACCGATAACGGGGTCGATGCCATGCAAATGGTCCGCGAATGCATGCCCGACCTGATCATCCTTGATATCAGCATACCCAAACTCGACGGCCTGGAAGTTCTCGCCCGTTTCAACGCCATGGGCACCCCGCTCAAAACCCTGGTACTGACGGCGCAATGCCCGACGCTGTTCGGCATTCGCTGCATGCAGTCCGGTGCATCCGGTTATGTCTGCAAAGAGGAAGATTTGAGTGAACTGGTCAGTGCGATCAAGGCGGTACTTTCCGGTTACAACTATTTCCCCAGCCAGGCATTGAATCCGGTACGCCTCGACGACGTGCGTTATGCCGAACTGGAGTTATTCAAATCCGTCAACGACCGCGAGCTGATGGTCCTGCAATTATTTGCCCAGGGACGCACCAACAAGGAAATAGCCAAGGGCATGTTTCTCAGTAACAAGACAGTCAGTACCTACAAAAAACGCCTGATGCAAAAACTCAAGGCCAGATCTCTGGTGGAACTGATCGAGATGGCCAAACGCAACGCGCTAGTGTGAGAGCCTGAATGCCCAGTCGTTTAAAGATCTGTCTCGCCCTATGTTGCGTCAGCCTGTGCCTGACGACTCAGGTGCATGCCAGCTTCGTCACCGCGCAAGATTATGTGCTGCGCAGCCGCTCGGGCCACGAAGCGCCATCCGTGTCCCTTGAACCCGCGCAACGGCAATGGCTGGAGAGTCGCCGCGAACTGGTACTGGGCACTTCCGCGCCGGACTATCCGCCGTTCGACATGACCGCCAGCGGTCGTGATTACGAAGGTTTTACCGCCGACTACGCCGGTCTGCTCGAACAGGCTGTCGGGTTGCCAATCCGGGTCCAGCGCTTTGCCTCACGGGAAGCCGCCTTGCAGGCGTTGATTGCAGGTCAGGTCGACATGCTCGGTACGGCCAACGGTTTCGAGGCCAGTAACGTAAATATCCTGCTTTCAACGCCCTACGCCATCGATCAGCCGGTTCTGGTTACCCGCGAAGGCGAGACCCGCCCGCTGACCGAAGGTCTGGCCGGTCTGCGGCTGAGCATGGTCTATCACTATCTGCCCCAGGATGAGGTCAAGGCGCAGTATCCCAAAGCCATCCTGACGTCCTATCCCTCCTATCAAAACGCAATCAACGCGGTGGCTTTCGATCAGGCTGACGTGTTTCTGGGTGACACCATTTCCACCCACTACATGATCAACAAGGGTTATCTGAACAACATTCGCATGGCCAATTTCGGCAAACAGGAAGCCCATGGTTTCAGCTTCGCCGTTCACGCCGACAACCCGCAACTGCTGGCGATCATCAACACCGTGCTGCAAGCCATACCGGCCAGCGAACGGGACAACATCGCCAAGCGCTGGAGCGCCGGCAGCGACATTCTGCTGACCGACCAGAAGCTGCAATTGACCCACCACGAAGAACAGTGGCTCAAACAGCACCCGGTGCTGCGCGTCGTCGTCAATGAGGCGTTCGCGCCGCTGACATTCTTCGACAGTGACGGCAACCTGCGAGGCATCACCGCTGACCTGCTCGAACTGCTGCGCCTGCGCACCGGCCTGCGCTTCGAGCTGGTCCGCAGCCGCAGTGATGGTGAAATGATCGAGCAGATCAATCAGCATCGGGCGGATCTGATCGCCGCGTTGCTACCCAGCCCCCAACGGGAAAAGACCCTGCAATTCAGCCGTCCCTATCTGGAAAACTCCTTCGTCCTGCTGACGCGCAAATCCGCTGACAGCCCGACACATCCCACCCAGCTCAAGAACCGATACCTGGCGATTGCCCAAGGCAGTCCCATGGCTGATTACCTGCGCCGCGAATTCCCCAACATCCACCTGATCGAAACCTCCGACACTTTCGGTGCCGCAACCTTGCTCGCCGAAGGCAAGGCCGATGGCGCCGTCGCCTCGCTGGTGATTGCCAATTATCTGATTTCGTCGCGGATCTTCGAACATCAATTGCAGATCACCACCACCCTGGGCACACGTCAGGCGGCCTTCTCGCTGGCCAGCGCCCGTGACAATGCCGAACTGGGCTCGATCCTCGACAAGGCGCTGCTGAGCATCACACCGGAGGAACTGGGGGTCATCAACAGTCGCTGGCGCGGTTTCTCCAATGCGGCTCAAAGCAACTGGCATCACTACAAGCGCCTGTTTTACCAATTGATCGGCGCGGCCTGCCTGCTGCTGTTGCTGTCGCTGTTGTGGAACGCCTACATGCGTCGCCAGATCAAGCAACGCCAGGCCGCCGAACGGGCACTCAACGATCAGTTCGAATTCATGCGCTCACTGGTCAACGGCACCCCTCACCCGATCTATGTGCGCGACCGCCAAGGTCTGCTGCAAAGCTGCAATGACAGCTACCTCGAGGCCTTCAACGCCAAACGCGAAGACGTGATCGGCAAAAGTGTCATGCAGGGCACCCTGAGCAACGCATTCGAAGCCCAGGCATACCAGGCGGATTACCAGCGGGTGGTGGCCGAAGGCACGCCTCTGCTGCTCGATCGACCGCTGCACATCGGTGGCCGGCGTTTGACGATCTACCACTGGATCCTGCCGTACCGCGACTCCAGTGGCGATGTGCAAGGGATCATCGGCGGCTGGATCGACATCAGTGAACGTCGCCAGTTGTTCGATGAACTGCGCCGGGCCAAGGAACAGGCGGACAACGCCAACCGCGCCAAAAGTACCTTTCTGGCCACCATGAGCCACGAAATCCGCACGCCGATGAATGCCATTATCGGCATGCTCGAACTGACGCTCGAACGCATGAATGATCAGGCTCCGGATCGCTCCTCCATTGAAACCGCCTACTGCTCGGCCAAGGATCTGCTGGGCCTGATCGGCGACATTCTCGATATCGCGCGGATCGAGTCCGGGCACCTGAGCCTGAGCCCGGAACGGGTCAATCTGGTCGAAACAGTGGCGTCGGTGGTCAGGATCTTCGACGGCCTCGCCCGCCAGAAAAACCTCCTCCTGCCGCTGATCATCAATCCGCCCGGGCTGCAGGTCGACGTGGAACTGGATCCGTTGCGCTTCAAGCAGATCCTGTCGAACCTGATCAGCAATGCCATCAAATTCACTGAGTCCGGGCAGGTGCGGATCAATCTGGATGTGCTGCCCAACGGGCCGGGCCAATGCTCGCTCGTTCAGTTGACGATCCAGGACACCGGGGTCGGCATCAGCATCGAAGATCAACAACGCCTGTTCGAGCCGTTCGCCCAGACCGAGAGTGGCCGGCAGCAAGCTCGCAGCGGCGCAGGCCTGGGGCTGGTGATCTGTCGCAACCTGTGTGAAATGATGGGTGGGCAGCTGCAGTTGAGCAGCCAGCCGGGGATCGGCACCCAGGTCTGCCTGTCACTGCCGCTGCAAACGCTACCGTGCCAGGTGACCACGGCAAAAACCGAGCCTGTGCTGCAAACCTCTGCACCACTGAACATTCTGGTGGTCGACGATCATCCGGCCAATCGCCTGCTGATGTGCCAGCAACTGGAGTTCCTCGGGCACCGATTCACCCTCGCCGAAGAGGGTCGGAGTGGATTCGAGAAATGGCAGACCGGTGCATTCGACCTGGTTATCGCTGACTGCAACATGCCGTTGATGAACGGCTACGAACTGACCGAGGCGATCCGCCAGCAGGAACAACGCACTGGCCGCCCTCCGTGTACCGTGCTGGGCTTCACGGCCAACGCGCAGCCTGAAGAAGTACAGCGCTGCAAACAGGCCGGCATGAATGACTGCCTGTTCAAGCCGTTGAGCCTCAGCGCACTGAGCCACTGGATCAATGGTCTGCAGCCCGCGACGCTTGAACCGGCGTTCAATCTTGACGGGTTGAGTCAGTTGACTGGCGGCAACCCGCTGCAAGTCCGGCGTCTGCTCACGCAATTGCTCAAGAGCAGCCGTCTCGATCGCGAGGAATTATTAGCCCTGGCCCCCTGCAATGATCGTCAGGCAGTGGCGCTGGTCGCCCACAAGATCAAAGGCGCCGCCCGGATCGCCCAGGCCTCGCGTCTGATCGCCTGTTGCGATGCGCTGGAACAGGCCTGCATGCAGACAACGCCCGCAGCGACCATCGTGCGCTGCGTCGAGGCCACCGACGCAGCCATGCTCGAACTGGAGCAGGCGTTGCGGCAACAACTGGAACCGTTCGAAGAAAGCACAATGACCGAGCCTTAACTATGCTTGGACGCTGAGCAGTGTGTTTACTTCAATGGAGAGTCAGCAATGCCCAGCCCACTGCGCCCGGATCAACGCCGGTTCCCGTTGCACGTGCACATCAGCGTCATGTTCACCTTTCTGCTGTTGCTCACGGGCGTGGTGCTGGGGCTGTTCAATTATCGCCAGACCACTCGGATCATCCTGTCGAGCAGTGAAAACCTGTTCAATCGCATCGAACAGGATGTGCGCCTGGACCTGCATTCAACCTACGAACCGATCCGGCACCTGCTGAGCCTGCTGGCCGACAATCAGGCGGCCGAGGCGCCGAACCTGCAACAGCGTCTGGCGCTGCTCAAGCCGTTCAGTCAGTCGCTCAAGGACAACACCGATCTCGCCTCGCTGTATCTGGGGTACGGCAACGGCGATTTCTTCATGGTCCGGCCCTTGCGCACCAGCGCGCTGAAAACCCTGCTCAAGGCACCACCAACAGCGGCCTATCAAGTCTGGAGCATCGAGCACGACGCCAGCGGCACCGTATTGTCGCAGTCACTGTTCTTCGACCAGACGCTGACGCCTGTCGGACGCGACACCAATCCCGACGACCGCTACGACCCGCGTACCCGCAACTGGTACAGCAACGCCCTGCAACAGGGCGATCAGATCACCACCGAACCCTATGTATTTTTCTCCACGCACAATGTGGGCACCACCCTGGCCCGACGCAGCAGCGCAACCAGTGTGATCGGTGCCGATCTGACTTTGGAGGCACTCTCGGCCACCTTGACCAAGCATGTGGTCACCCCTTCGACCGAAATCGTGTTGTTCGATGCCGATGGCAATGCCGTGGCCTATCCGGACAGCAGCCGGCTGATCGTCGACGGCAGCAACGCACGCCTGGTCAAAGCGGCCGACCTTAGTCCGAATCTGCACGCGTTGCTGTCCACCGCCCATCCGGGCAAACGGCTCGACGTCAATGGCCGCCACTGGATCGTCGCCCGCAGCACCCTGCAGGAAGGCGGGCCGAAAGGTTTGCAGATGGCCCTGCTGGTGCCCGAGGACGAACTGCTTGCCGATGCCTACCGCATGCGCTGGCAAGGCGCGCTGATCACCTTGGCGATCTTGCTGCTGTGCCTGCCGCTGGGCTGGCTGATCTCGCGGATTCTGGTCAAACCGTTGCACGCGCTGGTCAAGGAAGCCGACGCGATCCGCAGTTTCGATTTCAACTTTCCGGTCACCCGCCGCTCGCCGGTGCTGGAGGTTGACCAGTTGAGCCTGTCGATGGCGCGCATGAAGGACACGCTCGCCAGTTTCTTCCGCATCACCGACAGCCTCTGCGCCGAAACCCGCTTCGCCCCGTTGCTGCAACGGGTGCTGTTCGAAACGGTGCAGATCGCCCAGGCGCAGGCGGGGTTGATCTATCTGCGCGAAAGCGATGGCAACCGGATGGAGCCTTACGGACTGGTCATTGATGGCGCCTCGCACGAGCCGGGCGAGTTCGCTGTGCTGGGCCGGGATCTCCTGGCCGATCAAGGGCCGGCGTGGTTCCAGCAACTGATCAACGCTGACAACGTGGTCAGCAGCCTTGGCTTCGAGCAGGCCGGCGACTTGCAGAAAGTCCTGTTGGCCATGCAATCGCCGCGCATCCACCTGATCGGCATCCGCCTGCGTAATCGGCACAACGAGACCATCGGCCTGTTGCTTCTGCTGATCAACGACAGCGGCAGCGCTCAGGACCTGGAAAAACTGCGCCCGGACCGCATCGCCTTCCTGCAAGCCGTGTCTGGTGCGGCGGCGGTGAGTATCGAAAGTCAGCGCCTGCAAGCGAAGCAGAAACAGTTGCTCGATGCGTTCATCCAGTTACTGGCCGGCGCCATCGACGCCAAGAGCCCCTACACCGGCGGCCACTGCCAGCGCGTGCCGGAACTGACCCTGATGCTCGCGCAGGCCGCGGCCACCAGTCAGGCGCCGGCGTTCCAGAGCTATCAGCCCACTGAAGACGAATGGGAAGCCCTGCACATTGCGGCCTGGCTGCACGATTGCGGCAAGGTCACGACGCCGGAATATGTCGTCGACAAGGCGACCAAACTGGAAACCCTCAACGATCGCATCCACGAAATCCGCACCCGTTTCGAAGTGCTCAAGCGCGATGCCTGGATCGGCTACTGGCAGGCACTGGCGCTGGGCGGCGACGCGGCACAACTGAGCGAACTGCGTGACGCCACGTTGACGCAACTGGACGATGACTTTGCCTTCGTTGCCCGTTGCAATCTGGGCGGTGAGGCCATGGCACCCGCCGATCTGCAGCGCCTTGAACGCATTGCCGAGCGCCGCTGGATGCGCACCCTCGATGATCGCCTGGGGGTGTCATGGGAGGAAAACCGCCGTCAGGCGCAAATGCCGGCGGCGAATCTGCCAGTCAGCGAGCCACTGCTGGCGGACAAGCCCGAACACCTGATCGAACGCGCCGACAGCGAACTGATTCCGGAAGACAATCCGTGGGGGTTCAAACTGGATGTGCCGCGTTACAAATACAATCGCGGCGAACTGTACAACCTGAGCATTGCCCGGGGCACGCTGACCCGCGAAGAGCGCTACATCATCAATCACCACATGGTGCAGACGATCCTGATGCTCAGCCACCTGCCCTTCCCCGGGCACCTGGACAGCGTTGCGGAAATCGCCGGTGGGCATCACGAAAAGATGGACGGCAGCGGTTATCCCAAACGCCTGAAGCGCGAGGACCTGAGCCTGCCGGCGAGGATGATGGCGATTGCCGATATTTTCGAGGCACTGACAGCGGCGGATCGGCCGTACAAGAAGGCCAAATCCTTGAACGAGGCGCTGGGGATCATGGCCACCATGTCCCGCGAGGCGCACATCGACCCCGAACTGTTTGCGCTGTTCATCAACGATGGGGTGTACATGCAGTACGCCGCACGGTTTCTCGATCCGCGCCAGATCGATGCGGTGGACCCGGCTAGCCTGTTGCGCAAGGCTGGCCTGAGTGCCTGATCAGCAGTCGGTCAGACGCAGGAAGATCGCCGCCAGTTGTTCAATGCCGGCCTGATCGTCGGTGCCGAAACGCGAGAGTTTCGGGCTGTCGAGATCAAGTACGCCGATCAACCGACCGTCCTTGACCAGTGGCACCACCAGCTCGCTGTTGGAGGCGCTGTCGCAAGCGATATGACCGGGGAACGCATGCACGTCTTCAACGCGCTGGGTCTGTCGACTGGCCGCTGCCGCGCCACACACACCGCGACCGAACGGAATGCGCACGCAGGCGATCTGCCCCTGAAACGGGCCAAGCACCAGTTCTTCGTTGCGATTGAGGTAGAAACCGGCCCAGTTCAAATCGTCGAGTTGATTGAACAGGAACGCCGAAAACTGCGCGGCGTTAGCGATGAAATCGCGCTCGTCCGCCAGCAGCGATTCCAGTTGTGCGGCCAACATGCCATAGCCTTCGAGGCCCTGGCCGCTTTGTTGCAAATCAATCATGCCTTGTGCTCCAGCAATTTCAGTCCCACCCAGTAACGGGCGAATTGGTACGCGCAACGTCCGTTGCGATTGCCGCGCCCGGTTGCCCAGCGCACGGCGAGGATGTCGAGCTCTTCGTCGCGCTGCCAGCTCAAGCCGGCCTTGGCGGCCAACTGGCCGATCCAGTGCTCGACGACGTTGAGGAAGTGTTCCTGGGTAAACGGATAAAACGACAACCACAGGCCGAAACGGTCGGACAAGGCGATCTTGTCTTCCACCGCCTCACTCGGATGCAGCTCGCCGTCGACGCGTTTCCAGTTTTCGTTGTCGCTTTCCTTTTCCGGCACCAGATGGCGGCGGTTGGAAGTGGCGTAAAGCAGAACGTTGTCCGGGGCCTGTTCGAGCGAGCCGTCGAGCACGCTTTTCAGCACGCGATAATCGCCTTCGCCGGATTCGAACGACAGGTCATCGCAGAACAGCACGAAGCGTTGCGGCAGTTTGCCGATCTGCTCGACCACGCGCGGCAGGTCGGCCAGATGGTCGCGCTCGATCTCGATCAGACGCAGGCCGGCCTTGGCGTGTTCGGCCAGCAGCGCGCGCACCAGCGACGATTTGCCGGTGCCGCGCGAGCCCCAGAGCAGCGCATGGTTGGCCGGCATGCCGTCGAGAAACTGTTGCGTGTTGCGGCCCAGTTGCTCCAACTGACGGTCGACACCGATCAAGTCGGACAGGCGCATGTCGAGGCTGACTTCCAGTGGCAGCAAATAGCCGCTGCGCCCGTCACGCTGCCAGCGCGCCGCCAGGCAGGTTTCCCAGTCGATCAGCGGACGCGGCGCCGGCAGCAAGGGTTCGATCCGCGCCAGAACCGACTCGGCGCGTTCAAGAAAAGCATTCAATCGGGAATCCACGTCTTCTCCTCGGGCACGTTCACAGTGATGATGTCGATCCAGCGACGACAGACAGATCTCAATCCCCGTTCAAGCCTTGTTACAAGGCGCTTCGGGAACCTCGGTATCCATACATGATCGACTATGCTTGAGCAGCGAAGGGAAACGGAAGTGGTTCAACACCCCATGGATATCAAATTCACCCACCGGCTGTCATACAAGCAAGCCAGATTCACGGTGCTGGTCGGGTTCGTTCTGGGCACGCTGCTCAGCCTGCTGCAAATCGGCATCGATTATGCCAGTGAAGACGCCTCCATCAACCGTGAAATCCTGTCTTTGCTGGAAATCAGCCACAATCCGGCGTCGCGAATCGCCTACAACATCGATGCGGAACTGGCGCAGGAACTGACCCTGGGCCTGTTGCGTTCGCCGGCGATCATCTCGGCGCAACTGACCGACAACAACGGCAACGTCCTGGCCAAAGTCAAGCGCCCGGAGCTGCAAAGCGGTTACCGGGTGATCAGCGACTTTCTGTTCGGTGCCAAGCGCCAGTTCGAAGACCGCCTGTACCTCGACCACCTGCCCGAGGAATCACTGGGCACGCTGAGCCTGGAGGTCGATACCTACGCGTTCGGCAGCCGGTTTCTGCGCCGCGCCGAAGTCACCCTGCTCAACGGCTTTGCCCGCAGCCTGATTCTCACCGGGATCCTGTTGGCGCTGTTCTACGTGATGCTGACCAAGCCACTGGTGCGCCTGATCCGGGAACTCAGCGCGCGTGACGCACGCAGCGCAGAGCCAACCACCCTCGAATGTCCGGCCGGCCACGCCAATGACGAGATCGGCGTACTGGTCAAAGTCGCCAACCAGCAGTTCGACAACATCGCCACGGAAATCCAGCAACGGCGCAACGCGGAAAACCGCCTCACCGATTACCTCGGGCAACTGGAGCACATCGTCTCGGCCCGCACTGCCGAGCTCAAGGCCATCAACACCCGGCTCAGCCAGTCCAACGAAGAACTGGAAGTCGCTCGCAGCACCGCACTGGACATGGCCGAAGCGCGCTCGGCATTCCTCGCCAACATGAGCCACGAGATCCGCACCCCGCTCAACGGCCTGCTGGGGATGATCGCCTTGTCCCTCGATGGGCCGCTGAATGCCGAGCAGCAACAGCAACTGTCGATTGCCCATGACTCGGGCAAGGTGCTGGTCGAGCTGCTCAACGATATTCTCGACCTGTCCAAGTTCGATGCCGGGCAACTGGAGCTCGAACACATCCCGTTCGACCTCGGCTCGCTGATCGAGGACACCGCCAACCTGCTGTCGCAGAACGCCGCGCCGAGCGTCGAGCTGACTTGCCTGATCGACCCGCACTTCCCCGCGCTGGTGCTGGGGGATCCGACCCGGGTACGGCAAATCGTCAGCAACCTGCTGTCCAATGCCCTGAAGTTCACCCGCTTCGGCCGGGTCGATGTGCGCCTGTCCGCCCACAAGGACGGGGTGCGCATCGAAGTCTGCGACACCGGCATTGGCATCGCTCAGGATGCCCAGGTGAAAATATTCCAGCCGTTCACCCAGGCCGGTGCCGGCATCACCCGGCAGTACGGCGGCACCGGTCTCGGTCTGGCGTTGACCTACAACCTGTGCGAGGCCATGCAAGGCCGATTGACCATCAGTTCCGAGGCCGGTTTCGGCAGTCAGTTCTGTGCCGACCTGCCACTGCTGTGTCACACCCGGGCGGTCATGCCGCCGCCACTGCACGGCAAGGTGCTGGCGATCACGGCCGCCAGCAGCGGGCTGGCGGAACTGCTCAAGACATTGCTGCCGGTGTGGGGCGTGACCTATGAGCAGCGCACCATGGATGACCCGTTGCTGGGCCTGGCACCCGATCTGCTGATCACCGATTGCCCGGAATGCCTGTTCAGTCTGCGCCCGACCATCAGCGCACCGATCCTCGTCGTAACCGCTTATGGCAGTTTCATGCCCGGCGAAGAAGCCGCCGCGCTGGCGCCATTGCAGCAACAAGCCCGACCGCTGGCACGCAACGCGCTGTACCAGATCCTGCGGCGCATTCTGCTGGCCGATGTCACCACGAGCAACGATGCGCGCCTCGAGAGCCAGCCGGTCCGGCGGCGCGGAAAGGTGCTGCTGGTGGAGGACAATCCGGTCAATCAACTGGTGGCCAAAGGCATGCTCGGCAAGCTCGGTTGCGACGTGGTGGTCGCCGCCCACGGTGCCGAGGCGCTGGATCAACTGGAGCACGATGAGTTCGATCTGGTGCTGATGGACTGCAACATGCCAGTGATGGACGGCTACGAAGCGAGCCGGCAGATCCGCCAGAGCGGGCGCTGGCCGCATTTGCCGATCGTCGCACTGACCGCCAACGCCATGTCCGAGGAACGCGAGCGCTGCCGTGCGGCCGGCATGAGCGATTACCTGGCCAAGCCGTTCCGCCGCGAAGAGCTGGCGGCCCTGCTCGACCAGTGGATGCCGGCTACGTCAGCGCTTTGATCTGCCCCAGCAGATGATCGAGGCCATTGCGCAAATCGTTGAGCCGATCAAGATCCACCCCGCTGTCGCACAACAACCGCGCCTTGAGCGGCCCGACCTGCTCGCGCAGCGCTTGGCCTTGCGCGGTCAGGCTCAGATGCACTTCACGCTCGTCGCGCGCCGAACGCTGGCGCTGCACCCACTGCAATTGTTCAAGACGCTTGAGCAACGGCGTCAGGGTGCCGGAGTCCAGCGCCAGGCGCTCGCCCAACGCCTTGACCGTCGGTTGCTCCGGTGCACTGTCCTGCCACTCCCACAGCACCAGCATCGCCAGGTACTGCGGGTAGGTCAGGCCGAGTTGATCGAGCATCGGCTTGTAAGCGCGAATCACCGCCCGGGACGCGGCGTACAACTTGAAGCACAACTGACTGTCGAGCTTCAGCGAATCGTCGGGCAGGCTGTTCATTTGAGCAGGGCTTCGATCTCGCCGCTGATGTCCTGCGGCTTGGTGGTCGGGGCGAAACGCTTGACCAGTTGCCCATCCTTGCCGATCAGGAACTTGGTGAAGTTCCACTTGATGCCCTCGGAGCCGAGCAAACCCGGAGCGCGCTTTTTCAACTGCACGAACAGCGGATGCGCATCAGACCCGTTGACGTCGATCTTCTTGAACAGCGGGAAACTCACGCCGTAATTCAACTCACAGAACTCACTGATCGCACCCTCGTTACCCGGCTCCTGCTTGCCGAACTGATTGCACGGGAATCCCAATACCACCAAGCCCTGATCCTTGTAGGTCTGCCACAGCTCTTCCAGGCCTTTGTATTGAGGAGTGAAGCCGCATTTGCTGGCGGTGTTGACCACCAGAACGGCTTTGCCGGCGAAATCGGCCAGGGTCTTTTGCTCACCCTTGATGGTAGTGACAGGGATATTCAGCAGGTTATCGCTCATGGGTCAGCTCCGCGGGTTATCGGGAAAGGCCAAACATAGCGAGCAATTAAATTGTGTGCAATTTAATTATCCGAAAGGCGACCCGCAGGTCGCCTGTCCGCTTACTCGCGCGGCTCGAGATTCAGGCACACCGAGTTGATGCAATAACGCAAGCCAGTCGGTGGCGGGCCATCGGGGAACACGTGGCCCAGATGCGCGTCGCAGCGGGCGCATTTGACCTCGGTGCGGATCATGCCGTGGCTGGTATCGCGGATCTCGGTCATGGCGCTTTCGCCGATCGGCGCGTAGAAGCTCGGCCAGCCGCAGCCGGAATCGAATTTGGTCGTGGAGTCGAACAGCGGCTCATTGCAGCAGACGCAGTGATAGACACCGTCGGTTTTGGTGTCGTTGTATTTGCCGGAAAACGGCCGTTCGGTCGCACTGAGACGGCACACGTTGTACTGCTCGGGGTCGAGCATCGCCCGCCATTCTTCCAGGGTTTTTTCCAACTTTTCCATCATCACACCTCAGCGGCTGAAAAAGCCCGATCTGTACCTTTTCCACGGATCGGGTGGCACGTATGATTGCGCCTCGTCACACGCCAGTCTGGCAGCCAGACCGGGCGCATTCAAACGGATTCTCGGCGCCACGGCGCAAGACTCCGCCTGTGCGAAGACGCAGGAATCCCAGTACGGTTGGCCATCCGCCGTCTGGATCGTTCATTTTCGGGATCACATCGCCATGCAGTTCAGCAAATCGAACAAGCTCGCCAACGTCTGCTACGACATTCGCGGCCCGGTGCTCAAGCACGCCAAACGTCTGGAGGAGGAAGGCCAGCGCATCCTCAAGCTGAACATCGGCAACCCGGCACCGTTTGGTTTCGAAGCGCCGGACGAAATTCTCCAGGACGTGATCCGCAATCTGCCAACCGCCCAAGGCTACAGCGATTCCAAAGGCCTGTTCAGCGCCCGTAAAGCGGTGATGCAGTACTACCAGCAAAAGAATGTGGAAGGTGTCGGCATTGAAGACATCTACCTGGGCAACGGCGTGTCCGAGCTGATCGTGATGTCGTTGCAGGCGCTGCTCAACAATGGCGACGAAGTGCTGGTGCCGGCACCGGACTACCCGCTGTGGACCGCCGCCGTGAGCCTGGCCGGCGGTAACGCCGTGCACTACCTGTGCGACGAGGGTGCCGACTGGTTCCCTGATCTGGCCGACATCAAGGCCAAAATCACCCCGAACACCAAAGCCATGGTGATCATCAACCCGAACAACCCGACCGGTGCGGTGTACTCGAAGGAAGTACTGCTGGGCATGCTGGAAATCGCCCGCGCGCACAACCTGGTGGTGTTCTCCGACGAGATCTACGACAAGATCCTCTACGACGACGCCGTGCACATCTGCACCGCTTCGCTGGCGCCGGACCTGCTGTGCCTGACCTTCAACGGTCTGTCGAAATCCTACCGCGTGGCGGGTTTCCGCTCCGGCTGGATCGCTATCTCCGGGCCGAAACACAATGCCCAGAGCTACATCGAAGGCATCGACATGCTGGCCAATATGCGCCTGTGTGCCAACGTCCCGAGTCAGCATGCGATTCAGACCGCCCTCGGCGGTTATCAGAGCATCAATGACCTAGTGCTGCCGCAAGGTCGTCTGCTGGAGCAGCGCAACCGTACCTGGGAGCTGCTCAACGACATTCCGGGTGTCAGCTGCGTCAAGCCGATGGGTGCGCTGTATGCGTTCCCGCGGATCGACCCGAAAGTCTGCCCGATCCACAACGACGAAAAATTCGTCCTCGACCTGCTGCTCTCCGAGAAGCTGCTGGTGGTGCAAGGCACGGCCTTCAACTGGCCGTGGCCGGATCACTTCCGCGTGGTGACCCTGCCCCGCGTCGACGATCTCGAGATGGCCATCGGCCGCATCGGCAACTTCCTCAAGTCCTACCGCCAGTAACCGGACAACGGTGCGCAACGGCCCGAACGTTGCGCACTGTCTGATTCAGCAACACTTCTGCTCTCCCCGCCTCGCTGCGCCTTCTACACTTGCGATTCATAGGGCCCACCCGCCTCTGGCGCAGTGGCGGCGGGTAGCGGCTGGCTGTCATCCCTTTCGGTTTTGGCCGTGGGCAATGACCTGCAGACTCGGGAATCCGCTGTAGGACACAGTTTGAAATAGTCACTCGGTTGAATCACCCGGTGCCGCACCTTATATACCCCGCAGTACGCTACATCTTTAGCTTGAGGAGATTTCTACAACCATGATGCGCATCCTGCTGTTTTTGGCCACTAACCTGGCGGTCGTGCTGATAGCCAGCATCACCCTGAGCCTGTTCGGCTTCAACGGGTTCATGGCGGCCAACGGGGTTGATCTCAACCTCAGTCAGCTGCTGGTTTTCTGTGCGGTCTTTGGTTTCGCCGGTTCACTGTTCTCGCTGTTCATCTCCAAGTGGATGGCGAAGATGAGCACCAGCACCCAGATCATCAGCCAGCCACGTACCCGGCATGAGCAATGGCTGCTGCAAACCGTCGAGCAACTGTCCCGCGAAGCCGGGATCAAGATGCCCGAAGTCGGTATTTTCCCGGCCTACGAAGCAAACGCCTTCGCCACCGGCTGGAACAAGAACGACGCGCTGGTCGCGGTCAGTCAGGGCCTGCTCGAACGTTTTTCGCCAGATGAAGTGAAAGCCGTTCTGGCCCACGAAATCGGTCACGTGGCCAACGGTGACATGGTCACCCTGGCGCTGATCCAGGGCGTGGTGAACACCTTTGTGATGTTCTTCGCGCGGATCATCGGCAACTTCGTCGACAAGGTGATCTTCAAGAACGAAGAAGGCCAGGGCATCGCCTACTACGTGGCGACGATCTTCGCCGAACTGGTACTGGGCATTCTCGCCAGCGCCATCGTCATGTGGTTCTCGCGCAAACGCGAATTCCGTGCCGACGAAGCCGGCGCACGTCTGGCCGGTACCAATGCGATGATCGGTGCCCTGCAACGCCTGCGCGCCGAACAGGGCCTGCCGGTGCATATGCCGGACACCCTGAACGCCTTCGGCATCAACGGCGGCATCAAACAGGGCTTTGCCCGCATGTTCATGAGCCACCCGCCGCTGGAAGAGCGTATCGACGCGCTGCGTCGTCGCGGTTGATCGGTTTGGCGCAGTAACGAAAAGGCCCGCAGCGATGCGGGCCTTTTTTTGTGCGCGGGATTATGGGTTGCCTGTTCTGGCCTCTTCGGGAGCAAGCCCCCTCCCACAGGGTTCTGTGGTGTTCTCTGGATTTCTGATTCAACACGGATCACTGTGGGAGCGGGCTTGCTCGCGAAGAGGCCGTTAATGCCGATACAAAACTATTGGTCAGAAACCCGATAAGCCCGCTCCTCCAACCGCGTCACGCCCGCCTGCAGGAACCTGACACTCTCCGCCAGCACATCCTGCTCCTCAAGCACCTGCACCTGCCAGACTTCGCCCAGCAACCGCTGCACCTCATCATCCCCCACCGCAAACGGTGGCCCGGACATCTGCGCCTGATCGTAATCTAGGGTGATCAACAACCCTTGCACACTTTGCGGCAGGATCTGCTGCAAATGCGCCGCATAGCGCTCACGCATCGGAGCCGGCAAGGCAATCAGCGCTGCCCGGTCGTACAACGCCGCGCAATCCGCTACATCGTCGGCTGTCAGCGCAAAGAAATCACCGCACCACAACTCGATGGAATCGGCGCGATAGACTTTGAACGGCCCCTTGGCACTGACCTGCGGCGTTACCTGATGCTCACTGAAAAAATCCTCGACGGCCTTCAGCGACAGCTCGACTCCGAGCACCTGATGCCCGCGCCCGGCCAGCCACAGCAGATCCAGGCTTTTCCCGCACAGCGGCACCAGCACCCGGGTCTGGGCCGGGATCGCCAGTTGCGGCCAGTGCCGCTGCAAATACGGGTTCACCTCAGGCAGGTGAAAGCCGATCTGATTGGATTCCCACTTCTTGTGCCAAAACTCAGGCTGCATGCATCACCCCAAAAAATTCGATCAAAAGGCGTTAAAACTTATATTAGATTTAGATCAATGATCTGACTGAAGATGAGGCCATCTTACCGCTCAGGAACCTTTCCATGTTTCCCAGCCTGTTTATCTCCCACGGCTCACCGATGCTGGCGCTGGAGCCCGGTGCCAGTGGCCCGGCGCTGGCGCGTCTGGCGGCCGAATTGCCGCGGCCGAAAGCCATCGTGATCGTCTCTGCCCACTGGGAAAGCCAGGAACTGCTGGTCAGCAGCAATCCTCGTCCGGAAACCTGGCATGACTTCGGCGGCTTCCCGCGTGCCCTTTTCGAAGTGCAGTACCCGGCACCGGGCAATCCGCAACTGGCAGCCGAAGTGGCTGAATTGCTTGACGCCGCGCATCTGCCGGCACGCCTCGATCCGCAACGACCGTTCGATCACGGCGTCTGGGTGCCGCTGTCGCTGATGTACCCGCAGGCGGATATTCCGGTGGTGCAGGTGTCGCTGCCGAGTCGCGGCGGCCCGGTATTGCAAACCCGTGTCGGACAAGCGCTGGCGAGTCTGCGCGAGCAGGGCATTCTGCTGATCGGCTCCGGCAGCATCACCCACAACCTGCGCGAACTGGACTGGCACGCCGGCCCGGAAAGCGTCGAGCCGTGGGCACGGGACTTCCGTGACTGGATGATCGACAAGCTGGCGACCGACGATGAGGCGGCACTGCACGATTATCGTCAGCAGGCGCCCAATGCGGTGCGCAGCCATCCGAGTGAGGAGCATTTGCTGCCGCTGTATTTTGCCCGTGGTGCGGGAGGTGAGTTCCGCGTAGCGCATAAAGGCTTCACGATGGGTGCACTGGGTATGGATATCTATCGTTTCGGCTGACGTCATCGCTGGCAAGCCAGCTCCCACAGGGTTGTGGGGCGAGGTAAAAAGCAGGCAAAAAAAATCCCCGAACCGGTCGGGGATTTTTCATGTTCGATCAATCAGCCCAAGGGCGGATCAATCTTCGCGGTAGCGACGCAGTTTCAGCTGCTTGCCAGCGACGCGAGTGTCCTTCAGCTTGGTCAGGAGTTTGTCCAGACCATCTTCCGGCAGCTCGACGAGGCTGAAGCTGTCACGCACCTGGATGCGACCGATCGCTTCGCGGGCCAGACCACCTTCGTTGAGGATGGCGCCCAGCAGGTTTTTGGCGGCGATACCGTCACGCGCACCCAGCGCGGTACGGCAACGGGCACGACCTTCGCCCAGAGGCATTGGCGCGCGACGCTCGCGGTCACCACGCTCAGGACGATCACCGGAACGCTCAGGACGGTCGCCACGCGGTGCATTGTTCGGCACCAGTGGGCGTTCCTTCTCGATCGCCGCCAGGTTCAGCGCTTGACCGTTGGTCGCCTTGCGCAGCAGAGCTGCAGCCAGGGCACGCGGGGTGCAACCGATGTCAGCGGTCAGGCGATCCAGCAGTTCGCCGTGAGTCGACTCAGCATCAGCGACCAGCGGCGACAAGCTGTTGGTCAGTTTCTTGATGCGTGCATCGAGAACGGCCTGAGCGTCCGGCAGACGCACTTCGGCAACCTTCTGACCGGTGACACGCTCGATCACTTGCAGCATGCGGCGCTCACGTGGAGTCACCAGCAGCAGTGCGCGACCTTCGCGACCGGCACGGCCGGTACGGCCGATACGGTGCACGTAGGATTCCGGGTCGTACGGCATGTCCACGTTGAATACGTGGGTGATGCGCGGAACGTCCAGACCACGGGCAGCCACGTCGGTCGCGACAACGATGTCCAGGCGGCCATCTTTCAGCGAGTCGATGACGCGTTCACGCTGGTTCTGGGCGATGTCACCGTTCAGCGCAGCGGCCTTGTAGCCTTTGGCGTCGAGGGCACTGGCCAGATCCAGGGTCGCTTGCTTGGTGCGCACGAACATGATCAGCGCGTCGAAGTCTTCCACTTCCAGCAAGCTGAGAACGGCGGAGGTCTTCTGGTCAGCGTGAACCAACAGGTGAGCCTGTTCGATCGCGGTAACGGTCTGGGTCTTGCTCTGGATCTTCACGTGCTTCGGATCGCGCAGGTGGCGCTCGGCGATGGCACGGATCGACTGCGGCAGGGTTGCCGAGAACAATACGGTCTGACGGGTTTCCGGCATGGCCTTGAAGATCACTTCCAGGTCGTCCATGAAACCGAGTTTGAGCATTTCGTCTGCTTCGTCCAGAACCAGGTGGTTCACGGTAGCGAGGACTTTTTCGTCGCGACGCAGGTGGTCGCACAGACGGCCCGGAGTGGCGACAACGATCTGCGCGCCATTACGGATTGCTTTCAATTGTGGGCCCATCGGCGCGCCGCCGTAGACAGCCACAACAGTTACGCCCGGCATTTGCTTGGCGTAAGTTTCGAAAGCGGTTGCAACTTGTAGCGCCAACTCACGAGTTGGGGCCAGGATCAGAGCTTGCGGCTCGCGCTTGGACGGATCAATGCGGTGCAGGATAGGCAGGGCAAAGGCAGCGGTTTTACCGGTACCGGTTTGCGCCTGACCAATCATATCGTGACCGGCGAGGATGATCGGGATCGACTGCTGCTGAATGGCCGAAGGCTCTTCATAGCCGGTAGCGACTACTGCAGCGACAATATTGGGATGAAGTTCAAGAGCGGCGAAGCCGCCGATTTCCTGGGTCATGGGTCTGCCTCTAAGTGCATCCGCAAAGACCCATGCTCCAAAGCTGCACATGCCGTGTTGAGACTCAAGAGTCGCCCTGGCAGCTTTGTCGGCGGGGATTTGCGAAAACGTATGAATGAAAAAGAATCGTCAAGGAAGAGCCCGCAGTGCGGACATGCAGCCGAAGCTGACTTCGGGGAATTGCGCTACCTAAACGCGGCCCGGTTAAAGGCCGGCGCGCACTATACCGGAATTTGCCCAAAAAGGGAGCTTTTTTTATCGCCTGAATCGGTGTGTCACCGCTGTGTAACGGGGTTTTGCGGATAATCGTGCAAAGGTCTATTTTGCAAAGGCCCGGCCCTGCGGGTGATGACGCTTAAACGATTCATCGATGTGCGGCATACCGTCGCTGCACCCGCCCTTCCCGCCCGAGGATTTCTCCATGAATCAGCCCTGCCCCGGCCGCGTCAGCCGTGAACGTCGAGGTCATATCCACTTGATCGGCCTCGACCGGGCCGCCAAACGCAACGCCTTCGACCTCGATCTGCTCAATGACTTGAGCCTGGCCTACGGCGAGTTCGAGGCCGACAGCGAGGCGCGGGTGGCGGTGGTGTTCGGGCATGGCGAACACTTTACCGCCGGTCTGGATCTGCTCAACGCCAGCGCCGCCCTCGCCGAAGGCTGGCAGGTTCCGACCGGTGGTTGCGACCCATGGGGTGTTTTCGTTGGTCCACGGGTCAGCAAACCGGTCATTGTCGCCGCGCAGGGCTACTGCCTGACCATCGGTATCGAGTTGATGCTGGCCGCGGATATCAACCTGTGCGCGAGCAATACCCGCTTCGCGCAAATGGAAGTGCAGCGGGGGATTTTTCCGTTTGGGGGCGCGACATTGCGCTTTCACCAAGTGGCCGGTTGGGGCAACGCGATGCGCTGGTTGCTGACCGGCGATGAGTTTGATGCCCACGATGCGTTGCATCTGGGTTTGGTGCAGGAAGTGATGGCCAGTGAGGATCTGTTGCCGCGGGCGATCGAACTGGCCGAACGGATTGCCCGGCAGGCACCGTTGGGGGTGCAGGCAACGCTGATGTCGGCGCGCCAGGCGCGGTATGAAGGCGAGACGGCGGCGGCGCAGGGGTTGCCGGCACTGGTGAAAAAGTTGATGGGGAGTGAGGATGCCAAGGAGGGGGTGAGGTCGCTGGTGGAGCGGCGCCCGGGCATCTTCAAAGGGATCTGAAATATTCGCGGGTTATCAGGCCCTCTTCGCGAGCAGGCTCGCTCCCACAGAAAATTGTGTGAGTGCCACAGGACCCATGTGGGAGCGAGCCTGCTCGCGAAGGGGCCATCACTGGCAACTCATGTCGCCGGGCGAATCGCCTTGATCAACGACTGCAGCGAATAACCCAGCCGTGGCGCCAGCACTTCGGCGCGGGCGGTCAGCGCCTGCATGTCCAGCTCCTGATCGAGATCCGCCGGCACAATCAGAATCACATTGCCCTCCTTCACCGGCAGCTCCCAGTAATGCCGGTGATAGAGTCCGCGCAGCAACGCCGCGCCCAACGGTTTGCCATCATCGGTGGCCCACTGGTTGATCACCAGCCAGCCGCCCGGGTTCAGACGCTTCTGACAGTCGCCGAGAAAACTCCAGGCCAGGTGCCCGACACCCGGGCCGACATCGGTGTACAGATCGACAAAGATCAGATCCGCAGGCTCGGCCGTCGGCAGCAACTCCAGCGCATCGCCGACTCGAATGTACAAGCGCGGATCGTCATCCAGCCCCAGGTATTCGATCGCCAGGCGCGGCACGTCCGGACGCAGTTCGATGGCTTCGACATCTTCCAGCGGCAGGAACTTGAGGCAGGCCTGGGTCAGCGTGCCGGCACCGAGGCCGAGAAACAGTGCGCTCTCCGGTTGCTCATGGCACAACGCGCCAATCAGCATCGCCCGGGTGTAGTCATATTCCAGCCAGCTCGGATCGGCGGTGAACACGCAGCTCTGCTCGATGGCATCGCCAAATTCCAGAAAGCGGTAATCGGCCACTTCCAGCACGCGAATCACGCCGAACTCATCCTGTACCTCGGCGAGCAACAGCTCGACGCGCTCCTCAGTCATTTCGTCTCCTGATGGTCACCGGGCGCGGTGACGCGATGGCACCGCTGCGGCGCCGTGGCAAAGCGACGATTGTCGGTGATGGGGCGGGAGCAGGTCACGCACTAATTACTGCTACCATGGGCTTCCCGTGCGTAGAACCAATTAGAGACCGTGATGAGCCAACCGTGGAGCCCTGACAGCTGGCGCGCCCTGCCGATCCAGCAACAACCCCAATACCCTGACGCGGCGCATCTGCGCCAGGTCGAGCAGACCCTGGCCAGTTATCCGCCGCTGGTGTTTGCCGGCGAAGCACGCGAGCTGCGCCGTCAATTTGCCGAAGTGACTCAGGGCCGGGCGTTCCTGCTGCAGGGCGGCGATTGCGCGGAAAGCTTTGCCGAGTTCTCGGCGGCGAAGATTCGCGACACGTTCAAAGTATTGCTGCAAATGGCGATCGTCATGACCTTCGCCGCCGGTTGCCCGGTGGTCAAGGTCGGGCGCATGGCCGGCCAGTTCGCCAAGCCGCGCTCGGCCAACGATGAAACTATCGACGGCGTGACCCTGCCGGCCTACCGTGGCGACATCGTCAACGGTATCGGCTTCGACGAAAAGAGCCGCGTGCCGGATCCGGAGCGCCTGCTGCAGTCGTACCACCAGTCCACCGCCACCCTGAACCTGTTGCGCGCCTTCGCCCAGGGCGGTTTTGCCGATTTGCATCAAGTGCACAAGTGGAACCTGGACTTCATCGCCAACTCGGCACTGGCCGAGAAGTACAGCCACCTCGCCGACCGCATCGATGAAACCCTGGCGTTCATGCGCGCCTGTGGCATGGACAGCTCGCCGCAACTGCGCGAAACCAGTTTCTTCACTGCCCACGAAGCGCTGCTGCTGAACTACGAAGAAGCCTTCGTGCGTCGCGACAGCCTGACCAACGATTACTACGATTGCTCGGCGCACATGCTGTGGATCGGCGACCGCACCCGTCAGCTCGACGGCGCTCACGTCGAATTCCTGCGCGGGGTGAACAACCCGATCGGGGTGAAAGTCGGCCCGAGCATGAACCCGGATGATCTGATTCGCCTGATCGACGTGCTCAACCCGGACAACGATCCGGGGCGCCTGAACCTGATTGCGCGGATGGGCGCGAACAAGGTCGGCGATCACCTGCCGGCGCTGATCCGCGCGGTGCAGCGTGAGGGCAAACAGGTGCTGTGGAGCTCCGACCCGATGCATGGCAACACCATCAAGGCCAGCAGCGGCTACAAGACCCGCGACTTCGCGCAGATCCTGGGTGAGGTGAAGCAATTCTTCCAGGTGCATGAAGCCGAAGGCACTTATGCCGGCGGGATTCATATCGAGATGACCGGGCAGAATGTCACCGAGTGCATCGGTGGTGCGCGGCCGATCACTGAAGACGGGTTGTCGGATCGTTATCACACCCACTGTGACCCGCGGATGAATGCCGATCAGTCGCTGGAACTGGCGTTTTTGATCGCGGAAACCCTGAAACAAGTCCGCCGCTGAATCAGTCAGATTTTTAGCGTCGGGCAGGCCGCCTTCGCGAGCAAGCCCGCTCCCACACTGGATCTGTGTCGTACACAAAACCCATGTGGGAGCGAGCCTGTTCGCGAAGAGGCCAGCTCAGTCACTACAGACTTCAGCCAATGCCACCCGCAACCGCCCCGCACTCTCGCGCTGACAATTAAGCTGCACTCGCGCAAGCCCCAGCCAATCGGCCATCTGCCGCAAATTCAACGCCAGCGCCAGCATCCCCTCTTCGTCCAGCCCCGGCTCTTCCTCGTGCACTGCATGCACCGCCAATCGTCCCGACGCCCGCTCGGCGCGCAGATCGACCCGCGCGGCAATCCGCTCATTGTGCAGAAACGGCAACACGTAATAGCCGTAGACCCGCTTGTCCTGCGGCGTATAAATCTCCAGCCGATAGCGAAAATCGAACAGCCGCTCGGTACGACTGCGCTCCCAGATCAGCGAGTCGAACGGTGACAACAGCGCACTGGCGACAACTTTGCGCGGGACTTTCGGCTGCGGCAGGCAGTAGGCGATCTGTCGCCAGCCAGCGACTTCGCAGGTCTGCAATTGCCCGTCCTCGACCAGCTCCGCCAGACGCGGGCGCGCATCGCCAGGGTTCAAGCGGAAATAATCGCGCAGATCCTTTTCCGTGCCGACGCCCAGTGCCTGGGCCGCGTGCAGCAGCAAACCACGTTGTGCTTCGGCTTCATCCGGCAACGGCTGCTGCAGAATCGACGTCGGGATTACCCGCTCCGGCAAATCATACAAACGCTCAAAACCGCGGCGGCCGGCGACGGTCACTTCACCGGCGGCGAACAACCATTCCAGCGCATGCTTTTCCGCGCTCCAGTCCCACCATTGCCCGGCCTTGTCCTCGCGGGTCGACAGACTGCCGGCGCCCAATGCACCGCGCGCCTCAACCGCGCTTAAAACCCGGCGCACGACGTCCTGCTGCTCAAGACCAAACTTCGCCAGTTGCTGATAGATGTCTCTGCCAGTTCTGGCCCGCTGCATCCGCCACCCCATCAACGGATACATCGCCAGCGGCAGCAACGACGCTTCGTGGCCCCAGTATTCGAACAGCGTGCGCCGACGGCCCGAACTCCAGGCAGCCTGGTCGAGCAGATCGGAAGAATAGGAACCCAGACGGGAAAACAGCGGCAGATAGTGCGAGCGCACCACGGCGTTGACGGAGTCGATCTGCAACAGCCCCAGCCGTTCGATCAGCCGGTTGAGTTGCGGCGCCTTGACGGTCGGCGGCTGGCGCCCGTTGAACCCTTGGGCAGCCAGCGCCAGACGTCGCGCCTGTTTGAGGGAAAAGGCCAGAGTCGCGGGCATGAACATCTCCTTGTCTGCTCGCAACCTACCTCACCTGAAAGTGGTTTGTGTAGTAAGGCCCTGATCATTTATGCATCGGATCGTCCCAGAACGGCCGGATGGCCTCGTGTTCGACGTCGGCACGGCTGACCCCGATGTCCTTCAGCGCTTCGTCGCTCAGGCTGGCAAGCAACTCACGCTCACGGTGCAGTTCGTACCAGCGGCTAAACTTGTGCAGCAGGTCGGAAACGATATGGCCGTGGCCGGAAAATTTTGTGTCGTCTACATACTCTCGTTGACCTTTCATCGTGTTGCCCTCCATGTGGATGGCTCAAGTCTCGCGCTGGCGCTAAGATCAATCCAACGAATGTTTCTGATGGCATTCATCACGGAGATTCATCAATTGTCGGCCTACCCCAGTATCGATACCGATGTCCTGCGCACCTTCGTCGCGATTGCCGATCAAGGCGGGTTTACCCGCGCCGGCGAAATGGTCAACCGCACGCAATCGGCGGTGAGCATGCAGATGAAGCGCCTCGAAGAAGATGTGCTGCAACGCCAGCTATTCGAGCGCGACGGCCGCCAGGTACGTCTGACCGCCGAAGGCCAGGTGCTGTTGGGTTATGCGCGACGCATCCTGAAATTGCACAGCGAAGTGTTCAACACGCTGCGCGAGCCGCACATGGTCGGCACCGTGCGCATCGGTACGCCGGACGATTACGTGATGCGGTTTCTGCCGGGGATCCTCTCGAGGTTCGCTCAGTTCTACCCGCTGATCCAGATTGAAGTGCACTGCGAATCCAGCAAACAGCTGTTGCAGCGCACCGATCTGGACTTGTCGATTGTCACCCGGGAGCCGGGCAACGAGATCGGTCAGTTGCTGCGCAAGGAGCGTTTCGTCTGGGCCGAGGCGCAGAATTTCAGCGCCCATGAGCAGACGCCGTTGCCGCTGGCGATGTTCAACAGTGATTGCTTCTGCCGTTTGTGGGCGTGCAATGCGCTGGACGCGATGGGCCGCGACTACCGCATCGCCTACAACAGCACCAGCCTGTCGGCGCTGATGGCGGTGGTGAGCGCAGGTCTGGCGATCACCGCGCAACTGGAAAGCCTGATCACCCCGGACATGCGCATTCTCGGCGCCGCCGAGGATCTGCCGCTGTTGCCTGAGGCCAGTATCATGTTGATCCGCAACCTGAACAATCCGTCGCCGATCACCGAATGCCTGGCCGAGCACATCGTCGAAGGCTTCAAACTTTAAACGCGAGCATCACCGCGCACAGCACCAGAAAACCGCAGAACAGCCCGCGCAGGAGCCTTTCCGGCATGGCGTGGGCGACTTTCACCCCCCAACTGATGCTGGCCAGACCGCCGATGGCCAGCGGCAAGCCGATCATCCAGTCCACTTCGTGATGCACCGCGTACGTCACCAAGGTCACGCCGGTGCTCGGCAATGCCAACGCCAGCGACAGGCCCTGGGCAACCACTTGGCTGGTGCCGAACAGACTGGTCAGCACTGGCGTCGCCACCACGGCCCCGCCGACACCGAACAAACCGCCCATGGTCCCGGACGCTGCGCCCAAAACACCGAGCCATGGCCATGAGTAACGCATTTCGGAGGTCACGGCGGTTTTCTTGCCGAACATCTTCAGCAGGTTGTATGCCGAGAGCACCACAAGGAACACGACAAAACCGATACGCATGGTTTGCGCATCGATGCCCACGGCCCAGATCGAACCGATCCACGCAAAGCAAAAACCCATGACCGCCAACGGCAGCGCATGACGCAGCTCGATGCGATTGCGCTGATGATAGCGCCACAGCGCCAGCATCACGTTCGGCACCACCATCACCAGCGCCGTGCCTTGGGCGATCTGCTGATCGAGGCCAAACCACACGCCCAGCAGCGGGATGGCGATCAAACCACCGCCGATGCCGAAGATCCCGCCCAGTGTCCCCAGGGCGGCGCCAAACAGCAGGTACAACAAAAACTCGATCACAACGATTTCCTCATCCGTCAGGCGATTCATCCTACGCAGTAGAGGCTGGCGGGGAAACGCACAGCAACGCACAATGGCTATGCCAATTTCGCACAAGCACCGAAACACTCATGAATCCCAATCAGTTGACCGAACAGCTCGGGCTGTTTCTCGATGTGCTGGAGAGTGGCAGTTTTTCTGCGGCTTCCCGTCGTCATCCGCTGACGCCTTCCGCCGTCGCGCGGCGCATCGACAGCCTGGAAAGCGCGGTCGGCAGCCAATTGTTCATCCGCAGCACCCACGCTGTGCGGGCAACCCCGGCGGGTCTGGCGTTTGCCGAGCGGGCGCGACGCATCGTCAGCGAGCTGCAACTGGCCCGCGCCGAAGCGGTGTCGTTGAGCAGTGCGCCGGAAGGCTTGATCCGCATCGATGCCCCGGCCGCTTTTGGTCGCCGCCATCTCGCGCCGGTCATCGCTGACTTTCTGGTGCTGTACCCGGGCCTGGACGTGCAGTTGCACCTGATCGACAGCTTCATCGACATGCACGGCTCGAATCTGGGCAAAGTCGATCTGGTGCTGCGCGCCGGGCAAATGGCCGATACGCGGCTGGTCGCCACGCCGCTGGCGAGCATGGTGCGCATTGCCTGCGCCAGCCCCGACTACCTCAAACGCCGTGGCGCACCGCGCCATCCCGCGCAGTTGAGTGAACATGACGGGCTGGATTGGGAAGGTCTCGCCCCGCCCTTCGCCTGGCGCTTCGAACTGGACGGGCAAATGCAACTGCATCGCCCCGCGCGCATCCGCATGAGCGCCAACAATGCCGAAGCGCTGGTGTGCGGTGCTCTGGCCGGGCTGGGCATCGCGCATTTGCCGACCTGGCTGGCCAGCGAATACCTGCTGCGCAGCGAACTGCTGCCGCTGTTCTGCGAGAACGGCCTGCCGCAACCAGAGAGCACCGGCATCTATGCACTGCGCATGGAACAGCAGACCCATTCGCGCAGCCGTCTGCTTCTGGAATACCTCAAGACCCGCTTCAGCCCGGTGCCACCGTGGGATCTGGCGCTGCAACGCGAGCTGGGCCGACACTAGATCCTGGATAATTATCTGGCGCATTAAACATTCGGGCGCTAGATTCAAGCCTATCACCGAACAAGGCTTTGCCATGACCACCGAACGCGACACCTGCGACGACCTGCTGCTCGACAATCAGGCGTGCTTCGCCCTGCATTCCACTTCACTGATGATGACCAAGGTCTACAAGCCGCTGCTGCAAGCGCTGGGCCTGACCTATCCGCAGTATCTGGCGATGATGGTTCTGTGGGAAAAGGATGGTTTGACCGTGGGCGAAATCAGTACGCGGTTGCTTACCGATCCAGGCTCGCTGACACCGTTGCTCAAACGGCTGGAAGGTGAAGGCTTGCTCAGCCGCACGCGCAGTCGTGAAGATGAGCGTGTGGTGATTGTCGAGTTGACCGAGCAAGGTCGAGCACTGCGCGACAAGGCGCAAACCATTCCACAATGCATCCTCGGCGCCAGTGGTTTCACCCTCGAACGCCTGCAGAAGCTTCAATCTGAGTTGCAAGCCCTGCGCAACCATCTGCAAAACAGTTTGGCCTGAGCCCGCCACTGTTCCACTGTAGGAGTGAGCCCGCTCGCGATAGCGGTGAACGCGCCGCCATCGTGTTGACTGCTGCACCGCTATCGCGAGCAGGCTCACTCCTACAGGTAATTTCGTTGTCTGAAAAATATTTTTCCACGCCTGACCTTCCCGCCATCCTCTCTAAACCGCGCCTTCCAGGC
This sequence comes from Pseudomonas sp. S3(2024), assembly GCF_036861315.1. Classification (NCBI taxonomy): domain Bacteria; kingdom Pseudomonadati; phylum Pseudomonadota; class Gammaproteobacteria; order Pseudomonadales; family Pseudomonadaceae; genus Pseudomonas; species Pseudomonas sp. S3(2024). The sequence goes on along the minus strand of NZ_JAZAQQ010000002.1, from coordinate 862,931 downwards.
TAACCAAACGAACCAGTCCTTCGTCGAAGCGTATATTTTTCAGAAAATTATCTTGCGCACTAAACATTAGCGAGCTACATTCCTCTCGCACTTACTTAGCGCGCAAACAATTAGCGCAAAAACAGACACCCAACGAGGCCCACACCATGCAAACTCTCTACACTGCAATCGCAACCTCCACTGGCGGCCGTGATGGTCGTGCGATCTCCAGCGACAACATCCTCGACGTCAAACTCGCTACCCCGAAAGAACTCGGCGGTGCCGGCGGCGCAGCGACCAACCCTGAGCAACTGTTCGCTGCCGGTTACTCCGCCTGCTTCATCGGCGCGCTGAAATTCGTCGCCAGCCAGACCAAACGCAAGATCCCGGACGACGCCTCGATCACCGCTCATGTCGGTATCGGCCAGATCCCTGGCGGCTTCGGTCTGGACATTGACCTGCACATCAGCCTGCCGGGTCTGGAACAAGCCGACGCGCAGACACTGGTCGACGCGGCGCACCAGGTCTGCCCGTACTCCAACGCCACCCGTGGCAACGTTGACGTACGCCTGCACACCACCGTTTGAGAACAACACCAATCCACTGTGGGAGCGGGCTTGCTCGCGAATGCTTTGTGTCATTCAACACACAGGTTGTCTGACCGGGCCTATTCGCGAGCAAGCTCGCTCCCACAGGGTTCGGTGGTAGACGTGGAATCGCAGGCACAAAAAAGCCCGACTCAATGGTCGGGCTTTTTCTTTCCGTAAAAAGCAGTGCTTATTTGGCACGGCCTTTGTAGGAACCGCCTTCGCGGGTATCGATCTCGATCATGTCGCCGATTTCGATGAAGTCAGCAACCGACAGCTCGGTACCGTTCTTCAGTTTGGCAGGCTTCATCACCTTGCCGGAAGTGTCACCGCGAGCGGAACCTTCGGTGTAGTCAACCTGACGCACGATGGTGGTCGGCAGTTCTACGGAAACCAGACGCTCTTCGAAGAACACGGCTTCACAAACGTCGGTCATGCCTTCTTCAACGAAAGGCAGAACGCTTTCGATGTCTTCGGCGTTCAGTTCGTACATGGTGTAGTCAGTGGTGTCCATGAACGTGTAGGTGTCGCCGCTGATGAAGGACAGGGTCGCTTCTTTGCGGTCGAGGATCACGTCGTCCAGCTTGTCGTCCGCACCGTAAACGGTTTCGGTCTTGTAACCGGTCAGCAGGTTCTTCAGCTTGGTCTTCATGATCGCGCTGTTACGGCCCGACTTGGTGAATTCAGCTTTCTGAACCAGCCAAGGATCGTTGTCGATACGGATCACGGTACCGGGTTTGAGTTCTTTACCAGTTTTCATTGCGAATATCCGAATTTGGATGGGATTTACAAAAATCTAGGCCGCGTATCATATCCAATTTAGGTAAAACTGTACCAGCGCCGTGGCAAGATCCGCCTGCAAGCCTTGTTCCAGACACCATTGCTCGGCGTTTTCCTGCAGTTCTGGCCAGTGTTTACGGACCTGGAGCCAGTGCTCGCCGATCGGTTTCCCGGCACTCCAGGCCCGCCACAGACCGCTCATCGCCTCAGCAGCGGCCGGGGAAAGCCCTTTGGTGTAGAGCGCGAGAAAGGCATCGAGCTTGTCGAGGTGAATGTCTTCGTCCTGCTGATAGATGTGCCAGAGCATCGGTCGCCCGGCCCACTGTGCACGGACGAACGAGTCTTCACCGCGCACCGCGTTGAAGTCGCAGCACCACAGCAACTGATCGTATTGATCCTGACGGACGAACGGCAGCACCTGCACCGTCAGCGCCTGACGCACATCCAGATCGCCGACAGCCAATGCATCGACCCCGAGCCAGCGCGCAACGTCACCGAGAATCCGCCCTTCCGGCACCAGCAGATGGGTCGGCGTGCTATCGGCCGCCAACGCATCCAGCCAACTGGCCAGCCCGGCATTTTCGTAGGCAAACAACGAGATCAGCTGTGCGTCAGCTGCGCGATCTACGCCCAGGCCGTGCAGGAATTGTCGCTGCGCAGCCGCGTCCTGCTGAAATCGCCGACGCCGCTCAAGCAGACCGTTTTCACGCAGCAAGCCGCCCGTCCCCGGTTGAAATCCGGGAAAGAAAAAGAATTTCTGCACCGACTTGTACTTCACTGACGGCAACCCGTGGCAGCCGGTGACCCAGTCTTCGGCGCTGAGGTAATCGAGGTTCATCCACAGCGGTGGCTGTTGCCGCTCGGCCATGGCGTCCATGTACGCCGATGGCAGCTGACAGGCAAATGCGGCGATCACCACGTCCGCCGCCTCCGTCTGCGGCCAGTCGCTCGGCCAATGCCGCACCTCGACGCCCTGCTGCGATTGCTGCGCCAGGTGGATGTCGATCTCGGGGCAGATACGTTCAAAGGCGCGCAGGTCATCGACCCACAGGCGCACCGCCAGCCCATGCTCGGCTACCAGTTGCCTGGCCAGACGCCAGGTCACGCCGATGTCGCCATAGTTGTCGACCACGGTGCAAAAAATATCCCAGCGGGTTTTCGGTATCGGCATGCAAGACTCCCGTTGGCAAAAGCGCTGATTGTCCGCATAAATGACCTCGCACAGAAGAGCCGACGGCGATTAATCTTCGTGCGACAATCGCCACTTGCCCGCAATCATCCGCCAGGAGGCAGCCATGCCCTATCGCCCCAACCCGCGTCGTCCCTTGCCCGTTCAGCTTAGCGCGCTGCAACTGACCGGCAGCATCGCCCTGGGCATGTGGCTGGGCTTTCTGGCCATCGCCCTGACCTGCTGGCTGATTTCGCGTTTTGTGTTGACCGAGCAACTGGCACCGGTTGCTCAGGCGGTGCAGCAACTGGCCAAGCCGCCAGCGGCCGTTCAGGTACAACCGGACATTCCGCCACAGAGTCCGCTGTTCGAACAGTACGAAGAAAACCTGCGCAAGAACGAGCAGCAGGCGCGCCTGGATCAGGCTCGCGGCAGCAGTCGCAACCAGTCAAATCCGAAATGCCAGTTCTGGCTGCAACAGGACCAGACCGCGCCGAGCGAAAAGAGCCGCGCCAACGTTTTGCAATTCTGCGATTGATCATGAACAAACACACCGTCCACCAACTGATCCTCGACAAACTGCGCGTCGACCTCGACATCGCCGAACGCGCCGCGCAGACTGCTTACGAAACCGCGACCCACGAAGAGAACATCGCCGAGAACAAGTACGACACCCTCGGACTTGAGGCTTCCTATCTGGCGGCAGGTCAGGCGAAACGGGTTGAGGAAATCCGTCAGTCACTGGCGCTCTGCCAGAACCTGACGCTGCGTGCCTATGACGAAAATCGCGGCATCGAGATCGGCGCCCTGCTCGGTCTGGAGGACGAAAAGGGTCGCGAGCAATGGCTGTTTCTGGCCCCGGATGCGGCAGGCCTGAAAGTCGATGTGGTGGGTCAGCCGATTACCGTCATCACCCCGCGCTCGCCGCTGGGCAAAAGCCTGCTGGGCAAGTTCGAGGGCGATGAAGTGGAGATTCTGGTAGCGGGCACCCGGCAACAGTTTGCTGTCACCGAGGTGCTTTGAGGCAGGGTCTTAGTGGACCGGCAGTTCGACGCCGTCGAACAGCTCTTCCAGTTCCTGCTTGTTGTGGCACTGGATGGCTTTGGCCATCACTTCGCGGGTCAGGTGCGGGGCGAACTTCTCGATGAAGTCGCACATGAAACCTCGCAGGAAAGTACCGCGACGGAAACCGATCTTGGTGATGCTCGACTCGAACAGCTCGCTGGCATCCAGCACCACCAGGTCGTTATCGAGCTTGGTGTCGACCGCCATTTTGGCAACGATGCCCACACCCAGGCCCAGACGCACGTAGGTTTTGATCACGTCGGCGTCGGCCGCGGTGAACACCACTTTCGGCGTCAGGCCACGATGACTGAAGGCTTCGTCGAGTTTCGAACGGCCGGTGAAACCGAACACGTAAGTCACGATCGGGTATTCGGCCAGCGCTTCGAGGGTCAGCTTCGGCAGCTTGGTCAGCGGGTGGCCCTGGGGCACGACCACGCAGCGGTTCCAGCGATAGCACGGCATCATCACCAGATCACCGAACAGCTCCAGCGCTTCGGTGGCGATGGCGAAATCGACGGTGCCGTCAGCGGCCATCTCGGCGATCTGCATTGGCGAACCCTGGTGCATGTGCAGCGCCACGTCCGGGTATTGTTTGATGAAATTGCTGATCACCGGCGGCAATGCATAACGCGCCTGGGTGTGGGTGGTAGCGATCGACAGGGTGCCTTTTTTCTCGTTGGAGAATTCCTGGGCAATCTGCTTGATGCTTTCGACCTTGCGCAGGATTTCGCCTGCGGTGGTGATGATGCGCTCGCCGGCCGGGGTGACGCGGGTCAAGTGCTTGCCACTGCGGGCAAACACTTCAACGCCAAGTTCGTCTTCCAGCAGGCGGATCTGTTTACTGATACCCGGTTGCGAGGTGTAAAGGCTTTGGGCGGTAGCGGAAACGTTGAGGTCGTGGTGCGCCACTTCCCAGATGTAGCGCAATTGTTGAAGCTTCATATGTATCCCTCAAAGCAGGTAGACGCCACGGGCATCAGCGACGGTATATAACTATATTAATGGTTTGATGAATAAATCTAGAACTTTTTTATCAAAAGGCCATTATTCCCGCTTCAGCGATCCCCCCGGCGCCGGCGCTCCACCAATGGCACCAGATAAACCGGCACCTTGGCCAATTGCAGGACCCGGGTCGCCGTGCGCCCCAAAGGCGTTTCCGCCCCTACGCCGTGGCTGTGAGTGCCTACGATCAGCAAATCCACAGAGAGTTTCTGCACCTGGTCGAGAATCACCTGCGCCGGATCGCCCTGCACTACCCGAACCGCGCAAATCCGCTGCAGATCCTGCTCGCCCTCGTCGCCCAGCTCTTCGCGAAAACTGTCCAGCACCCGTTGCTCGATATTGGCGATGACAGTTTTCAGACCCTGACTGTGAAATTCGTTCAATGCCTGTTCGTCGAGATAACTCTGCAACACCGACTCGGCAAACAGCCCCATGGGTTCCACTGCATGCACCACATACAAGTCGGCATTGAATGTCCGCGCCAGCGCCAGGGCATGCTGCATCACTAAAGGTGCGTACAGACCGAGGTCAGTGGCATACAGCATCGAACGAATCATATGACCTCCTCGCGTGCCAACATGGCGGAGATTTGATTCAGCTTAGCAGTGCCTTGGCGAGTACGACGTGCGACGCAACGTCTTGAAGCACTGGGGCTTTAGATCGACGGTTCGTTACTGATGCCATGCGGTACGTGTCCGGTGGCGACCACTTCGCGGGCCGCCTCGCAGTGGCCGGTCTGATCGTCGAAGAACACATCGGCAGCGAAGGCTTCGAGAAACGCCGATTTGGTCAGCCCGCCGAGAAACAGCGACTCGTCGAGGCGGATGTCCCACTCGCGCAAGGTGCGGATCACCCGCTCATGGGCCGGTGCCGAACGCGCGGTAACCAGCGCCGTGCGAATCGGGCAGTCGTCTTCGGGGAACTCGCGTTGCAGCGCATTGAGTGCCGCCAGAAAGCCCTTGAAAGGCCCACCGCGCAATGGCTCGCGCGCCGACTCGCGTTCCTTGGCCTGAAACGCCAGCAGCCCGCCGGCCTGATAAACGCGCTCGGATTCGTCGGAGAACAACACCGCGTCGCCGTCGAAGGCGATGCGCAACTCATCACTGGCCGCGCGACTGGCGCCGCCAGAGAGAATCGTCGCCGCGGCAAACCCGGCGTCCAGCGCGGCGCGCACATCCTCGGCGTGGGTGGACAGAAACAAGTCACAGCCAAACGCTTTGAGATAGGGATACGGACTGCGCCCGCCGACGAAGGCCGCCCGCGAGATGTCCAGCCCATAATGATCGATCGAGTTGAACGCGCGCAGGCCGGTGTCGGCACTGTTGCGCGAAACCAGAATCACCTCGACCCGGGCGCGGTCGAGGCGACTGTTGAGGCTCAGGAGTTTTTCCACCAGCGGGAACGCATCGCCGGGCGCGAGAATTTCGTCTTCGTGTTCAATCTGGTATTGCCGATAGGCTTCGACGCCGCTCGCCAGATAGACCTTATGACTCTCGCTCAGGTCGAACAAGGCGCGAGACGAAATCGCCAGCACCAGTTTGTCATCGATGTTCTTGGCCATGCCTTCCCCCACTCCCCCGAAAACCGACTCAAGTGTTGCGTCGGTCGATAAAACTCAATGTGCGATACAGCGCTTCGATCCGTGGCAACTCACAGCCTGCCGCTTTGGCCGCAGCCAGTGGCCGGGCATAAATCGCCTCCAGTTCCAGCGGCCGTTTATGCAGGAAATCGTGGTACATGCTCGGCCAATAGTCGGGCATTTTCTCGGTCATCATGAACAGGTACTCGGCGTAACCGGGCGGAACGTCGTAACCGCAGGCCCTGGCGCCCTGCACCACTTCGGCCATCAACGCCTGGATCAGCGCGCGACTGTCCCCGTCGGCCATCAGCGGCGTGGTGCCGGCGCCGAGCAACACCGAAAGACCGTTGTAGGGAATATTCCACACCAGTTTCTGCCAGCGCGCCTGTTGCAGATTGGGCATCGCCTGCGAATCGATGCCAGCGGCGCGGAACAGACCGGCACCCTCCTCGACCAGCGCCATGCGCGCCGCTTCATCCGCCGCCGGGCCACTGTGATAGCCGACATTCACCGCACCCAAGGCCTGGTGGGTGATGTGCCCGGGACCTTCGCGATGCACGCAGATCAGGCACAGACCACCGAGCAGATGCAGGGAATCGGGCAGCAACTCGCGCAAGCTGTCTTCGACGTCCAGACCGTTCTGCAGCACCAGCACTTTCGCGCCGGGCCTGGCCGCAGCGATGATCGCCGGGGCCAGACCCGCGCTGCTGGTGGTCTTGGCGCCGACCAGCAACCAGTCGCAAGCCGGCATGTCCTCGGCCTTCGCATACGCCTGCACCGGGTTCAGCGTCAGCGTGCCATGCACGGCACTGTCCACCTGCAAACCACGTTCGGCCACTGCGGCGAATTCACTGCGCAGTAAAAAGTGCACATCGAAACCGGCGCGCGCCAGCATCAGACCGTAAAACCCGCCAATGGCCCCGGTGCCGATAATCCCGATCACCGGTTTGCTGTCTGCTCCCACCATCTATGGCAACTCCTCTGCAATTCGACCCAGCGCCTGCGCCACTGCCGCGTTCAGCGCAACGGCGGTCAGACGCGTGTGCAATGCCCCAAAGAACTCGCCGTCGCGCACCACAAACAGCGCCGGCAAATGAAAGACCTGATAGCGCTCCACCAACCCGCCGTTATTGCCGGCATCGATCCAGCACAGGCGATCCACCTCCAGCTCGAACCCGGGCAACACCTCTCTGGCATAGCGGCAGCTGGAACAGCCGACGCTGGTGAAAATCACCAGCGAAACGCCGCTCATCGCCAGCAGCCGCTGGTCGGCGTCGAAATCGGTCAGCTCGGATTCGACCACTATACTGGGTGAAACAATGTCAAATGGCCGACACAGGGAGTCTGTGCTCATGGGACGTTTCATTCCTCATCCGGACGAAGTGCCGGTTGAATTAACCTTGCTCAAGCCCGAGTGTATTTCCAGGCAACAGCTGCACACTATCAGCCTCGGCGGGATCGCTTGCAATTATCACCGCGCCTGGCGCCACGGCACGGCGCTGCAGGTGCGCATGCCGACACTCAACGCCGAGATCTGTTATCCGGGCTATGTCGCGTGGTGTCTGCGGCGCAAAAAGGGCTATCTGGTGGGGATCGCGTTCACCGATGAGCAGACGCTGTTCAGTGCCCGGATGGGCGAACAGGTGTGCCAGATCGAGCGTTATTGCCGCATGAACGAGGCCCACGACGATCTGCAGGATATTCAGGCGCTGGCCCTGCAATGGGTCGAACAACACGCCGACGAGTTCTCCCACGACAGCGTGCGCAAGGCTTTTGCCCAGCCAGTGCTGGATTAAAGCGGCGTTTGCCCATTGTCGAGCCGCGTCTGACGCGCTAAGGTTCGGCTCCCCGACGCGCTTAAATCTGCTGTGCTCCGCCGCGCGGGGATCGCTGGCGGCCGGCACCCGTGACCTGACGAGTAAACGATGGCTGATTTACCGATCAACGACCTAAACGTCGCCTCTAACGAGACCCTGATCACTCCCGATCAGCTCAAGCGTGATATCCCTCTGAGCGATGCTGCGCTGCGCACCGTCACCAAGGGCCGCGAAGTCATTCGCAACATTCTTGATGGCACCGACCACCGTCTGTTCGTAGTGATCGGCCCGTGCTCGATCCACGATATCAAGGCTGCCCACGAATACGCCGATCGCCTCAAGGTGCTGGCGGAGGAAGTCTCCGACACCCTGTATCTGGTCATGCGCGTGTATTTCGAGAAGCCACGAACCACCGTTGGCTGGAAAGGCCTGATCAACGATCCGTACCTGGATGACTCGTTCAAGATTCAAGACGGTCTGCATATCGGTCGCCAGTTGCTGCTGGACCTGGCCGAGAAAGGCCTGCCGACTGCCACCGAAGCCCTCGACCCGATCTCCCCGCAGTATCTGCAGGACCTGATCAGCTGGTCGGCCATCGGCGCACGCACTACCGAATCCCAGACCCACCGTGAAATGGCTTCCGGCCTGTCCTCGGCTGTCGGCTTCAAGAACGGCACTGACGGCGGCCTGACCGTGGCGATCAACGCCCTGCAGTCGGTGTCCAGCCCGCACCGTTTCCTGGGGATCAACCAGGAAGGTGGCGTGTCGATCGTCACCACCAAGGGCAACGCCTACGGTCACGTGGTGCTGCGTGGCGGCAACGGCAAGCCGAACTACGATTCGGTCAGCGTCGCCCTGTGCGAGCAGGCGCTGAACAAGGCGAAGATCAAACCGAACATCATGGTTGATTGCAGCCACGCCAACTCCAACAAGGACCCGGCCCTGCAACCGCTGGTGATGGAGAACGTCGCCAACCAGATCCTCGAAGGCAACCAGTCGATCATCGGCCTGATGGTCGAGAGTCATCTGAACTGGGGCTGCCAGGCCATCCCGAAAGACCTCGCCGACCTGCAATACGGCGTGTCGATCACCGATGCCTGCATCGACTGGTCCGCCACCGAGAACACCCTGCGCGGCATGCACGCCAAGCTCAAGGATGTTCTGCCGAAACGTCAGCGCAACTGATCAGCGTTTCACGGGCATAAAAAAACGCCGGGCATTGCCCGGCGTTTTCGTGTGTGCGATTCAGATCTTGGCGGCGCGGCGCTGATGACGCTCCATGTAGCGCTCGACGTAGGAGCACGACGGGATCACCGTGTAACCCATTTCTTCGGCGTACTGCAGCGCGCTTTCGGTCAGCGCGGCGGCAATGCCACGGCCGCGCAAGGCATTGGGCACGAAGGTGCGATAGATATCCAGGGTCTGTTTCCCCAGATCCATATAGGTCAGGTAGGCACGATGACCGTCCACATTGGTCTCGAACTGATGACCAGCCTGGTCATGGTGGATGGACAACGCCTCGCTCATCACTACTCCTCGCGGGTCTTGAATTCTGACCCCTACCTTACCGATGTTTTTCCGGCGAAGGAACATCTACGCCACCCCGTGCCTGATGGACACCGAGAAAAACCACACCGGTCTCGCGCAATCGAGCACGTCATAAATAGTAGGCACCATTGGCGAAAATGCTCAAGGTGCGCTCGTCATCATGCTCGTTGAACGGGTGACTCCGATGGGCGTAGTGGCAGGCGCGGGGACGATATTCCCCAGGCACTCGCCTGAACATTGCCGGATGTCGAGACTTAAGACGCAGCCTCTTCTTTAAAGTCACCTCAAGAGCGACAAAGATATGTGAGGTGTCATGCAAAATCGGAACAAAAGTGTAGACGAATTCATCTAGGCAGACTTGGTGCAAGACGCAGAAACAGCACCGGACAACGGGAACTTTTTCTCATTAACACGCTCAGGCCGGGGCCTGCAGCTGGATATTTTTTATACAGCCCGGTTAAAAGTTGCTCGAAAAAGAATCAACGCCTACAATTTTTTTTGCTTCTTGCGCTCCGTCAGTTTACTTACTACAAGTAATGGGTAGTATGTACGCCGGCTATTTCCTCAATCGGAGGAGAAAGCCACTTAATTGAAAGTCCTTGAAGGGGAACACGATGAACAACGTTCTGAAATTCTCTGCTCTGGCTCTGGCCGCAGTTCTGGCTACCGGTTGCAGCAGCGCATCGAAAGAAACCGAAGCACGTCTGACCGCTACTGAAGACGCAGCTGCTCGCGCTCAAGCTCGTGCAGACGAAGCATACCGTAAAGCTGATGAAGCTCTGGCTGCTGCTCAAAAAGCACAACAGACTGCTGACGAAGCTAACGAGCGTGCTCTGCGTATGCTGGACAAAGCTAGCCGCAAGTAATAATCCCTCGGGATTGTTATCAAGCCGACCCATTTTTTGGGTCGGCTTTTTTATTGCCGGTACTTTCCCCCGGGCAATAAAAAACCCGCCGACGCTGCACGCGCCTGCGGGTTTTGATCGACTTACTGCTGCAGGTCGATCGGGGTGTTCGAGACCATCGGCGCCGAGGTATTCGGTGTGCCGATTTCAGTTGGCAGGCCATCTTCGGCCGCTACCACATCACGCACGACATCCCAGTTCACGCGCAGGTTGTTGGTGACATCTTCGCGCTTGAGCATCGCATTGATCACTGCAGTGTGCTTGTCGACCACTGACGGGTTGCCCTTGTCATCGATGGGTGTGTGCGCTTCCAGATAGACCTTGCCGCCACTGCTGCCGAACTTGTACGCATCGTTGAGAATGCGCACCGAAGTGCCGACCGGCACCATGGCCGCCATTTCCAGCACGTTGTTGTTGAACATGCGGAAGCAGCCGTGGCTGGTGCGCATGCCGATGCCGAACTTCTTGTTCGAACCGTGGATCAGGTAGCCGGGAGTGCCCAGGGTGAACTTGAACGGCCCCAGCGGGTTGTCCGGGCCGGCCGGTACCACGTTCGGCAGCGGATCACCGTCGGCGGCGTGCTCGGCCTTGATCGACGCCGGAGGGGTCCAGGTCGGGTTCGGCGTCTTGGCAGTGATCGAGGTGTGCGCGATTGGCGAGCCCCAACCTTCACGACCAATACCCAACGGGAAGGTGTACACCACGTTCCGGCCTTTCGGGTAGTAGTAGAGGCGGTACTCGGCAAGGTTGATCACGATGCCTTCGCGTGGACCCGGCGGCAGAATGAACCGGGTCGGCAGGACGATTTCGGTACCGGCGCCCGGCAGCCAGGCATCGACGCCCGGGTTGGCCGCGACCATTTCCGAATAACCCAGGTCGTACTTGGTGCCCAGGTCAGCGAAGGTGTCTTCGTATTTGGCCTTGATCACCTGCACCTGGCCGATGATGTCCTCACCGGGTGGTGGCAGGGGAAACTCCAATGCAGCAACGGGACCGGCCACACACAGGGCGGCAAGTGACAGGCAGCGGGTGACGGCAGGAAAGCGCGGCAACATCCGGAAAATCCTTCGCATGATCAACAAGGGTATAAGAGCGCGATTGTACACCGCACCTCGGGAATTCGGGGAGATGCGCCGATGGCCAGCCAGAAGTCTTCATGTAGGAGCTGTCGCAGGCTGCGATTTGTTGATCCTAGAGTTCGAAACGCAACTCAGGCCAGATCGGCGAGGTGCCGCGCTTCTGCGACTCGAGAATCGCCCGGCACAACGAACACAGACGCTGATCCTGAAACACCCGACGATCCACACTCGACCAACGCGGTTGGGCTGGAAGCAGACTGCCACACAACGTGCGGTCTGCCGAGCCACCGAGTTCGAGCTGACGGGTCACCAGATGCACCCGCACTTCCTGGCAGGCGAACAGATCCAGCTGTTCGTCAGGCTCGATCAGTTGGTAGGCAAACAGGGACCAGGCAGGACGCGGCATCGGGGGCTCCAAATAAGGGGGCGCCACATTAGCCGAAAGACTGCCACTAGAAAAGCCTCATAACAGCGGTTTTAGCGTCGGCCAGACATTTTCCAGCAACTTGCCCTGAGCCCCGGCGGCCGGGTGCAGACCATCGGCCTGCATCAGCTCGGGATGCCCACCCACGCCGTCGAGGAAAAACGGCACCAGCGGGATTTTTTTATCGTCCGCAAGTTTGCCGTAGACCTCGGCAAAGGCATCGGTGTAACGCTTGCCGTAGTTGGGCGGCAATTGCATGCCCAGCAGCAACACCTTGGCGCCACTCTGACGCGAGCTGTCGATCATCGCCGCAAGGTTTTGTTGCAATTGCGTTGGCGGCATTCCGCGCAGGCCGTCGTTGCCCCCCAATTCGAGGATCACCAGTTCCGGCTTGTGCTCTGCAAGCAGCGCTGGCAGGCGCGCCTGGCCTCCGGCACTGGTGTCGCCGCTGATGGAAGCATTGACTACTTTGTCGTCAAAACCCTCCTGCTTGAGCCGTTGCTCGAGCAGCGATACCCACCCCAGGCGGGTATCCAGTCCGAAACCGGCGCTGATACTATCGCCAACGATCAGGACAGTACCCGCCGCTGCGTTCTGGGCCATGCACATCAAGGCCAGGCCAGCACTCAAAAACCAAACACGCATCGGATTCTCCATGGGCGCAAGCATTCTCACCGCGAAGAACCTCAGCAAAGTGGTTCCCAGCGCGGAAGGTGAACTGACTATCCTGCACGAACTCAGCCTGGAACTGAACCAGGGCGACAGCCTGGCCATCGTCGGCGCGTCCGGTTCCGGCAAATCCACCCTGCTCGGCCTGCTCGCCGGCCTCGACCTGCCAAGCAGCGGCGAAGTCATCCTCGCGGGGCAAGGCCTGAGCAATCTCGACGAAGACCAGCGCGCGCGCATCCGTGCCGAACACGTGGGTTTCGTCTTTCAATCCTTCCAGTTGCTGGACAGCCTCAACGCCCTGGAAAACGTCATGCTGCCGCTGGAACTCGATGGCCGCAAAGACGCTCGCGAACGCGCCACCGAACTGCTGCAACGAGTCGGTCTCGGCCAGCGCCTGACGCACTCGCCGCGCCAGCTCTCCGGCGGCGAACAACAGCGCGTGGCGATTGCCCGGGCCTTCGCTGCCGAGCCGGACGTGCTGTTCGCCGACGAACCCACCGGCAACCTCGACAGCCACACCGGCGAGCGCATCAGCGACTTGCTGTTCGAACTGAACAAGGAACGCGGCACCACCCTCGTGCTGGTGACCCACGACGAACGCCTGGCCCATCGCTGCCGGCGCCTGATCCGACTTGAAGCCGGGCTGCTGGTTGCCCCTCTGGAGCCTTGATGGCACGTCTGCCGCTGTTGCGTCTGTTCAGTCTCGCCCTACGTCAACTCATGCGCGATGCCCGCGCCGGGGAATTGCGCGTGCTGTTCTTTGCTCTGGTCGTCGCAGTGGCGGCGAGCACCGCCATCGGCTACTTCGGTGCCCGCCTCAACGGTGCAATGATGCTGCGCGCCACCGAGTTCCTTGGCGCCGACCTGGTGCTTGAGGGCAGCTCGCCGGCCCGCGACGAACAGATCCGCAGCGGCACCGAGCTGCGCTTGAATCATGCGCAGGTGGTGGAGTTTTCCAGCGTCATTGCCACCGACAACGGCATTCAGTTATCGAGCATCAAAGCCGTCGACCGCGCCTACCCGCTGCGCGGCGAGCTGAAAAGTGCCCCGGCCCCGTTTGCCGCTGAAACCTCGGGCGGCGAGCCGCAACCCGGTGAAGCGTGGGTCGAAGCACGCCTGCTGACTGCGCTGGATCTGAAGATCGGCGACAGCATCGACGTCGGCATGAAAACCTTGAAGCTGACCCGCGTGCTGACTTACGAGCCGGATCGCGCCGGCAACTTCTACAGCCTCACGCCTCGGGTGATGATCAATCTCGATGACCTCGCTGCCACTGGCGTAGTGCAACCCGGCAGCCGCGTGAGTTATCGCGAGCTGTGGCGTGGTGAACCGCAGGCACTGGAAACCTATCGACAACTGCTCAAGCCCGGTCTGGCCGCCAATCAGCGCATACAGGATGCCCGCGACGGCAACCGGCAGATCGGCGGCGCGCTGGGCAAGGCCGAGCGCTACCTGAACATGGCCAGTCTGGTCGCGGTGCTGTTGGCCGGTGTGGCCGTGGCGCTGTCGGCCAACCGCTTCGCCAGTCGCCGTTTCGATGCCAGTGCCTTGCTGCGCTGCCTCGGTTTGTCGCGTCGGGAAACCATGCTGTTGTTCAGCATTCAACTGACCGTACTCGGCCTGTTCGCTGCCCTCAGCGGCGCAGTGCTCGGCTGGCTGGCGCAACTGGGCCTGTTCGCTCTATTACATGATCTACTGCCTGCCGATGTGCCACCGGGCGGCCTGTTTCCGGCACTCGCCGGGATCGGCACCGGACTGGTGGCGCTGGCCGGCTTCGCCCTGCCGCCACTTGCCGCGCTGGGTCGGGTGCCACCGCTGCGGGTACTGCGCCGCGACATGCTGCCGATTCCGTCGAGCACCTGGATGGTCTATGGCGCGGCGCTGGGTGCACTGGGCCTGATCATGTGGCGTCTGAGTCTGGATCTGCTGCTGACCTTCGCCCTGCTTGGCGGTGGCGTGGTCGCTGCGCTGGTGCTGGGTGGCTTGCTGCTGTTGTTGCTCAACAGCCTGCGCCGAATGCTCGCCCGCGCGCCGCTGCCGTGGCGTCTCGGCCTGGGGCAGCTGCTGCGTCATCCACTGGCCGCTGCCGGTCAGGCGCTGGCGTTCGGTCTGATTCTGCTGTCGATGGCGCTGATCGCCCTGCTGCGTGGCGAGCTGCTCGACACCTGGCAAAACCAGTTGCCGAAAAACGCCCCCAACTACTTCGCCCTGAACATCCTGCCGGCGGACAAACAGGCCTTCACCGATCACTTGATCAAGGTGTCCGCGCAGGCGGCGCCGCTGTACCCGGTGGTGCCGGGACGGCTGATCAGCATCAACGGCGAACCGGTGCAGCAGATCGTCAGCAAGGATTCGGCCGGCGACCGTGCCGTGCAACGTGACTTGAGCCTGACCTGGGCCGCCGACCTGCCGGCCGGTAACAAGCTCACCGCCGGTACGTGGTGGACCGGGCAACCCTCGGACGACGTACCGGGCGTGTCGGTTGAAGGTAAAGTCGCCGAAAGCCTCAAGCTCAAACTCGGCGATCACATGGTGTTCAGCGTCGGCGGGGTCAATCGTGAAGCGAAAGTCACCAGCCTGCGCGAGATCAACTGGGACAACTTCCAGCCGAACTTCTTCATGATCTTCCAGCCCGGCACCCTGAAGGATCTGCCGGCGACTTACCTGACCAGTTTCTATCTGGCCCCCGGTCACGATCAGCAGATCGTCGAGCTGTCGCGGGCATTCCCGGCGGTGACCATCCTTCAGGTCGAAGCCCTGCTCGAACAGCTGCGCAGCATCCTCGCCCAGGTCACCCTGGCGGTGGAATACGTGTTGTTGTTTGTGTTGGCGGCGGGGATGGCGGTGCTGTTCTCCGGCTTGCAGGCAACCTTGGATGAACGCATTCGCCAAGGTGCGCTGCTGCGTGCGCTGGGCGCGCAACGGCAGTTGCTGATCAAGGCGCGGCGCATCGAGTTCGGCTTGCTCGGTGCGGTCAGCGGTTTGCTCGCGGCCATCGGTTCGGAAGTGGTGAGTCTGGTGTTGTATCGCTATGCGTTCGACCTGCCATGGCATCCGCATCCATGGCTGCTGATGCTGCCGTTGATTGGCGCCGCGCTGATTGGCGGTGCCGGCGTGTTCGGTACGCGTCGAGCATTGAATGCGAGTCCGCTGACAGTCTTGCGCGAGGGTTGATAGACTCCAGCCTTCGTCACCACAAGAAGTTGCCATGAGCCGTTATCGCCCTCCCCGCACCGCCGGCACCGCACTGATCACCCCTGAAGGTGAAGCGCGGATGCGCGCCGAATTCCATGAGCTGTGGCATGTGCGCCGACCGCAGGTAACGCAAGCGGTCAGCGAAGCAGCGGCGCAGGGTGATCGTTCGGAAAACGCCGAGTACACCTACGGCAAGAAAATGCTGCGCGAGATCGACAGCCGCGTGCGATTTCTCACCAAGCGTCTCGAAGCACTGAAGGTCGTCAGCGAAAAACCCAGCGATCCGAACAAGGTCTACTTCGGCGCCTGGGTCACCATCGAGGACGAAGACGGCAAGCAGTCGCGCTACCGCATCGTCGGTCCGGATGAACTGGATCTGAAACTGGGTCTGATCAGCATCGACTCACCACTGGCCCGCGCCTTGATCGGCAAGGCGCTGGACGCCGAAGTCCGGGTACAAACGCCAACCGGTGAGCAGTTTGTCTATATCGTGGCGATCGAATATCCCTGAGCGTTTCAGCGGCGGGTGATCAAACCCTGCCGCGCAACACGCACCAATTGCTTGATCATTTCCGGGGCGTCTTCAGCGCTCGGCGCCTGAATCACCGCCAGGTCAAAACTGTCACTGGCAAACCGCGCCAGCGACTCGCCATCTTCAACGAACTGGATCAGGAACGCGGCAGGACCGCCGCTGCGACGTGGCCAGCCATCGAGATAACGCAACAGCGTTGGCTGATGTTTGCCGCCAAGCAGGATTTTCGGGTTGCGCTGGGTGATATGTGCCGTGATCGGCGCGGGACGTGCTGGAGGGCGTAGTGCATTCATCGTGTCGTGTCTCTGCCTCAAAAGTCTGCATGGCAGGTGAGAGGCAACACCGAACCAGCGCTTTAGCGGTATTTCGAAGCCCTGTTCCGGCTTCTGACGGCAACTGTCTGAGTCACCTGGCGCCCCGCAAGTAGCTGTTTAAATCGGCGCATGAGCAACATCCTAGATAACGTGACCGATGAGTGTCAAGAATCGGCCGCAACAAAAAAGGCCCGCACAATGCGGGCCTTTTGCTTGAGCCAGAGCGCTCAACCGGCGATGGCGCGATCCACCGACAGCTTGCCGGCGCCTTCGATCATCACCGCGAGGCTGCCACCGAGCAGCGCCAGGGCGAATTCGTAACCGTTGTTGGCCATGAACAGACCGTTGCTGATGTGTACGGTGAAGATCGCCACCAGCGACAGGAAGGTCAGACCCAGCGCCGCCGGGCGCACCAGCAGGCCGATGATCAGCGCCAGACCGGCGAAGAACTCGGTACCGCCGGCCAGCGTGGCCATCAGGTAACCCGGGTGCAGACCGATGCTGTCCATGTATTGCGCGGTGCCCGCCAGACCGTAACCACCGAACAGACCAAACAGTTTTTGCGACCCGTGGGCGGCGAAGATCACGCCGACCGCGATACGCAGAATGGTCAGGCCGTAACCGGCGCGAGTGAACAGAACCTTGTTGATCAGAGAGCTCATGGGGCATTCCTTGTTTTGCGAGAAGTGTGTTGGGATTGGCCGCTATATTAATCAGTTAAATTCATGTTAAAAGCGCAATTATTCCGCCATAACAATCAAATTATTAGATCATTTCCGTGAAGCGACTTTCTGTCCCCGGGGCTCCAGCGACTCCCGCTCCCGGTCGAACGCCAAGTAATACTTGTTCACGCTATTAACATAGCTGACGGGGCCCATGCCCACCTGCTCCATGGCGATGCGCTCGACCTGAAAGAACCACTGGTTCGGATTCAGCCCGCGCCGCCGTGCCTCGGCGCGCATGCCTTGCACCCGCTCCGGGCCGATGTTGTAGGCCGCCAAGGTGAAGGCCATGCGCTCGCGCTCATTGAGTTTCGGACTGTTGAAAAACTTGCGACGGATCATCGCCAGGTACTTGGCCCCGGCCTGCACATTCGCATCGAGATTCTGGATGTTGCTCACACCGACTCGCTGCGCCGCGGACGGGGTAATCTGCATCAACCCGGTCGGACCACTGCCGCTGCGGGCGCTGGGTTGCAGGGCTGACTCCTTGAAGGCCAGCGCCGCCAGATTCAGCCAGTCCATGCTTTGCGCGTCGGCGTGTTTTTGCAGGGTCGGGCGCAGTTTCTCCAGACGCTGGCGGTCAGCCTTGGCCAACGGATAATGCACTTGATAGAGCCGTCGATAGATCCGCAGAAACTCTGCATCCTCGTTCGCCGGCTTCCTGTAGCCGACCAGGAAACGATCGATGCTCGCCCGCAGCATCGAGGCATCACGGCGCACGAACCAGTATTCCTCACCCGGCTCGCTGATCATCAATTGTCGGTCGAAACGCAGCTTGGGCAGGATCTTGCCCCAACGCTCGGCGATCGGTTGCTCGACGACGGTCAGGTGGAAAATCCCGCCCTGCACCATCTCCAGCACGTCTTCAACGGCCAGCGTCGGATCGACCCATTCGATCTTGATCGGCGCCAGTTTGTGCAACGCCAGTTTCTGATTGAGCTGGCTGACCGCCTCCCCCGCCGCGCTGCCGGTGGGCAAGGCCAGGGTTTTGCCGGAAAGCTGCTCGACCTTGGTGTAACGGCGCTCGCCCTTGATGCCGACGAGCACCAGCGGCACGTTGCTGGCGATCGGCTCGCTGCTGGCCACCGCGTGGCCGGGTTGCAGATCAAGCAGCTCGCCGGGCGCGACCAGATCTCCTTCACCACGCTGCAACGCGCCGAGCAGCTGATCCTTGGCTTTGGGAATGATCTTGAGGGTAATTTCCTGACCATCGCGGGCGTGGCCATTGAGGTATTGCTCGAAGGCGCGCAGGCGATGGTATTCGACGCCGATGGCCTGGCCCTGGACTTCACCGGAACTGTTGCGGCTCTGGTTGACCAGCACGCGCAACACGCGACTGCTGCGAATTTCCGCCAGGTCACGAACCTTGGCGGCCGGTACGGCTTGCTGTGGCCCGGGCAAGCGCGCAACCGCCGTTATCGGCAGCAGCAGCGACGCACACAACAGGAGCAAAACCGAGGGACGATGCATCCACTCTCCGGAAAGAATACGGGGCGACTTCACCGCTGAACGGTCGAAATCACCGACGAAAACAGAGCGCCTGGAGCGCTGGCAAAGTGCGAGAGACTGGCACAGTGATGGCTTTGCTGCCAACCCGGGCTACGTCACGGCATCAAAAGACAGCTATAACTCGTTGTAGTTCTTGGCTTTTCTTATAAATCTACAGCTCTGGTATGCTTTCCGGCCTTCGGCCCGAGGTAGAACCATGCAACTCATCGATATCGGCGTCAACCTGACCAACCCCAGTTTCGCCGAAAAACATCAGGCCGTGCTCGACCGCGCCTACGCTGCCGGGGTCTGCCAACTGGTGCTGACCGGCACCAGCGTCGAGGGTAGCGAACAGGCGCTGGAGCTCTGCCGGCAACTGGATCAAAGCGGCCAGCGGCTGTTTGCCACCGCTGGCATTCACCCACATTCGGCCAGTGACTGGAACGCTGACAGCGCGCGCCGTTTGCGCAGTCTGCTGCAAGAGCCAAACGTGGTCGCCGTGGGTGAATGCGGACTGGATTTCAACCGTGATTTCTCGCCGCGCCCGCAACAGGAAAAAGTCCTCGAAGAACATCTGGCGCTGGCGGTAGAACTGCAATTGCCGGTGTTCCTGCATGAGCGGGATGCCAGTCAGCGTCTGCTGGAAATCCTCAGGGACTTCCGCGATCAACTGCCCGCCGCCGTGGTGCACTGCTTTACCGGCGAGCAAAAAGCCCTGTTCAGTTACCTCGATCTGGACCTGCACATCGGCATCACCGGCTGGATCTGCGACGAGCGCCGGGGCACGCACCTGCATCCGCTGGTCAAGGAGATCAAGCGCGGACGACTGATGCTCGAAAGCGACGCGCCGTACCTGCTACCTCGCACCTTGCGCCCAAAGCCGAAGAACGGCCGCAATGAACCGGCGTATCTGACCGAAGTGCTGCGCGAAGTGGCGTTGCATCGGGGCGAGTCCGAGGAAGATCTGGCTGCGCACACGACGGCGTGTGCCCGCGCGTTCTTCAACCTCCCCGCCCTGCCCTGACAAGCCAGAATCCCCCTGTGGGAGCGGGCTTGCTCGCGAAAGCAGTGTGTCAGGCAGAAATGAGCTGAATGACACACCGCATTCGCGAGCAAGCCCGCTCCCACAAAGGGGCTCAGCGTAGAACCTGTTGACCTGTATCAAGATCTTCAGATCTGCATAGCGGCACAATGCTGGCACCTTGCCGAAACTGTTTCCGCTATCAGAGAAGACCTCCATGGGTGCCTGGCTTAGCAATATCTCGCTGAAATACAAATTCTGGGCGGTCAATGCGGTCGCTTTCGTCACCACCCTGCTGCTGGTGCTGTATGCCGTGCAGCTTGAGCAGCAGGCACGCAGCCACGCCTCACAGGCTTCCGCTCAGGCCCAGGCACAATTGCTCAAGGCCTGGCCGGCTGGGCAGGCGCTGCCCAAGGCCGATCAGGTACTGACCTTCAAACGCGGGGAAGCGCCGCGCCTCAACGATCAACCCGTGCTGGAGATCAGCGATAGCAACGGCTGGAACGAGATCAATCATCTGCCGCTGTTCGGCAACAACCCGCTGCTGGGCGCCGAAGTGTTCAATCGTGCCGACGGCCAGCAAGTCGCGGTCATCGCCTATGGCCCGAGCCTGGCGCAAGTGTTCAGTGATCGTTTTGCCAACTACGCGGTGGCGGTGTTCATCCTGATGCTGGCCATGCTCGGCGCTTCGCAACTGCTGATCCGTTGCCTGCTCAGTCAGCTCAACACCTTGAAAGACGTGATGCTGCATGTAGAGAAGAGCGGTGATCTCTCGGCCCGCGTGCCGCTGGCCTGCAAGGACGAAGTCGGGCAAATGGCCAATGCGTTCAACGCGATGCAGGCCGGTTATCAGCGCGTGGTCACCACGGTCGCCAACACCGCGCGGCAACTCGACGTCGGCGCTGCGCGTCTGGCGGCGAGCATGAACGAAGTGCGCCACGGCATGCTCGGTCAACAGAGCGAGACCGATCAGGCCGCCACCGCAATCAATGAAATGACCGCCACGGTTTATCACATCGCCCAGCACGCCGGCGCCACCCGCGATCTGTCGCAGACCGCCGATGGTCTCGCGGGCAGCGGCCAGCAAGTGGTCAGCCGCGTGCAGCAGTCGATTGCCGGACTCTCCAGCGGTGTGCAGCAGACCGCCGAGATGATTCAGCGCCTGGCCGAGGATAGCCAGAAGATCAACGGTGTGGTCAGCGTGATTCACAGCATCGCCGAACAGACCAACCTGCTCGCCCTCAACGCCGCCATCGAAGCAGCCCGCGCCGGTGAGATGGGCCGTGGCTTTGCCGTGGTCGCCGACGAGGTGCGCAACCTCGCCAAGCGCGTGCAGACCTCCACCGATGAAATCACCACCATGGTCTCGGCACTGCAGGCCGGCACCCGCGATGCGGTGGACTTCATGCAGGAGAGTTCGTACAAGGCCGACGACTGCGTGCAGCAGGCGCAGGAGGCCGGCGAAGCACTGGCGGAAATCACTGGCGCCGTGGCGCAGATGCGCGAGAGCAACACGCAGATTGCGGTGGCGGCGGAGCAACAAAGCCAAGTGGCGGAAGAGATGAATCGGGCGGTGGTGAGCATTCGTGATGTGACCGAAAACACCGTGCAACAGACCGTGGATTCGGCGACCACCAGTAATGAACTGGCGACGTTGGCCGGGGAATTGAGCAAGGCCATCGGTCAACTCAAACTTTAAGGGACTCATCGCGAGCAGGCTCACTCCTACAGGGGATTTGTGTGCGCAGCAGATCCTTTGTAGGAGTGAGCCTGCTCGCGATGGCGTCAATTGCAACACCATCGAATCCAGCCATTGCACCTATCACCGCCATAGCCAACCTTGATTCGCCGCCCCACCCGCCCCGGCCTATTCTTCAAGCATGTGTTCAACATGGATCGAGGAGTAGTCAACATGGGCAAACGTCACCCCAATCTTCCAGCGTGGCAATGGCGCGCGTACCCGAACAATCACCAGCATCCGACCAATCTGGTGTTGCACCTGATTGCCGTGCCGCTGTTCATCGTTGCATTTCTGTTGATCGTGTCCGGCGTGTTCAGCTTGAGTCTGGCCAGTATCGCCATCGGTGTGATCGGTATCGTCGCGGCGCTGGGTCTGCAGCGCCACGGCCACAGCCTGGAGGCGCAAGCCTCCGAGCCGTTCAGTGATCGTAAAGATGCCGTGTCGCGCTTGCTGGTCGAGCAGTTTCTGACCTTTCCGCGGTTCTTCCTCAGTGGCGGCTGGTGGCGCGCCTGGCGTGAGCGCCACCGTCGGCACTGAGTGACTCAGGCAAAAATCGTCACGGTCTGCCGACTCATGGCAATCAACTCTCCCTCCGCGCTCCACAGCTTGGCGGCGACATGGCCGTAGCCGTCGGCGGCGTATTCGATGTCTGCCAGATATTTGCACCAGTCCAAGGTGCTCAACTCGCGTAACGGCTGAACGAATTCGATGGTCCAGGTCAGCGTACTGCCCGGTGCCGGTTTCTTCAGGTACGGCAACAAGGCCGGTGGCCACGCATCCACCAGCGCCAGCAGATGCGCCTCATTGACCGGCTCTTCCTTCACATCGCCACGCAAACGCACCCAGCCGCCCATCTGCCGCGAAGTGTTGCCGGTGAACGGCATGCCGCCAACGCTCCAGCGCATCGCCAGATGGCGCATGAACTCCGGGGTCACGCCCTTGATGTAGGGCAACTCCTGGCATTCTTCCCAGTGTTTCATTTCAACTGCCGGATAGGCCTCGACTGCGACTTCCGAAGGCCGCGAAGCGCCGAAGCTGCCCTGCACGATCGTCACTACCTGACCGTTCTGCACAGCCCGGCCCAGCACTTGGCTGACCGCTTTGCCTTCACGCAACACGTCGACTTCGAAGCTCACCGGGACTTCCGGTTCGACCGGGCCGACAAAGGTGATCGCCAACGAACGCACCGGGCGCTCCGCCGGCACTTGCGCGCGCATGGTTTCGTATTGCAGCGCCGCGACCAGGCCACCAAAACTGGCCCGACCCTGACCCCATTCGGCGGGAATGGTCACTTCTGGCTGGCGACGAACCGCCTCGATCAGATCGGAAAAGCGCATGACAACCTCGGCAAGCGAAAAAAGGAATGCAGCGATCTTAACCAGCATGGCAGAGCGCCGCAGCGTCTATTCCGGTCAAATGGACTGACAGAAAGGCCTTAAGGTCAGGAAGATATTCGAATGTGGGAGCGGGCTTGCTCGCGAAAGCGCTGTATCAGTAGACACGTCTGTGACTGACACACCGCTTTCGCGAGCAAGCCCGCTCCCACAGGGGATCTGGGTGGATTCAGGATTTGAAGCAGCTGGAACTGAGTTTTTCCAGCACCCGATCGGCCTTGGCTTCAGCCTTGATCAGGCCCGCCTGCCAGGTCGCGACGCACGGTTGCAGATCGCTTTCCAGTTCGGCCCGCGCCAGCCATTGCCAGCAATCGTGCCAGTCGCCCAGCGCGCCCTGCGCCGACTTCAACCGCGCCAGCGCCGGTTCAGGCAGGCGATCCAGTTCCGGATAGGCTTCGATGCCATAACGCACGCGCTTGATCAGCAGGCGCAGACGATGGCGGTCGTGGTCCGGATCGTGCAGGGCCTCGTCGAGTTTCTTCCATTGTTTGTGCAGGCGTTTTTCGATGCGTTTGCCCAGGCCCTTGAGCAGGCCCTGACGCTCGGAGGCACGCAAGAAACGCGGGAAAGCGTCGAGGATGATCAGCAGCGAAGCGACTTCGGCGCTGGCCGCCAATGCTGGATAGGCTTCGTCCATTTGCGCCATGCGCCGCTGTGCGGCTTGCGGTTGATCATGCTTGAGCAGGTACGCCGCCAGTACCTCGCGATCGCGCCACGGGGTGGTCAACTGACCGACCGCCGAGGCGGCACCTTCCAGTTGCTCGACTCCGGGCAAACCACGCAAGGGTCGCAAAATGCTGCGCAAGCGCCGCACCGTGGTGCGCAAGTCGTGCAGCGCCTCGGGGTCGGTACGCGCGGTCAGGCGCGCCTGACAGGCCAGCAGTCGCACTTCCAGGCTCAGGACATGAGCCACCAACCGGTCAACCAACGCAGACATCGCTTGCTCCTGATTCACATGGCTTGAAGGATGAGTCTGCCGTCAGAAGGCAGGCGCATCCTTGCGTCAAGTCAGCAGCTTAGCGCCCGGCGCGGGATTCGCGAATATAGAAACGGGCTTTCTCGGCCTTGTTGCTGCAACCTTCGAAGCCTTCGAATTGCTGCTGAGTCTTGGCCGCGGTCAGCAGCGACAGCGCCTTGGAGTAGCTGACCGTGCCGGCGAAACCTTCGGCCTTGGCCAGGTCCAGTTCATGCCACGCCGCATCCAGCTGACTGCCGCAGCTGTCACGATAAGCAGTCTTGCCAGCGCAACCGGCCAATGCCAGCGCGATCAACGGCACACAGATCCAGGCTTTCATCACTCACACCTCAAAATAGGTCAACAGTCGTGCAGGTAAGACGTTACGGCGCGGGAAAAGTGCCTTGGCGCCCCATGAATCTGCGGTGACCAAAGCATAGCGCCGAGTGGTCACGAAGTATCGAAAAAACGACGCCCCGGCTGCCCCCAACGACCCTGCCGATTGTCGCCCACCCCCCGAAGGGTGCATTGTGGAGCCTTGTCGGGAGGAAGTTTGATGAAAAAGCGTGTCGCACTGGTGCTGGGCTCCGGAGGCGCCCGGGGCTATGCCCATATCGGAGTCATTGAGGAAATCGAAAGACGCGGTTACGACATTGCCTGCATTGCCGGTTGTTCGATGGGCGCGGTGGTCGGCGGGATCTATGCCGCAGGCAAACTCGACGAGTACCGCACCTGGATCGAAACCCTCGATTATCTGGATGTGCTGCGGCTGGTAGATGTGAGTTTTCGCCTCGGCGCAATTCGTGGCGAAAAGGTCTTCGGGCAGATCCGCAAGATCGTTGGCGAGATCAACATCGAAGACCTGCGCATCCCCTACACCGCGGTCGCTGCCGACCTGACCAACCAACAGGAAATCTGGTTTCAGGAAGGCTGCCTGCATCAGGCGATGCGCGCCTCGGCGGCAATTCCCAGCCTGTTCACCCCTGTGATGCAAGGCAACCGGATGCTGGTGGACGGCGGCATTCTCAACCCGTTGCCGATCGTGCCGGTGGTCTCCAGCCACTGCGACCTGATCATCGCGGTCAACCTCAACGCGACCAACCAGCGGCACTACAAATTGCCGGTAATTCAGCGCCCGCCCGCGTTTCGTTCGCGCTTCGACAGCCTGCTCACTTCCCTCGGTTCGAAGATGCCATTCCGCCGCAAGCAGGCCGAACAGTTGCTGTTGCTCGAACAGGAAGCCTTGCGCGCCGAGGCGGCAGAGATCAATCCGTGGCTGGAAGGCAGCGAGCCGGAAAGTCAGCAACCGGCAGCGGCTCCCGAGCGCGAAGGCGCACCGAAATCCGCCACCGGTTCGTTCATCATCGACAACGTCGGGCCGGCGTCGCTGCTGGACCTGATCAACCAGAGTTTCGAGGTGATGCAGACCTCGCTGGCGCAGTACAAGATCGCCGGCTATCCGCCGGACATCCTGATCAACGTGCCGAAGCGCGTGTGCCGGTTTTTCGAGTTCTACAAGGCGCCGGAACTGATCGCCCTGGGGCGGGAGATTGCGCGGGATACGCTGGATCGGTATGAAAGTGAGCAAGGTTGAGTATCTGAAAGGTCTCCGCTGGATGTAAGGCCCTCATCGCGAGCAGGCTCACTCCTACATTGGATCTGCGCCGTTCACAAAAACCTTGTAGGAGTGAGCCTGCTCGCGATGAGGCCAGACCAGGCGACACAAAACCTACAGATTGTTGTCACTCAACAACCGATACCCCACCCCCGCTTCAGTCACAATAAACCGCGGCCGCGTCGGATCATCCGCCAGCTTCTGACGCAAATGCCCAACGACAATCCGCAAATAATGGCTATCTTCGGTATGCGTCGGCCCCCAGATGTCCTTGAGCAATTGCTGCTGGGTGATCACCCGCCCCGGGTGCCGCGCCAGTTGCGCCAGCACCGCATATTCCTTGCGGGTCAGCGCCACTTCGGCACCGTCGAGCAGCACTCGTCGATAGGCCAGATCCACGGTCAACGGGCCGAACGTCAGCGCCGCTTGCTGGGCCTCGCCAGCCGGTGCCTGACGCAACAACGCGCGGACCCGGGCGAGAAATTCCTGAATGCCGAACGGCTTGGTCACGTAGTCGTTGGCGCCGCCATCCAGCGCCTGGACTTTCTGCCCTTCGCTGGCGCGCACCGAGAGCACCAGCACCGGCGCGGTGGCCCATTCGCGAAACTCGCGCAGCACCTGCTGGCCGTCCATGTCCGGCAGGCCGAGGTCGAGCACCAGCAGGTCGGGTTTGTTCAACGCCGCCTGCGCCAGGCCCTCGGCACCGGTGCCGGCCTCGAGCACTTTGTAGCCTTGTGAGGCGAGGCTGATGCGCAGGAATTTGCGGATTTGCGGTTCGTCATCGATGACCAAAATGGTCGCGGTCTGGCTCATGAATTCACATCGACACAAAAGATTGGCAAGAGAGTAGCGCAGTCGCGATCAGGCTTCATTGTCCATCCCCGGTTGCGTCTGCAACGGCAGGTGCAGGGTGATGCTGGTGCCCCGCCCGTCGATGCCGTCGGCGACGCTGATCCGGCCGCCATGCGCGCCGACCATGCCCTGACAGATCGCCAGGCCCAGACCGGTGCCCTGCCCGCCGCGATCGCCGCGCGCGGCGGTGTAGAACATGTCGAAAATTTTCGCTCGCTCGTCCTCGGGAATTCCCGGGCCTTCGTCGCTGACCGAGAAGAAAATCTCTTCGTCATTGGCGCCGGCGCTCAGTTGCAAACGCCCGTGTGGCGGCGAGAAGCGTGCAGCATTTTCCAGCACATTGACCAGCGCCTGCTCGATCAGCGCCGCATGCACGAACAGCAGCGGCAACTCGGACGGCACATCGGTGCTGACCTGCAACGGCGCGAGCACTGCCCGCAGGCGATTGAGCGAACTGCCGACGATGTCCGCCGGGGCCACCCAGTCCCGCGCCAGTTTCAGTGCGCCGTGGCCGAGGCGGGTCATGTCCAGCAGGTTCTGAATGTAGCGGTCGAGGCGTTCGGCTTCGTCGCGGGTGCCTTCGAGCAACTCGCGGCGATCCTCCAGCGGAATGGCTTCGCCGAGGGCCAGCAGGCTGTCGATGCTGCCGCGCATGGCGGTCAGCGGTGTGCGCAGATCATGCGATACCGAGGCCAGCAGCGCACTGCGCAACTGCTCGGTTTCACCGTGCAGGCGCGCGGCTTCCAGATCGTCCGCCAGTTGCGCCCGCGCCAGTGCCTGCGCCAGTGGCTGACTCAACGCGGTGAGCAGGCGTCGACGCTGGCCGCTCAAGGTCTGGCCC
This sequence comes from Pseudomonas sp. S3(2024), assembly GCF_036861315.1. Classification (NCBI taxonomy): domain Bacteria; kingdom Pseudomonadati; phylum Pseudomonadota; class Gammaproteobacteria; order Pseudomonadales; family Pseudomonadaceae; genus Pseudomonas; species Pseudomonas sp. S3(2024). The sequence goes on along the minus strand of NZ_JAZAQQ010000002.1, from coordinate 835,659 downwards.
TCTTTGGCGCAGACCCCGAGCAGCGCCAGCGGCCCGTCCTCCACCGACAGCGGCCACCACCACCAGCGACCGAACGGCAGCGTGCCGGTGCCCATGCCGGCCGGTTGATCGTGTTGCCAGGCCCAGTCGGCGGCGGCGCGTTCCGATTCGCTGAATTCCAGTGGCCCGCCGGTCTCGACTTTCCAGCCGCCCTGGCCGTCGCGGTTGAGCAGGCACAATTGCAGATCGCTCCAGCCGTTGAGGTGCTGCGCGGCGGCGCTGACCACGGCCTGACGATCCGTCGCCGCAGTCAGTTTGCGCGACAGATCGAGCAGCTCTGTGGTCTCTTCTTGCGTGTCGCGCAACGCCTGCAACTGCCGCCGCTGACGCGCAGCGAGATTGCCGGTGAGCGCTGCCATCAGCAGGAAGAACAGCAAGGTCAAAACGTCTTCTTCGCGCTGGATGGCGAAGGAAAAATTCGGCGGAATGAACAGGAAGTCGTAGGTCAGAAACGACAGCGCCGCGCAGGCCAGCGCCGGGCCCAGACTGCTGCGCACCGCCACCAGCAACACCGCTGCGAGGAACACCAGCGAGATGTTCGGCAGCGGCAAAATACTCGACACCGCCCACGCCAGGGCGCTGGCCAACAGCGTGGCAACCAGCGCCAACAGATAGTCGAACCAGACCAGCGTCGGCGTCGCCCGCAGACGCGGTTGCGGGTGTTCATGGTCGTTGTCGAGGACGTTGATTTCCAGGCCGTGGGCCTGACGAAGCAAACGCGCGGCGAGCCCGCCACCGAACAGGCGACGGCGCAGACTCGGCCGCGACTGGCCGACCAACAGCAGACTCGCCCGGCGTTCGGCAGCATGCTGAATCAGGGTTTTCGCCACTTCGCCGGCGCGCAGCAATACCACTTCACCGCCGAGGCGTTCGGCCAGTTGCTGGGCATTTTGCAGGCGCAGGCGCGATTGCTCGTCGCGCACTGTGCCGTTGTCGACATGCACCAGACTCCACGGCAAATGCCGGCGCTGGGCCACGCGGCTGGCGTGACGCACCAGGCGTTCGGCATGCGCATCGCCATCGACGCCGACCAGCAAACGTCCGCGCACGGCCGGAGCCGCCTGACCGAGTTGGCGATAGCCTTGAGCGAGATCGTTATCGACCTGCGCGGCCGCCGTTTGCATCGCCAGCTCGCGCAACGCGGTAAGGTTGGTCTGGGTGAAAAACGCATCGATCGCCGCCCGCGCCTGCTCCGGCACGTAGACCTTGCCTTCGCGCAGACGCTCCAGCAATTCACGCGGCGGCAGGTCGATCAGCAGCAGTTCGTAGGCTTCCTGCAGCACCCAGTCCGGCAGGGTTTCGCGCACCTGCACGCCGGTGATGCCACGCACCTGATCGTTGAGGCTTTCCAGGTGCTGGACGTTGACCGTGGTGTAGACGTCGATGCCGGCGGCGAGCAGTTCCTGAATGTCCTGCCAGCGCTTGGCGTGACGACTGCCGGGGGCGTTGGTGTGCGCCAGCTCATCAACCAGCACCAACTTGGGTTGGGCTGCGAGCAGGCCGTCGAGGTCCATTTCTTCGAGCATCACGCCACGGTATTCCGAGCGCACTAGCGGCTGCTGTGGCAGGCCGCCAAGCAGCGCTTCGGTTTCTGCGCGGCCATGGGTTTCGACGACACCGGCAATGATTTTCACACCCTGGCGCAATTGCGTGTGCGCGGCCTGGAGCATCGCGTAGGTCTTGCCGACCCCGGGGGCGGCGCCGAGGAAAATCTTCAGCCGGCCACGGCCGTCGCGGGGCAGGTCTGCTAACAGCGCGTCGGCGCGGCCGGAGTCGCTCATGCTTGATGTTCTCTCTTCCAGATAGTTATGCGGTGTTCTTTCGGCCCTCTTCGCGAGCAGGCTCGCTCCCACATTTGGAACACGTATTCTTGTGGGAGCGAGCTTGCTCGCGAATGGCCGCGCCGCAGAATTACAGCTTTTCCAGCGCCATGTTCAGCTCCAGTACATTCACCACCGGCGGCCCCACCAGCGGCTGTTCGATGTGCGCATCGAGCAGTTGCTGCAAGGTCGCCACCGGCAAGTTGCGCGCTTGCGCGACACGCGCCAGTTGATAGGCAATTGCCGCCGGTGGCAAGTGCGGATCGAGGCCGCTGCCGGAGGTGGTCAGCAGCGCCAAGGGCACCGGCCCTTGGCCGGGCACCTGCAACTTGTTGGCGTCGTCGATCACCCGCGTGGCCAGCGCCGGATTGCTCGGCGCGAGGTTGCTGGCGCTGCTCGATACGGTAGCAAACGCGCCCGCCGAAGGACGCGGATGAAACCACGCATCACCGACGAAATCCTGGGCGATCAACGACGAGCCGCGCACCTTGCCATCGGCATCGTGCACCAGGCTGCCGTTGGCCTGTTCAGGGAAAGCGACCTGCGCAACACCGGTCACCACCAGTGGATAGGCCACGCCGGTGATCAGGGTCATCAGCACCAGCAGGCTCAGGGCCGGACGTATCATTGTGGACATTGCAAAATCCTCGAATTCAGAAAGCGGATACCGCGTTAATTCAGGTGGACCGAGTCGACTTCATCGCCAGCAGGCTGGCTCCCACAGGAGGCCGCATTGCAAATGTGGGAGCGAGCCTGCTCGCGAATGGATCACACCAAATGCAAAGCCGTGAGCAGCATGTCGATCGCCTTGATCCCCACGAACGGCACCAGAATCCCGCCCAGTCCGTAGATCAGCAGATTGCGCCGCAGCAGTGCCGCGGCACTCGCTGCCTGCACGCGCACGCCACGCAGTGCCAGTGGAATCAGCACCACGATGATCAAGGCGTTGAAGATGATCGCCGAGAGGATCGCGCTCTGCGGACTGGTCAGGTGCATGATGTTCAGCACGCCCAGTTGCGGATAGATCGCGGCGAACAGCGCCGGCAGAATCGCGAAGTATTTGGCGACGTCGTTGGCGATGGAAAAGGTTGTCAGCGCACCACGGGTCACCAGCAATTCCTTGCCGATCTGCACCACGTCCAGCAGCTTGGTCGGGTCGCTGTCGAGGTCGACCATGTTGGCGGCTTCGCGTGCGGCTTGCGTGCCGTCGTTCATCGCCATGCCGACGTCAGCCTGGGCCAGCGCCGGGGCGTCGTTGGCGCCGTCGCCGCACATGGCGACCAGACGACCGTCGTTCTGCTCAAGGCGGATACGCGCCAGTTTCTTCTCCGGGGTGGCTTCGGCAAGCACGTCATCGACGCCCGCTTCAGCCGCGATGGCCGCAGCGGTCAACGGGTTGTCGCCGGTGACCATGACTGTGCGAATCCCCAGTTTGCGCAGCTCGGCGAAACGCTCGCGAATGCCTGGCTTGACCACGTCCTTGAGGTGAATCGCACCGAGCAGTTTGCCGTCGGCGCAGACCAGCAACGGCGTGCCGCCGCTCTGCGCGATCTTGTCGATTTCCCGCGACAGCGCCGGGGCCAGATCGGAGCGTTGTTGACCGAGGAAGGCCAGCAGCGAATCCACGGCGCCCTTGCGGTAAACGCGGCCCTGATAGTCGACACCGGACAAGCGGGTTTCCGCACTGAACGGCACGGCAGTCAACGTATCCAGTGCCGGCTCGGTTTGCGGATGCAGACCGCGCAGGTACTCGACGATGGATTTGCCTTCGGCGGTTTCGTCCGCCAGCGAGGCAAACAACGCGCCTTCGGCCAACTCGCGACCATTCACGCCCGGCGCGGCATACACCGCGCTGCAGCGACGGTTGCCGAAGGTGATGGTGCCGGTCTTGTCCAGCAGCAACACGTGCACGTCACCGGCCGCTTCCACGGCGCGCCCGGATTTGGCGATAACGTTCAGGCGTACCAGACGATCCATCCCGGCAATACCGATGGCGGACAACAGGCCACCGATGGTGGTCGGAATCAGTGTGACCAGCAGCGCCACCAGGAACACCAGCGGCAGGCTGCCGTTGGCGAAGTGGGCGAACGGCTGCAGGGTCACCACCACCAGCAGGAAGATCAGGGTCAGGCCGATCAGCAGGATATCCAGCGCGACTTCGTTCGGGGTCTTCTGGCGTTTGGCGCCTTCGACCAGGGCGATCATGCGATCGAGGGTCGACTCACCGGGGTTGGCGGTGATCTTCACCAACAACCAGTCGGACACCAGGCGCGTGTTGCCGGTGACCGCCGAGCGATCGCCGCCGGACTCGCGAATCACCGGCGCAGACTCACCGGTGATCGCCGCTTCGTTGACCGCGGCAATACCTTCGATGACTTCGCCGTCACCGGGGATCATTTCCCCGGCTTCGACGCGCACCACGTCACCTTTGCGCAGGCTGGCGGCAGGCACCACCTGAAAGCTGCCATTGGCCAGTTTGCGCCGCGCGCTGAGGCCTTCGCTGCCGGCCTTGAGGCTGTCGGCGCGGGCCTTGCCGCGACCTTCGGCCAAGGCTTCGGCGAAGTTGGCGAACAGCACGGTGAACCACAGCCACAGGGCAATCTGCGCGGCGACGAAAGTCGGCACGACGTTGTCCGGGATGAAGCACAGCACGGTGGTGAAAATCGCCGTCAGTTCGACCACCAGCATCACCGGCGAACGCACCAGTTGGCGCGGGTCGAGCTTGACGAAGGCTTGCACCAGCGCCGGACGCCACAGGGCCGAGATCGCGGTTTTCGGTGCTTCTGCCGACTTCGTCGGCACCGCAGGTTTTGCAGGAACATGCATATTCATGATCGATTCCTTAGAAGCCCATGCTCAAGTGTTCAGCAATCGGACCGAGCGCCAGAGTCGGCAGGAAGGTCAGGCCGCCCACCAGCAAAATGGTCACGGTCAACAGGGTCACGAACAGCGGGCCGTGGGTCGGAAAGCTGTTCTGGCCGATCGGTGCGGTTTTCTTCATCGCCAGGCTGCCGGCCAGGGCCAGTACCGGCAGGATGTAACCGAAGCGACCGATCAACATGCCCAGACCGAGCATCAGGTTGTGGAACGGGGTGTTGGCGCTCAGTCCACCGAACGCCGAACCGTTGTTCGCGCTGGCCGAGGTGTAGGCATAGAGCAACTGGCTGAAACCGTGCGGGCCGGGGTTGCTGATGGTCGCCGCCGGGCCAGGCAGAGCAGCCGCGATGGCGCCGAGTACCAGCACGCCCACCGGCATCACCAGCAAGGTCACCACCAGCAATTGCACTTCCCGCGCCTGCAGTTTCTTGCCGAGGTATTCCGGTGTGCGGCCAATCATCAGACCGGCGAGGAACACTGCGATCAGCACGTTAAGCAACATGCCGTAGAGCCCGGCACCGACGCCGCCGAAGATCACTTCGCCGACCATCATGTTGACCAGCGCCACCATGCCGCTGAGCGGGTTGAGGCTGTCATGCATGCCGTTGACCGAACCGTTCGACGCCGCAGTCGTGGTCACCGACCACAACACGGTGGCGGTGGTACCGAAGCGTGCTTCCTTGCCTTCCAGCGGCGCGGTCTGTTCGACCGCGACGTTGTTCAGCGCCGGGTTGGGCTGATATTCGGCCCACAGTGAAGTCGCGCCGCCGATCAGGAACAGTGCGAGCATGCAGGCGATGATCGCGCGGCTCTGACGCTGGTCTTTCACGTAATGACCGAAGGTGAACACCAGCGCTACCGGAATCAGAATGATCGAGGCGAGTTCAAACAGGTTGCTCCACGCGGTCGGGTTCTCGAACGGATGCGCCGAGTTCACACCGAAGAAGCCACCGCCGTTGGTGCCCAGTTGCTTGATCGCAATCTGGCTGGCCGCCGGGCCGAGCGGGATCACTTGATCGACGCCCTGCATGGTGACGGCATTGACGTATTGCGCGAAGGTCTGCGGTACGCCCTGCCACACCAGGTACAGCGCCAGCAGCAGGCACAGCGGCAGCAGGCCGTAGAGGGTGGCGCGGGTCATGTCGACCCAGAAGTTGCCCAGAGTCTTGGTCGACTTGCGCCCGATGCCACGGCACAGCGCAACCAGCACCGCCAGGCCGGTGGCGGCACTGACGAAGTTCTGCACGGTGAGACCGACCATCTGACTCAGGTAGCTGAGGGTCGCTTCACCGCTGTAGGACTGCCAGTTGGTGTTGGTCATGAAGCTGACCGCGGTGTTGAACGCCTGGGTCCATTCCTGGCCCGGCAGGTTTTGCGGGTTCAGCGGCAGGTGATCCTGAAACAACAGGATCGCGAACAGCAGCAGAAAACCGGCGAGGTTGAACGCGAGCAAGGCCAGCGTGTACTTCTGCCAGCTCTGCTCAGCCTGCGGATCAACCCCGGCAATCCGATAGCAACCGCGCTCGACCGGGCCGAGAACCGGCGTCAGCCAAGTGCGCTGACCTTCCATCACCTTGTAGTAAAAGCGCCCGAGGAACAGCGCCGGCAGCAAGACCACCGCAAAAAACGCGAGGATCAGCCAATAGTCATAACTGTGCATAGCCGCTCCTAGTTCCGATCCGCGCGCAACAGCGCAACCAACAGATAAATGAACAGCCCGGCTGCCAACAGCAGGGACACCCCGTCCAGAACGCTCATGGAAGATCTCCGTTTTACGGCGTATTGCCGCGTGTGGAGGCATTGTCGGAAAAGAGGCTGTAAAGGAACGAGACCGAGGGAGTTAGCTGGGTATAAAGAAAGCGTAAAGAGTGGGTTTATGCTCGCGTTACAGCGGGGTTTTGCGCCGTATGGGCTGGCCTCTTCGCGAGCAGGCTCGCTCCCACAGGGGATTTGTGAACGCCACAGATCCAATGTGGGAGCGGGCTTGCTCGCGAAGACGGCATAACCGACAACATCGCACCCAACTGGCGCACAAAAAACACTCATCCAGCCGCGAACATCCCCGATACGACAGCTTTCAGCGCTTTACGACCTGACTCCCAGCAATGGCACGCCCACTGCACACGCCCTCCCCCGAGCTTTCCAAACCGTTCCGGGAGCATGCGCATGAACACACAACTCAAACCCACGCTGGGCACCTTGCACCTGTGGGGCATCGCCGTCGGGCTGGTGATTTCCGGCGAGTACTTCGGCTGGAGTTACGGCTGGGGCGTGGCTGGCACGCTGGGTTTTCTAGTGACCTCGTTCATGGTCGCCACGATGTACACCTGTTTCATCTTCAGCTTCACTGAACTGACCACGGCGATTCCCCATGCCGGCGGGCCGTTCGCTTACAGCCGTCGTGCGTTCGGTGAGAAAGGCGGGCTGATCGCCGGGCTGGCCACGCTGATCGAATTCGTTTTCGCACCTCCGGCGATTGCGCTGGCGATCGGCGCCTACCTGAATGTGCAATTTCCAGCGCTCGACCCGAAACACGCGGCAGTCGGCGCCTACATCGTGTTCATGACCTTGAACATCCTCGGGGTGAAACTGGCCGCGATGTTCGAACTGATCGTCTGCGTGCTGGCGGTGATCGAATTGCTGGTGTTCATGGGTGTGGTCGCACCGGCGTTCAGCTTCAGCAGTTTTGCGTTGAACGGCTGGGCCGGCTCCGATGTGTTCGGGCCGCCAGCGATTGCCGGGATGTTCGCCGCGATTCCGTTTGCGATCTGGTTTTTCCTCGCCATCGAAGGCGCGGCGATGGCTGCCGAAGAAGCCAAGGATCCGAAGCGCACGATCCCCAAGGCCTACATCAGCGGGATCCTGACCCTGGTGTTGCTGGCGATGGGCGTGATGTTCTTTGCCGGAGGCGTCGGTGACTGGCGCACCCTGGCGAACATCAACGATCCGCTGCCGCAGGCGATGAAAACCGTGGTCGGCGACAACTCCGGCTGGCTGCACATGCTGGTGTGGATCGGCCTGTTCGGTCTGGTGGCGAGCTTCCACGGGATCATCCTCGGCTACTCGCGGCAGTTCTTCGCCCTCGCCCGCGCCGGTTACCTGCCGGCGTCGCTGGCGAAACTCTCGCGCTTCCAGACCCCGCACCGCGCGATCATTGCCGGCGGCATCATCGGCATCGCCGCGATCTACAGCGATGGCCTGATCAACCTCGGCGGCATGACCCTCACCGCGGCGATGATCACCATGGCCGTGTTCGGCGCGATCGTGATGTACATCATGAGCATGCTCAGCCTGTTCAAATTGCGTAAATCCGAACCCAATCTCGAGCGGACTTTCCGTGCCCCGTGCTATCCGCTGATTCCGCTGATCGCACTGGTGCTGGCGGTGGTGTGTCTGATCGCCATGGCCTGGTTCAATGCACTGATCGGGCTGATTTTCCTAGGCTTCATGGCGGTCGGCTTCGGCTACTTTCTGCTCACCGGGCAACTGCGCGCTGACGCTCCGGCCGATGCGATGCTGACCGGCCGCTGAGGGATTTCGGGTACACCGGGCTTAACCGGCCTAGAATGGAACCACTGCGAACTCACTTCGCTCAAAGTGGTATGCAGCGTCGCTGGCGAAACCCTCGCCCGCCGAGTTGCCATTAAGGAGAGCCGTTATGCCCTGGTATGCCTGGTTGATTCTGGTCGTTGCAATCGGCTCGATCGTTGGCGGATTGATGATGCTGCGCGACACCGCCAACAAGGTTGAACTGACCGATGAAGAACGCAAACGCGTTGCACAGCGCAACGCCGAAGCGGACATCAAAGACGCGCAGGATCGCTGAACGAAGAACCCCGCCTGAATCGGCGGGGTTTGTTTTTTGTGCGGAGTATTAACTCCAAGGATCGTATTGGACTCAGCGGAGCGCTTTTAAGAAGTAGAAGTACAGTCACCATGTCATTTACCTTGGTTAAGATGGTGGTCTTGTTGCGGAGAGTTCCACATGCGTTACTCGCAAGATCATAAAGCTCAAACCCATCAGCGGATCATCAAGGAAGCCTCGGCGCGATTTCGCAAAGACGGCATCGGTGCTACCGGTCTGCAACCCCTGATGAAAGCACTGGGGCTGACCCACGGCGGCTTTTACTCGCACTTCAAATCCAAGGACGAACTGGTCGAGAAAGCCTTGCAGGAGGCAAGCAATCAAGTCGATGGCCTGTGCGCCGAGATCTTTGCCAAGGAACAGCCGCTGCAAGCGTTTATCGACACCTACCTGTCCGAATGGCATCAGACCTCCCCGCACGAAGGCTGCCCGCTGCTGACCATTTCCTCAGAGCTGGGTCTGCGCGGCCAGCCGAGCCCGACCAGTGATGCGGTACTCAATGCCCGGCTGAGTCAAATCGAAGGCACCCTTGAGGGCGACAATGGCGCCGATCGGGCCATTGTCATCATGTCGACGCTGGTCGGCGCGCTCTTGCTGTCACGCAGTGTCGCTGACGTCGAGCTTGCCCAACGCATCCTCGACGTCACGCGCGCTCACCTCAAGCAATCGCAGGACTAAGCCTGCCAGCGCTTGAACAGCACACTGGCATTCACTCCGCCAAAACCGAAACCGTTGGACAGGGCATACTCGATCGGCACAGACCGCGCCTGACCGTGAACGATATCTACACCCGCACTCGCCGGATCGGGATTGTCGAAGTTGAGCGTCGGCGGGACGACCTGATCGCGGATGGCCAACAAGGTGAAGATCGCTTCCAACCCGCCGGCAGCGCCGAGCAAATGCCCGGTGGCGGATTTGGTCGACGTCACGGCGATTTTATTCTCCGTACCGAACAGCGCCTTGATCGCTGCCAACTCACCAAGATCGCCCACCGGCGTCGAGGTCGCATGCGCATTGAGATGCTGCACCTGATCTGGCGCAACACCCGCCTGAGCCAGCGCCAACTGCATCGCCCGTCGTGCACCGCTGCCGTCCTCCGGCCCGGCGGTGAGGTGATAGGCGTCGGCAGTGGTGCCGTAACCGACCAGCTCAGCCAAAGGCTGCGCGCCACGTGCCAGCGCGTGCTCCAGCGATTCGATCACCAGCAGACCGGCGCCCTCGCCCATCACGAAACCATCGCGACCACTATCAAAGGGTCGTGAGGCACGTTCGGGGGTGTCGTTGTAACCGCTGGATAGCGCTCGCGCCGCGGCAAAACCGGCCAGGCTGACCCGATCGATGCAGGCTTCCGCGCCGCCGCAAACCGCGATATCCGCTTCACCGGCACGAATCATCCGCGCAGCATCGCCGATTGCCTGGACCCCGGCAGCACAAGCGGTCACCGGTGCGCCGAGCGGGCCTTTCAAAGCGTGCTGGATCGACACATGTCCGGCCGCCAGATTGACCAGAAACGATGGGATGGTGAACGGCGACAGACGACGCGGGCCACGACTGTCCGTGGTGCGTACGGCGTCGGCTATTGCACCGAACCCGCCAACACCGGAGCCGATGATCGTCGCGGTGCGCTCCTGATCCTTGGCCTCGGACGGCTGCCATCCGGCTTGCGCCAACGCCTGGCGCGCCGCTTCCATGGCGAACAGGATGAAGCGATCCATCTTCTTCTGTTCCTTGGGTGGCGTGGCAAGGTCCGGATCGAAACCGGCCTCGACGTCCTCCGCCGCCGTTGGCACCATCCCGGCGACCCGGGTCGGCAGATCCGCGCTCACCGCGTCCGGCAAATTGCGCAAGCCCGAGCGCCCGGCGAGCAAGCGCTGCCAGACAATCTCGAGATCACTGCCCAAAGGCGAAACCAGGCCCATACCGGTGACAACAATTCGACGCTGACTCATACCGCAGTTACCTCTGATCAATTTTTGTAGCGTTCAGCCGCCGAACTGCGCGACAGATTCGGTGCCATGACATGTCGTGCACGCACAAAGGCCTGCCATTCACCCGCGTCAGGCAGCGACGGGATGGTAATCAACTCGCCCTGATCCAGGCCGGCCAGCGCCGCGTCGACCATCTCGCCGGCTTCCATCACCATCTCCGCCGGTATGCCACTGGCGTCGATGCCCGAGCGTTCCCAGATTTCAGTGCGGGTAACCCCGGGCAGCACCGCTTGCACCTTCACGCCAGTGCCTTCGAGCTCGGCGTTGAGCGACTGGGTCAGGCTCAACACGTAGGCTTTACTGGCGCTGTAGGTCGCGTTGAAGCGTTCAGGAAAAAGCGCCACCACCGAGGCGATGTTGATGATCGTGCCGCGTCCGGCCTTGGCGAAACTGGCGGCGGCTGCCGAGGCCAGCAACGTCACCGCGGTGACGTTCAATTGGATCAGACGCTCCAGTTGCTCGGCGTCGGAATTGGCCAGCAAACCATCGGCTGCGACCCCTGCGTTATTCACCAACAGGCTGATGCTCGAATCACTGCGCAGGCGTTGCTGGAGTTTGAGGACATCGTCCTTTTGCGTCAGGTCGGCCTTGAGCACTTCGACCTCAACACCACAGGTCTCGCGCAACTGCTTCGCAGCGGTTTCCAGACGCTGTTGATCACGTGCCACCAACAGCAAATCAAAACCACGCGCTGCCAGCCGCTGCGCGTAGATGGCACCGATACCGGACGATGCGCCAGTGACGACAGCGGTACCTTGAGACTGGACTGAACTCATGAGAGCGCTCCTGAAACATATTGGGAGATAGGCCTCCAACGCTGACTTGCCTGGAGGTGATGGAAATTATTATAGGCATAATCCAAAGACAATATGATACCCATAATTTTCAGCTCACCGACAAACGCGACGCCACTCCCTCTGTCGCATCTCTACCACCAGAAAGCAGAAAGGCCGGTCAATGACCGGCCCCTTGGCGTTGAATAATCAGCTTAGTTCACTTCCAGCTTGTCGCGGTTGCGATCCAGGATCGCCTTGCCGATGCCCTTCACTTCAAGCAGTTCATCCACCGAGGCAAATGGCCCATTAGCATCACGATACGCAACAATCGCTTTGGCTTTCGCCTCGCCGACTCCGGACAATTGCTTTTGCAGCGTCACGGCATCGGCGCCGTTCAGATCGACCTTTTGATTTTCAGAAGTCGTTGACGCGTCCATCACCACGGGCGGCTTGTTCACTTCGGAAGAAGCGAGAGGCGCAGCAATGGCGGCAATCGAGGCGCTGGTGAGCAAGGCAAAAATCAGGGAGTGGAAATATCCGGTACGCATAAGTGACGCTCCATCATCAATTGAGAAAGCAGCTTTTCCGAAGCTGCTCTCCAAACTTAGGCCATGATGGGAGCCTGTCAAAAACGCGTCCGTTACAGGATGTGAAACAATCAGGGTTCGAGACGGCGTTGCTGATGGATCCAGTCGACGATTTCGCCGTCGGGGGTGTAACCGCTAACGGTTTCACGCAGAAGCTGGCGGACTCGAGAGTAATCATCCGCGTCCACAGCGGCGAGCAGTTCACTCAAGCGTGCTTTCAAGACATCCCAAGGCAAATGATCTTCACTGGCGGTCATGATCATCGGATGCGGTGTCGCGGCAACGTTGTCGCCAATCAACAGCTCCTCATAGAGCTTTTCACCGGGACGCAACCCCGTGAACTCTATGGAGATATCGCCCTGAGGGTTGCGTTCGGAACGAATGCTCAAACCGGACAGATGTATCATTTTCTCGGCAAGTTCAACGATTTTCACCGGCTCGCCCATATCCAGCACAAACACGTCGCCGCCCTGCCCCATGGACCCCGCCTGAATCACCAGTTGAGCGGCTTCCGGGATCGTCATGAAGTAGCGGGTGATTTTCGGGTGGGTGACCGTCAGTGGGCCACCCGACTTGATCTGGCTGTGAAACAGTGGAATGACAGAGCCGGAAGACCCCAGCACATTGCCGAAACGAACCATGGTGAAACGGGTCTTGTTGACCCGGGAGACATTGGACTTGTCGCCAAACAACACCGGAGCTATCTCGCGACTCAAGGCCTGAAGCGTCAACTCGGCAAGGCGCTTGGTGCTACCCATGATGTTGGTTGGACGCACAGCCTTGTCAGTCGAAATCAACACGAAGTCGGACACCCCGGACTGCAACGCAGCCTGAGCCGTATTGAGCGTGCCGATCACATTGTTCAGCACACCTTCGGCGATGTTGTGCTCGACCATCGGCACATGTTTGTAGGCGGCGGCATGATAGACGGTTTCGACCCGCCAGGTCCTCATGACATCGAGCAGTTTGTGTGGGTGGCGGATCGAACCGAGAATTGGCAGCAAGTGCACGGATACGGACTCCCGGCAGCCGCGTCGTTCCAGCTCTGAGAGAATGCTGTACAGATTGAACTCACTGTGGTCGAACAGCAGTAGCGTGGTCGGCCCCAATGCGAAGATCTGGCGACACAACTCCGAACCGATCGAACCTCCAGCCCCCGTCACCATCACCGTCTTGCCCTTGATACAGCGTTCGAGCAGATCCGGCTGCGCAGGTACCGAATCACGCCCTAGCAGGTCGGCAATATCAACCTCCTGGATATCCTCGACCTTGACCCGGCCGCTCGCCAGATCGGTGAAGTTCGGCACGCTTCTTACGTGAAGCGGAAACCCTTCCAGCAGGTTGAGGATCTCTCGGCGGCGCGCCCGGGTAGACGACGGAAGCGCGAGGAGGATTTCCTGAGCTCCCGTGACATCGATCATCTCCTGAATGTGCTTGGGCTTGTAGACATGCAGGCCGGAAATCGAGCGGTCGGCAATGCTCGGATCATCGTCGACGAACGCCACGGGGCGCATGACCTTGCCCATGCGAAGTGCTGCCACCAATTGATTGCCGGCAACGCCGGCGCCGTAGATGGCGACTTTTGTCAAGCCGTTGTCACGGCTCGTGAAAGGTACGTGCAGAGACGCAGTAAACCAGTCGCCCATGAAGTACTGACGCATGCACAGTCGCAATCCGCCGATGATGACCAGACTCAGCCACCAGTAGTTGAAAATGATCGAACGTGGAACAACGACCTCGTGATTGCTGTACCAGTAGACGACAACAGCCAGAATCAACGAAGAAAGACTGACAGCCTTGATGATCGCGACCAACGCGTCATTACCGAAGTAGCGCATGACCGCCCGGTACATGCCGAAGCGGATAAACAGAGGAATGGCAACAATAGGAGCGAAGGCAAACAACCAGAGATGCACTTTGAAGGGATTGTACATGTCGTCTATCCCCAGCCGGACAATGAATGCCAACCAGAGCGCGGCCCAGACCAGAACAACGTCTGTTATCACTTGTATCAGACGCTTGCGCCGCCGGGGCAATCCCAGCAACCGCTCTCTGACTTTGTTCAATGACTCTTCAAACACCTCAGCCCCCTCCTTTCAACTGACGCATCGCCCAGGCAGGCCAGTAGCACATCTCGTCTAGTTTAAACCCAAATGACAATGTCAAAGCCGTTACCGGGATTTTCATCAACCCTCTATTCGCGCTTACCGGCTCCAAACCCGATTGCCAGCACCAGCAGAGGAGCATAGGCCACAATCAGGCCCAGGCAGCCGTCCAATCCAAAACGCGCCACCGCAACAGCAATTGGCAACAGCCAGAACATATTGATTGCCGCAACGGCAATAGTTACCGGCAAATGACGGCCGAACCGACGAGAGGCAAACTGATAGGCATGACTGCGATGGGCTTCATACACTTTGTCACCACGCAGCAGCCGGCGTAGCAAGGTGTACGTCGCATCGACAATGAATACACCAAACAGAATCAGCCACCCCCATAAAAAATCGGCCGAAACCGCTGCGGCCTGCAACGAAAGGCCTCCCAGGACAATCCCCAGGAATCCGCTGCCAGCATCGCCCATGAAAATTTTCGCGGGCGGGAAGTTCCAGAATAGAAAGCCGGCGACACATACGGCCAATAGCAGGGGCGCCCAGATCAACTGCAACGAACCTTCGAGCCAAGCGAGCAGACATGCGCCGAGACAGACACTGATGGCTTCGACACTGGCGATACCGTCGATGCCGTCCATGAAGTTGTAGAGGTTCAACAGCCACACCAGATAAACCACGGCAAGCAGATGCCCCGGCACACCGAGATCGGCCTGCCATCCGAAAATCGTGATCGATGGCAAGCCTCCCATCCAGCAAAGCAACCAGGTGGCGGCCGTAAAATGACCCAGCAGACGCCAGCGGGCAGCGATATGCCCATGGTCATCCATGAAACCGATAAACGCGACCAGGCCGCCCGCCACGGCAATTGCCCAGAACTGAGTCGGAACAATGAGGTCCCGCCATAGCAGGAAAGCCAGCGCAAGCATAAAGGTCAGAACAATCGCGACTCCACCTCCGCGCGGGGTCGGGACCGAGTGTGAACTGCGGGCGTTGGGAATATCCAGCAGGCTGCGCGACAACGCGTAATGTCGCAGAAGCCACGTGAAGCCAAAGGACAGCAGCGCAATGACCGGTATGATCCATCCGAAATTCATGATTGACGAGTATCCAGGAAGTGCTGCGCCGTCAGACTGAGGGCGCTGTCAAAGGCAACCGGTGGGGTCCAGTTCAACAGCTGCCGGTTTTTGCTGATATCAACCTGCAGGGAAGCAAAAATCCGCTGCGCCAGTGCCCGACGCCCCATCAGCGTGGCTACGCCATCCATCAAGCCAACCGGTACCGGCAGCAGCCGCGCTGGACACCCCAAGGCAGCGGCCAGCTTGCGCAACAGTTGAGTCGTCGATAGATCTTCACCATCACTGGCCAGAAAAGTCTGGTTGGCCGCGCCAGGGTGCTCGGCGCATGTCACGATCAAGTCGACCAGATTGTCAATCGCGACCAGGCTACGCCGATTATCCAGAGCACCGAACGGTAACGGCACGCCGCGATACAACCAGCGCATCATGCTGAGAAAATTGGCTTTCACTCCCGGGCCGTACACCAGCACCGGCCGGATGATTACCAGTTCCATACCTGTGGTTGCAGCCAATGCCCGCAAGGCCTGTTCGGCTTCAAGCTTGGAGACGCCATAGGGATCGACCGGGGCGGGCTTATCGTCTGCCGTGAACGGATGACCCGGCGCCGTGACCTCACCGTTGACCTTGATCGAGCTGATGAAAATGAACCGTTTGACGCCGGCAGCAGCAGCCTGACGCGCCAGATTCAAGGTGCCATCGACGTTGACCAGGCGAAATACTGCCAGCGGATCGGCTGCAGCCTCGTTCATGACATGAACGCGTGCTGCCGCGTGAATGACACAATCGACATCCTTTAGCGCCGCACTCCAGTCCTGCGGCGGTTCGAGCCCCGCGCACGGAATCGAGCACACCCCGGATGGAAACGACATCACAGCGCCCCGCACCGGAGCGATGACCGCGAACTCTGGCAATTTCGACAAACGTTCGATCAATGCTCGCCCCACAAAACCGCTGCCTCCGGTTACCAGAAATGTCTTGGAGCTCATGGGCGACCCTTGAGGAAACATGAATGACGGCGAAGAGAACGCGCGCAATCTTCGTGAAATGGCAATCAACCATCCCCTCGATGAAGAGACAGAGAGCATCCGGGGAACAGCTTTGGGCGGCAGTTTATTGAATCGGAGAACGGTTGACCACTTTCGCGAAGATGCCCACTTTTGGATCTTGTTGAAAACCGCCTGAACTAACGCTGAACAATGACTTGAAGCACACGACATCGAGTTACTTGAAGTTGAAACGCCCACTCATTTCGAGATTTTGCGATTCACTACCCAATACAGCTCGCCAGCTGAAAATCATTGAGCCTCCACTTCCTGCCTCGAAAGAGCTTTCACGTCCTCAAGACAAACAAATCGTCTAAATGCGCTTCGCAGGTTGGAGCGGGCTCAGGGTGCGGATAGAATCCGTCCGGAAAGTGGTACGAGCGCATATCCTCATTGGTCACCTGCGTGCTCGCCCTATAAATCTTTCGGCGAACCCCGCCAAAAAACAGATATCGCACGTCTTTTGCTTCGAAATGGAGAGCCCCATGCAGCAGATCAATAACCTTGCAGCGAAGATAGAAAAATTTCAATCGCAAATCAGTTCTTCGGTGCAACGCGTGATTGCCAGCGGCTGGGTAATTTTGGGGCCGGAAGTCAAACGCTTTGAAACAGGCTTTGCTCAATATTTGAATGCCGGTCATTGCATCACGGTTGCCAACGGCACCGATGCCATCGAGCTGGCCCTCAAAGCGCTGGGCGTCGGCAAAGGCGATCAGGTCGCAACCGTGGCCAATGCCGGGATGTACACCACCACTTCGGTACTGGCCATCGGCGCTACACCGATTTTCATGGACGTCGATCTGCAGACTCACGTGGTAACCCTCGAGGGGGTCAAGCAGGCGATTGAAGCCGGCGCCAAAGCCGTAGTCGTCACACACTTGTATGGTCTGGCAGCCCCACAGATCAAGGCCATCGCCGAATACTGCAGTGCTCGCCAGATCCCGTTGCTCGAGGATTGCGCTCAGGCCCATGGCGCCGAGCGTAACGGGCAACGTGTCGGCACTTTCGGTGACGCGGCGAGCTTCAGTTTCTACCCGACCAAAAACCTTGGTGCGCTGGGTGACGGCGGTGCCGTTGTGACCAACTCCGATGCCATTGCCCAGCGCGTAGCGCAACTGCGCCAATACGGATGGTCCTCGAAATACTGCGTCGAGCTGGACGGCGCCCGCAACAGTCGCCTGGATGAAATGCAGGCCGCGATCCTGTCCGAGTTTCTACCGCACCTCGACGAGAGCAACGCACGCCGTCGCGAAATCGCCGCGCGCTACAGAAACGAAATCCGCCACGCGGATGTGAATCACGCTGAAGATCAAGGCACCGCCTCGGTCGCCCACCTCTACGTGATCAAGTCGGCGAAGCGCGATGCGCTGCAAGTGCACTTGCGCGAAGCACAGATTGCGTCCGACGTTCACTACCCGATCCCGGACTACAAGCAACCAGTCTTTGGCGAGCAGTTCGCCGACTACAGCCTGGCCAACACCGAACAACTGGCCTCGCTGATCCTGACCCTGCCTTGCTACCCGGAAATGACCGACGAAGAAGTCAGCACTGTGATCACCGCCGTCAACGGATGGGTGGCATGAGATATTCCGTTATCGTCCCGGTCTACAAGAACGCTGACTCGATACCCCGGCTGATCCAGGCCCTGACAGACATGAACGACGCCCTCGAGAATCAGCTCGAGGTGGTGTTTGTGGTGGACGGCAGTCCCGACGATTCGTTTGCCCTGCTCAAGAATGCACTGAGCACCATGCGCTTTTCCGCGCAATTGTTGGCGCATTCGCGCAATTTCGGCTCGTTCCCAGCTATTCGCACCGGCCTGATGGCTGCCAGGGGCGAGTATTTCGGCGTGATGGCAGCAGACCTTCAGGAGCCGCCAGAGCTTTTGATCAGCTTCTTCAAATCGCTTTCCAATGACGAATGCGACGTCGCCATCGGCACCCGCAATGCCCGTCAGGATCCGCTTTCCAGCCGCATGGCCTCCTCGATCTTCTGGGGTCTGTATCGCCGACTGGTCGTGCATGACATGCCCAAGGGCGGCGTGGATATTTTCGGTTGCAACAAGGCGTTCCGTGAACAACTGCTACAGCTGAACGAGTCCCGCTCGTCGCTCATCGCACTGATCTTCTGGCTGGGCTTCCGTCGCAAGTTCATCGAGTACGAGCGTCAGACCCGCCTCGAAGGCAAATCGGCATGGACCTTCAAGAAAAAGCTCGAATACATGATGGACAGTGTGTTCGCCTTCACCGACTACCCGATCAGACTGCTGACCCGAATGGGCGCGATGGGCTCGCTCATCTCTCTGTTCATTGGCGTAATGGTCATCATCGCGCGACTGTCGGGAGCCATTGAGGTACCGGGTTACGCCGCAACCATGCTGGTGGTGCTGCTGCTGGGGACATTGAATCTGCTCGGGGTCGGCCTCGTGGGAACTTATGCCTGGCGGGCCTACGAAAACAGCAAGCAGCGACCGCTGGCCATTGTCTGCATGAAACTCGACAACAAGGAAATCCCAAATGAGTGAGCCGTTCATCCACGCCAGCGCCGATGTCAAAAGCAAGAACATCGGCAAGAACACGCGCATCTGGCAGTACGTGGTGGTCTTCCAGGATGCGGTGATTGGTGAAGACGTCAATGTCTGCTCACACTCGCTGATCGAAAACGACGTAGTGATCGGCGATCGTACGACCATCAAATCCGGGGTTTATGTCTGGGACGGCCTGCGGATCGGCTCCGATGTATTCATCGGCCCGAACGCCACGTTCACCAACGACAAGTTCCCACGCTCGAAGGTCTATCCGGAGTCGTTTTCGCAGACGGTGATCCAGGACGGCGCCTCCATCGGCGGCGGCGCAGTCATCCTGCCAGGCATCACCATCGGCACGGGTGCGATGGTCGGCGCCGGCGCCGTGGTCACCAAATCCGTACCACCTTATGCCATCGTCACAGGCTCCCCTGCCCGGATCACCGGCTACGTCGAAAACTCCGCCTTCAGCGATGCCGCCAAAAGCCCCGCGGCGAAGCCCGACGAGCAGGCGGACGCGGTGGTTCGAATCGGCGTGGGCGATGTCACCACCCACCGTTTCAAATACATCGCCGACATGCGTGGCGACTTGTCGGTCGGCGAGTTCCACAAGGAAATCCCCTTCACACCAAAACGCTACTTCCTGGTATTCAACGTTCCAAGCCAGAAGACTCGTGGTGAGCATGCCCATCACAAATGCCACCAGTTCCTGATTTGTGTAAAAGGCAGCTGTGCGGTGGTGGTCGATGATGGTACCAATCGGGCAGAAGTCACTCTGGATGCGCCAAATAAAGGTATTTACCTTCCGCCTCTGACCTGGGGTATCCAGTACAAATACTCTGAAGACGCTGTGCTGTTGGTATTCACTTCCGATTATTACGAAGCTGACGACTACATTCGAGACTATTCGGACTTCGTCAAACTCACCTCGAAAAAATCACCATTGTGATAGCACTTAAAGACAATACTCAGGTTCGTCGCTGGATTCAGTTTCTGATCGGCGGTGGGCTCAATACCGGCCTGACCTACTGCCTGTACTTGATGCTGAGTTATTGGATCGCCTACCAGGCTGCTTATGCGATCGCCTATGCGGCCGGGATTGTTTTTGCCTATTTCTTCAACTCAAAAGTTGTCTTCAAGGTTCAGCAGTCATGGATTGGCATGGCGATCTATCCGAGCATTTACCTGCTGCAGTATCTGCTCGGCGCTTTAATCCTCAGCCTCTTGGTCGAACACCTTCAGTTACACAAAGCGATCGCTCCGATACTAGTGATTTTGCTTCTGCTGCCATGCAGCTATCTATTAAATAAATTTGTCCTGAAGGTCACACATAAAACAAAATCATAACAGGATCAACGGGCACCTCATGGCAGCAATTTTTAATCAGGCGCCAACTTTGTCGCCAGCAACACTTCATGAAAAAAAACTGATCTGGCTCGCCCATCTGGGCCCAGCACTGCTTACCGTATTTTTCATCTGGCTTCCGTTTGGCTTCGTCTCGACCGGATTGCTCGAAGAATGGGGAGTTATTGGATTATTCAGCAGAGTCGGAGTGTTTTTTTTAACAGATGCTGCCAGTGCAATGCCGGCGCATGCCCTTCGACCGCTCACTATTCTTCCTCATGCAATTGCATACAGCCTTGACCCCAACTCATTCAACTATTGGCATGTCTTACTGATCATTGCTCTGGTGATCAAGGGATGGGCTGTCAGTGTCATCACCACCCGTATCACAGGCGCAATCAGATGGGGAATGCTGGCGAGCGTGCTGATCATCGTTTTCCCCGCTGACACCATGCAACTGTCGTTCAGATCCATCCACATCAACTGGGCCCTCAGCCTTGTCTTGTTGGCCAGCGTTCTGCAGATACGGGCAATCGACGAAAGAATCAGAGTCAGGTCCTTAATCCTCAGCGCCTTTGCAAGCCTGATACTCGCTACCAGCTGTGCAATGTACGAAGTATCGTTACTGCTGGCGGCTATTCCAGCATTTGTGGTCTTCATACAAGTCGGCGTAAAAGGTGTTGCCGCGCATATCAAGCGATTCTACTGTCAACACCTGATCTGGGCGATCGGCCCGGCCGCGTATATCGCCTATGTAATACACACGCTACCGCTGGTACACAGTTATCAAAGCGCGGTGGTGGGCGATAGTGCACTTGCCTCTGTAAAAATGTTTTTCCCAAAACTGTTCAGTTTGGGTATAAAACGAAGCATTTTTGGCGGCTGGATCGATGCATTCAGAATTACCGGCTCTGAAATCGACAGTTATTTTTATGTAACCGTCACTACCGCGCTACTGCTCGCGTTGATCGCATTTGTCGCCTGGAAATCAAAAGCGCCACTCAGGGTCGGTGCAGGTTCGAACTCACGCTGGACGTTACCTATGCGCATGATCGCAATCGGGCTCGTCCTGATTTGCCTGGGCTATCTGCCGTTCATTTTCAATCCTGCGCACATGGCGGTCAGCCAGAGAACTTTTCTATATGCAGCTCCCGGAGCAACGATGATATTTATCGCGCTGCTTCTGAGCGTTTACCAATATTCGAAAAAAGCCACAACGGCGCTGTCTGCATTGTTGATTTTCACTGGACTATCAGCACAGCTGTTTCAGTTCCAGCACTACATTGAAATTTCCAAAAGGCAACAGTCGATTCTCAAAGACATCGCCCATAACTTTGACGGAAATGCAGTCGGTAAAACGCTGCTGATCCTTGACTACTTCAATCAACTCAATCATGACTGGATGTTTTTGAACCCAGACCTGAGCGCCATCCTTTTCCATATATACGAAAAGCCGGTGGACACCATTGAAGTGTGTTACATGCCTAGCCACGAGTGGCAACAAACCGACCCGTTACAGCGCAAAGGTAAATGCGAGAAAACCGGAGAAGGGTGGACCCTCGACTATCCTGTCCCGTTCGACACTCCTCCACCACCGAGCAAGAAACTTTCCAATGCGGACGTTGTGACTGTCGAAGTTGGAAGGGGCGAAACGCGTGCTGCCAATGTCGAATTGGATGCATGGCGCAAGGAGCTGGAATCCGAGTCATCTCCGGCAGGTGCCCGACTGCGAGGCATTACTGAATCGCGCCCTTGGTTTCAATTCATCCATTTCCGCCAACCGCCCCCTGATGAGTATTACTGGGACTTTGGCAGGTGGTGGAGCATGACTCCGCCAACCGCCGGGTCTGGCTGGAGGAACACGCAATGGCAAACAAGGCGCTTTGTTCATACAGCTTCGGCGTGGAAAAACGCACCGCAGTCATCTCTGGTTTTCGATTTGATACCTGCATCTGCCCCTTATGAGATCAATGGATTTTTCAAAAACTTCGCCAATAAACAGATCCGCGACAAGATGCAGGTAAAAGTCAACGGGATCCATATTCCGCTACGGTGGATTCAGGAAAGCAGATTCAGTGGAAACGTGCCGGCCGACACACTCAAGTCAGGTCGAAACTCCATCGAATTCATTTCAGATGTGGACGCCAGTAATGGCGGCGTTGCCGCCGAACTGGACTGGGTAAACATCACCAGGCAAATCAGATGAAAGCGCGATAGTAACGTTATACACACGTCATACTGCGACTGATCCAGCTTGCAAAATGACAAATATCGCACGTCGCCCGTCAGGCCAGAAGCCTATCAGGCAGCAGAATTTACAAAGCCATGGAAAGATAAATGAGCATCAGGTCATCCACCCCCCCATCCAACACTCTTCCGGACGAAAGTTTAGAGCCAGATGCCACTCCTGTGGCGGTAAAGCGCTGGCTCGCACATATTGTTCCCGCAACCGCTATCATCTTCATACTTTGGCTGCCGTTTGGTTTCGCCCTGACCGGGCTGATCGAAGAATGGGGAATTTTAGGACTTTTCGTCAAACACGGGATATTCTTCATCTCCGATACCTCCAGCCCACTGCCTTTACACGCATTAAGACCGTTGACGATCCTTCCACAGGCCGTCGCTTTCTGGCTTGACAACAACTCGTTCTTTTTTTGGCATGTTCTATTAATTCTTGCATTGCTGATAAAGGGTTCTTCCGTTAGCTACATCATCGAGAAACTGACGAGCAGTTCAAAACTAGGAATTATTGCATGTGCACTGGTCATCATTTATCCAGCGGACACCATGCAGCTCTCCTTCAGAAGCCTGCATATCAACTGGGCGCTTAGCATCACGCTATTGGGCAGTGCTGTTTTCCTGCATGCACTGTCACTTAACCGAAAGTCCCATGCGCTTATGCTAAGCATAGTCGCGAGCGCTCTACTCTCCTCTGCCTGTTTCATGTATGAGGCCTCACTGCTGCTCGCCTGCATCCCAGCACTGTTCTTGTTTATCCGTGACGGCATGCTATCGGCACTGATTCAAATCAAACAGAAACTGCTGGAGCACGCAATCTGGGTTGCCGGAACCATTATTTACGTCGCTTATGCCCTCCACACCGCACCACTTGTGAGCAGCTATCAAACAAGTGTTGTCGGGCCTAATCTGCTGGCATCTCTGAAAATCACCTACACAAAACTCTTTAGCATCGGACTGTTGCGCAGCACCCTTGGCGGCTGGTTCGATGCCATGCGAATTACCAAACAGGAATTCTCCAGCTACGGATATGTAATCGCCGCAAGCATTATTTTCTTTTTTATTATTGCGGCAATACTTAGACTTGACAGCAAACCAAAAAAAGCCGACCTCAAGCAGAGCACCCGCTTTAATTGCAGGCTCGCCATTGCAGGCTTGACACTCATTCTCTTTGGATACTTTCCATTTCTGATTTCCCCTAGTCACCTCTTGATTAGTCAAAGAACATTTTTATTTGCAACACCTGGCGCAGCACTTCTGCTATTGGCATTCATCAGTACCGGATACCGCTTCTCCAAACCGATAACCAATATAGTTTTTGGCTTCTTTTTCATTATCGGAGTTTCATTCCAGCTTTATCAATTCCACCACTACATTGAAATCTCTCGCAAGCAGGCGACGGTACTCAACGAGATCACCGAAAAATTTGATGGCAATATCGAGAACAAGACCCTGTTGATTCTCGACCATGGGAATCAGCTGAACTACATATGGATGTTCATCAATGAAGGCCTGACCGGTTCTTTGTCCTTCTTGTATAACAAACCGATATCAGACATCCAGGTTTGCCATATGCCCAGCAAGTATTGGCAGCACTCGGATTCGCTGGGTCGTAAAGGTCGGTGCGTAGAGAATGCTGAGAACTGGACGTTCGAATACCCGACCCCGGTCAGCGGGCCGGGCTTTCCTGCATCGGAGCAACCCGCAAGTCTTATAATCCCCAAAACCTCAATAGTCACAGTGGAGATTGGCAAAGAGAGCGAAGACACTCAGAGCGGTCGTACAATGCCAAAGAGTCAAGGCGTTGTAGTGGAGCGTCGAGATGCCATTGAAAGTGCACGCAACTCACAGACACGCTTCGTTCGCTTTGAAGACGCTGTTGTGAACGATAAATTCGACTGGACATTTGGCAAATGGTGGAGCATGGAGCTGCCTACTCACGGTACTGGCTGGCGAGAAGCCGAGTGGGATATAGGCAGTTTTTATCACCATCCATCGGCCTGGAAAATTGATAAGCACGCCAACCTTGCTTTCGAATTCAAACCTGGAAGCAACGTGGTTTACGAACTCAAAGGCCGGTTTACTCTATTCGCGGAACCGAACGCTCAAAGCAATATGGTCATCAAACTCAATGGCAAGATCTTACCTATCCAATGGAGTGAAAACGGAGAATTCGAAGCACAGATCGATGATGGCGTACTAAAAAACGGCGGAAACAACCTGGAGTTCGACTCGCCGACCAACGATACCTACTTTGGACTGTCTGCCCGACTCGAAGGCATTCATATAAAGAGGCAACAGTAAACCCCGCGAGACACCGGCTCACTGGGCATGGAAGTATGTCCTGTGAGCCGGTGAAAAAAGATCAAAGTCCTTGGCGGGCTTCAACAATGCGCCAATGATCGGTCAACGATCTGTAACCCCCAACTCTCGAGCGATCGCTCGCGCGACGAAATCCGAGCCGTGACGGGTCAAGTGAACGATGTCGAGATAAAAAGCGTCACCACTCGATGCTGTCTCTCTCATGAGGCAACCCTCCTCATTACACATTTTCTGAGCCACCGAAATGTAAAGGGCGCCTGACTCCTCCGCCAGTATTCTCAAATCCCTTTCCGCTGCGTCGGTTCCAGTGTCTAGCTCACCATTCACCTCCTGCTCCTGACCCATTCCATACTTCTCGTAGTCCAACCGCTCTGGCGGAATACGATGCAAAGGATCACGACTCCACAAGTTGAATGCAATACGAGAAGGCGTGTCTTTCCAGGCAGGCGTAGGCCCCAGGAGAATCACTCTGCGAGTCCCTGCATCCTGAATTTGTTTGACGGTCGCTGACAAAAGCGCCTTGTCATATCGTGGCCACATACCGGCAAGAATTACAGTATCAGGCACCAGCTCGCGAACCTTATCGATGGTCCACTGATTGTTTGATTTGCAGGCAGGATTCTTTCCCTGGAATCCGACTATCGGCGGGCATGACGACGATGTGAATTGCGCCAGCCGGAATTGCCCGGAGCGGTCCGCAAGCCCACGCAACCCCGAATATATGGCGGCGGCATCGGAATCTCCCCACAACACCCACAAAGGCTTGTCGCCCTTGTCTACACATTCAGGAGCGTACTGGGTCGCTTCTTGCCCGACATCCATGAAACAGACGAGATTACGCAGGCCCGCACGGTAGCCGTCGAGATCATATTCGGTCGCACGCTGGATAATCTGCGGGTACCGGGAAGGAAAGCCGCCAGATCTGAAAACGATGCCTGCCAATACACCCACCACGCACATCAATGCACATAGAGCGAGGACGCTGAACCGCTTCCTGGAGCCCGAACGAAATGGACGTTCGATATAAACGTATGTAAGAGTCGCGAGAAAAGCACTGCCCGCCAGAAGACCTAAGCGTACCAGCCAGGGCACACCTTCTGGATAGGCACTCCTGGCAAACGTCAGCAATGGCCAATGCCATAGATAAAGCGGAAAGCTGATCAGCCCGATAAACGTCATAACCCGGTTGCTCAGCAGGACTCGATTCAACCAGGCGCCAGGGCCAGCCACAATAATGAGTGCGGCACCAATAACTGGAAAAAGCGCCCATTTTCCGGGAAAAGGTAATGTGCTATTTATGCGAAAAACTGCATAGACAATGAACAGCATACCTATAACTGAAATTACATTTCGTGCCACCTGCCCATCAAATACCTGTGCAATTTTTTTCATCGACCGGCCGTACCTGTCAACTCTCAAACCCGGGCCCGATCCGAAGCACGCCAACATCGCACCAACGACAAGTTCCCACCCTCGAGTAAGCGGCGAATAGAACGTTGCGGTTGCGTGCTCATGCACGCCAATGATGTTCAGCAAAAAGGATAAGATCCCAATAACGACAACAATTGGCAACAGCGGAATTCGTATACGCCAAACAGCCCAAAACAAGAGCGGCCATATGACATAGAACTGTTCTTCTATCCCCAGTGACCACAAATGAAGCAGAGGCTTCAGCTCTGATGCCTTGTCAAAATAATCGGCCTCTCCCCACAAAATGAAGTTTGAAACAAAAGTGGCACCACCAAGAACATGCTTTGCCAGCAGCGCCAGGTCATCGGCAAGCATCGTGTTCCAGCCGAAAGCCAAACATACGGCCAATACAGTAAACAGCGCGGGGAAAATGCGCCTGATGCGCCGGGAATAAAAGTCAGCAACGCTGAACGTACCCTGCTCCAGCGCCGTGCTGATTACCCTGGATATCAGATAACCGGAGATGACAAAGAATATGTCCACCCCTACAAAACCACCACGCAAAAGTGCAGGGAAGGCGTGGAAAAACAATACAGACAAAACAGCGACAGCCCGAAGCCCATCAATATCGGGCCGGTATCCGATATGGCTGGTTTGATTACGCGCAACGGGAGAGCCTACGGATTGGTTTTGAGTTGCACTCATAGTCATCGCTATCTACCAAAGCAGAGTTACTACCAAAAGGCGGACCTGAAGCCGCCCGAAAGTGCAGAAAGAAGTATCGGCGTTTTTTGGTCAGCAAGAGCGCGTCGCGCCGCAAGTTGGGACGACTCACCAGTCAT
Organism: Pseudomonas sp. S3(2024); assembly: GCF_036861315.1. Classification (NCBI taxonomy): domain Bacteria; kingdom Pseudomonadati; phylum Pseudomonadota; class Gammaproteobacteria; order Pseudomonadales; family Pseudomonadaceae; genus Pseudomonas; species Pseudomonas sp. S3(2024). The sequence continues at coordinate 808,797 of NZ_JAZAQQ010000002.1, read as the reverse complement.
CAGACTGCCTTGCAAACCTTCCGGTACAAGTCGGCATAGGCCTTGGCCATCTCATCAGCTGAAAACACATCCCTGTAACGACACAAAGCACGTTGCCCCATCTCACGAGCCAACTCATCATTGTTCCACAGTGCATTCATTGCCCCGGCAAGCGCCATGGAATCGCGCGGCGGGACTACAAGGCCGGTTTCATTTGCAATATTGATAAACGTAGTACCGGAACCGATTTCACAGGAAATAAGCGGTTTTCCGTACATCGCCGCCTCAAGCAACGAAATACCAAAAGACTCCGAGCGTAGATGCGACGGGAATACAAATCCGTGGCATAACGTCAGCAACGCGGCCTTGTCGTCATCACCTAAGCCGCCCAGAAAGTGCACATTGGTCAGACCGAGGCGTGAAGCTTGTTCCTTTAGCTCGACCTCCTCGTGCCCTCCTCCCAGAAGAACGACCGGCAACCCGGTAATCCTCGCCGCCTCAAGCAGATAGTTGAGGCCCTTGTAATAACGCAGGGCACCGACAAACAAAAAGAATTTCTCACCAACCCTGGCGCGCCAATCCGCAAGTTTTTGCGATGTTGCTGCTGGATAGGTTGCCGCGTCCAACCCATACGGGATGATTTCGACTTTGTCGCGAAAGCGGGTCAGTACCGGGCTGCTTTGCGCGTAGTTCGGTGAAGAGGCAACGATGCAGTCCACGCTGGACAGAAACCGGCTCATCAACGGCTCATATAGTTTGAGCAGCGTCTTTTGCTTGACGATATCCGAGTGATAGCTGACCACCGAAGGCTTACCATGTCGACTGGCAAAATGAAGCAAATCCATATAGGGCCAAGGGAAGTGGTAGTGCACCACATCCACTTCTTTGGCCAGCTCGGAGAAATCCTTGAATGCGGACAACGAAAAGCCAGTCGAGGCCACATGTAGATCAAGTTTCGAGCGGTGAGTCAGGTGATTGCCTACTGTTTCGTTTCGCGCCGAGCCTCGCTCGCTGAGATAAAGAACCTGCGAAGAGAAACCATGGCTGGCACCACCTTGGGCAATCTGAAAAATAACCTGTTCGATACCCCCCATGGTTTCCGGGTAATAGGTTTTGAAAACGTGCAGGACCTTGATCATGTTCCTTTGATTACCCTCTGGTAGACCTGCAAGGTTTCCACAGCGCAGCGCTCCCACGAGAAGCCCTGCGCATGCTGATGCCCCTTGATGACCGCAGTCTCGCGCCAGGCATCATCGGTCAGCCCTCGTTCGAGCAGACGGGTCAGTTCATCGACATCCATCGGCGCGCACATCAGCGCCGCCTCACCCGCCACTTCCGGAAGCGAAGAACTGTTGGAACACACCACCGGCACCCCTGAACTCATGGCCTCAAGCACCGGTAAACCAAACCCCTCGTAAAGAGAAGGAAAGGCAAACAGACGAGCACCGGCAAAAAGCAGCGGAAGATCTGCGCTCGGCACAAACCCGAGATAATGCGCCCAGCCTTCACGTCGCGCGCTCTCGAGCTTGCGATGAATCATATCGCTACGCCATCCTTGGTAGCCGGTGAGAATCAGCGGCCAGCGCGCTCGCAAGGCCAGCGGCAGTCGCTCATAAGCATCAAGGAGCGTCTCGATGTTCTTGCGCGGCTCGATCGTACCGACAAACAGCGTATAACCACCTTGCTCCAACCCATGCCGATCAAGCGTAGCCCTGAGCTCGTCATGCGACCGTGGGTAAAACTCTGGAGAACTTGCCAGCGGCACGGCATGTATCCGCTCAATTGGCCATGAAAAATAGCTGGCCAGCTCCTGGCGGGTAAACTCCGAATCGGTGATCAGCGCATCGGCTCTTACCAGTGTGGTCTTGAGCTCTTTCTGCAGGTAGCGGACCAGTTGTGGCGCATGACAGTGAGCCCAGGTAAAGGGCGAAAGGTCATGAAACGTGGCGACACTGCGCCCGGCAAAGGGAGGGAGATAATAATTGGGACTGTGATACAGAAAGTCGCTGTGCCCCTTGAGCGCAGCCTTTCGCAGCATCGGCATCAACAATCGATAGGCTTCTACAGCCAGAAAATTCTTCTGTACCGCACGCTTCAAACCATAACCACTACCGGATTCGTTCGCAGCAGTGGGCAATTCGGGCAAGAAACGTCGACCGGCAAAAAACTGCAGGTCTGTAATTTCGGGACTTTGCTGAAGCCTCAGCGCAAGTTCGTAGGTATAGCGACCAATACCGGTCAGCGGAAAGCGGATCGGCTCAACAGAGAGAACTAGCTTCATTTATTCCGCCGAAAGCATCCAACTCAGAGTCTTATCCAATCCCGGGGTATCCCAGCCTGCCACCAACTGGCAGAGACGAGTGTTATCACCACAGAGGATTTTCACTTCATTGGCTCGGACAAATGCCGGATTCACCTCGACCTCCAACTGGTGGCCGGTGTATGCGGAACACATGTCGATCACTTCACGAAGGGTATGACTCTTTCCGGAACTGACGTTTACGGTTTGCCCCAATGGTCTGGCCTCGATCAAGCCACGATACGCCTTGACCACTGCCCGTACATCGCTGAAGTCACGGGAAACATCCAGATTGCCCAGCTCGATCTTGTCGGCACGCCGACGAAAGTGCGTGACGATCTTGGGCAACAGGAAACTGTCGGCCTGACCCACGCCGGTATAGTTGAACGGACGCGTAATCACGATCGGTAACCGGTTGAACCAAAGACTGGCCATGTACTCCATGGCGAGCTTGCTGACCGCATAATCGTTGGCAGGCGCTGGTGAAGTGGTTTCACTCAACAATCCCGCCGACGCATTGCCATAGACATTGGCGCTGCTCGCGAGCAGTACGCAATCCGGCACCTTGCCGCAGGCTTCAACAGCCTCCAGCAAATGGCGGGTACCGATGAGATTGACGCGGTAGAACGCATCTGCGGCACCGTGCCCGACAAAGGCCAGCGCCGCAAGATGCACTACTACATCAGGTTGAATAGTTGCCAGCAACTTGCGCAGAGCAGGACCATCGGCCAGATCCACCTGAAAATAGCCAGGCTCGTCCGAGGGTTGCGTTCCCATTCCTATCACTTCATAGCCACCAGCCTTAAGCTCGGCAGCCATGTATCGACCAGTGAAACCTTGAACCCCTGTAATCAGCGCGCGTTTACCGGCAATACTCATCAGAACGAAAATCCTTTTTCATTTCGGCGCAGGTCAGCTTCGACCATCATGCGGCACAGCTCTTCCAGCGTGGTTTTCGGTTCCCAACCCAATGCCGCCTTGGCCTTGGCCGGGTTACCAATCAGCAGTTCAACTTCCGTAGGGCGGTAGAACTTCGGATTGATGGTGACCAGCACTTTGCCGGTTGCCTTGTCGGTACCCTGCTCGTCTTCCGCAGCGCCGCTCCAGGAAAGGTCGATCCCGGCAGCCTTGAACGCCATGGTGACGAAATCACGCACGGTTTCAGTGCGGTTGGTCGCCAGTACGAAAGTGTCCGGCTCATCGGCCTGCAGCATGCGCCACATGCCCTCGACGTATTCCTTGGCGAAACCCCAGTCGCGCTTGGCGTCCAGGTTGCCGAGTTCCATCTTGTCGAGCAGGCCCAGCTTGATCTTGGCCACGGAGTCGGTGATCTTGCGGGTCACGAATTCACGGCCGCGCAATGGCGATTCGTGGTTGAACAGGATACCGCTGGTGGCGAAGATGCCGTAGGACTCGCGGTAGTTGATGGTCATCCAGTGCGCATACAGCTTGGCAACACCATAAGGACTGCGTGGGTAGAACGGCGTGCTCTCAATCTGAGGAATCGCCTGGACCTTGCCGAACATCTCGGAGGTCGAAGCCTGGTAGAAACGTACCTTCGGATTGACGATACGGATTGCTTCCAGAAGATTCACACAACCCATGCCGGTGATGTCGCCGGTCGTCAGAGGCTGATCGAAAGATACGCCCACGAAGCTCTGGGCCGCGAGGTTGTAGACCTCGGTGGCTTCGGTGGTCTGGAGCAGACGAATGCTGGCCGACAGGTCGGTCAGGTCATACTCGACCAGGTGCAGATTGGGATTATTTTGGATCCCGAGTTCTTCGATACGCCAGAAATTGACAGAACTGGTCCGACGGTAGGTGCCATAAACCGTATAACCCTTTTCCAGCAGCAGTTCCGCCAGGTAGGCGCCGTCTTGCCCAGTAATGCCAGTAACGATAGCTTTCATGCGAATCCTCTAAACTCCATTTGAGCGCCTTTAGCAGGCTCTGTTGTGTCAAACGCGCCATTGGGCTCCACTGGAGAGCCGCAAATTCTTGCAGATCATACAGAATGCAGCCCCGAACGACGATACCCAACCTGCTTTCAACACGTAACCGTATACATTCCAGGAGCATTGACTGTCTGCAATTCCTGCTTGTTGCAGTTCAAACGGAGCAACTGCAACGCAGTGATCCCTGAAACGTCTCCCTTCTGAAATTCAAGGACTTGAAGCCCCACAACACTTCCGGCCCCAATGCTTCAGGAACCATAAAGAAATAATGCAGAAAGAGTGACACTCCTCCGCCCCCGGCCTAAAATGGCGTGTTTTTTTGATCACTAATCTGGTGCTATTAATGCGCAATGGTTCTGTAAGTATCGCGCTGTCGGATATCGTCGCCGCGACAAAACGATACGCTCTGGTAGGGATGCTAGGCTGGCAAGACGTCCGGCAGCGCTATAGAAGGTCGGCACTGGGTCCATTCTGGCTGACGATCAGCATGGGCGTGATGATCGGAACCATCGGGGTAGTGTTCGGCCAGATCTTCAACTCTCCCATGCACGAGTTCCTTCCGTTTCTCGCCATCGGCATGATTTTCTGGAGCTTCATGTCTTCGGTCATCACCGAGGGGTGTACCGGCTTCATCGCCGCCGAAGGCATCATCAAGCAATTGCCGATCCCTTTGTTCGCCCACATTCTTCGCATGATCTGGCGCAATATCCTGATCCTGGGCCACAACATCGTGATCTTCCCGCTGGTACTGCTTGCCGTCAGCAAGCCTCTGACCTGGCTAGCGTTCATCAGCATTCCCGGCCTGCTGCTGGCACTGCTGAACCTGACGTGGATCGCCTTGCTGCTGGGCATCCTGTGCGCACGCTATCGTGATCTGCCTCAGATTGTCGGAAGCTTGTTGCAAGTAGTGTTCTACCTCACACCGATCATGTGGATGCCGAGCTTGCTGCCTCAAAGGGCCGGGCTTTACCTGCTTGACCTGAATCCGGTCTACCACATCATATCGATCGTCCGCTCGCCACTGATCGGTCAGTTGCCAACTGCCACCAACTGGTGGGTTTCCCTGGGCATGGCCGCTGTCGGCTGGGTCGTTGCGCTCGTGGTCTACGGCCGTTACAAGCGCCGCATCGCTTACTGGCTCTAAGAAGAACTCCTAATGTCGCTGATCGAATTCAAAAATGTTTGTGTGGATTTTCCGATCTACAACGCTAACGGCCGTTCCCTGAAGAAACGCCTGATTCAGGTTGCCACCGGTGGACAATTGGGCGCGGACCAACAGGGTCGCGTCATCGTCAGAGCACTCGAAGACCTGACTTTCACCTTGCGTGACGGTGACCGGGTCGGGCTCCTTGGCCATAACGGCGCTGGCAAGAGTACGCTGCTGCGCCTGCTCAGCAGTGTCTATGAGCCATCGTCGGGCACCGCTCGAATCGATGGAGAGATCGGTTCCCTGATCGACATTTCCCTGGGAACGGATCCCGAAGCCACCGGACGGGAGAACATCTACCTGCGCGGCGGCATTCTGGGCATGACCAAGGCACAGATCACCGAAAAGCTCGACGAGATCATTGAGTTTTCCGAACTGGGTGACTTTGTCGACATGCCGATCCGCACCTATTCCTCGGGCATGCACCTGCGCCTGGCCTTCGCCGTCTCGACCACGATCAAACCGGAAATCCTGTTGATGGACGAATGGCTATCGGTGGGTGACGAAGGCTTCAAGCACAAAGCCGAGATCCGCATGAACGAGTTGGTGAAGTCGACCAACATTCTGGTGATTGCCAGCCACTCCCGCGAACTGGTCATGCACACCTGTAATCGGGTGCTGTGGCTGGAGCACGGCAAGATCAAAATGGATGGAGACCCGACAACGGTCACCACAGCCTACTTTGGAGCTTGAAGCTAATGAACAGCATTAAGCGCAATGGTGTGGAAATCGAAGCGGCCTTTTCGATTGCGTCGAAGCGCTTGCTGGCGCGCACAGCTTCCCATCCCGTCATCAGTGCGCCGACCGATGTCGCCAGCGGTGCCAGCGATATCCCTCATGGAACCTCACCTGCCATGAGCCGGATGCTGCGTCATCACGTCAAGCAGACACTTCGGCGGATTGCCCAGAGCGCTTTTCGCGCCACCCGGCCTTTCACACGCCCGGTGCTCTTCCGCTTGCGCAACTATTTGAATGCCACGATCCGTCAGGACATGCTGCAAGAGTTCGCCACCCTCCAGCAAGAGTTCGCCACCCTCCAGCAGGCGCTCGCCAGCCTGCAGGAGCAACAGCGCGAGCAAAACCGGCAAGTCCAGCTGGAGCTTCAGCGACTGACCAACTCGACGAATGTCCAGGCTTCCCTGTCGCGAGAGCTTTTCGCCAGCCAGCTCCCGATGGAAAAAGTCGGCCCGCAACTCGATCGAATCGAGCAAAACGTAGGCCTGCAACTCGATCGAATCGAGCAAAACGTAGGCCCGCAACTTGATCGAATCGAGCAATATGCATTGCTCGATGTCAACCGTATCGCTATCAACTGCGGACCGGATGAAACACTGGTCAAAACTGCAGTCGGCTACATGCTCTGCGATGCCCGGGATCATGCTCTGTTGGCCAATCTGATGGAAGCAGGAGAGCTTGAGCCTGGAACACGGATTCTGATCGAACGCATCATCAAGCCCGGCGATGTCTATATCGATGTCGGCGCCAATATAGGAATGCACTCGATAGCCGCCGCTCGCGCCATGTCGGGACAAGGCAGGATTTTTGCTTTCGAGCCATTCGAACCGACCCGGAAACTGCTGGAAAGAAACCTGTGGCTCAACGGTGCTCTATCCATCAGCGAGATCTCCCATTACGCACTTTCCGATACGGCAGGCAGCCACAAACTGCATCTTGGCGCTACCAGCGGCCATCACTCACTCTATGAACTGGAAACTCCGACGTTTGCCACGACAACATCTGTGGAAATCTCAACCGTTACCCTAGATGAGTTTCTGCCGGAAGATCTGACTGTAAAGCTGCTGAAAATCGACGCGGAAGGCGCCGAAATCGACGTCATGAAAGGTGCACGACGCCTGCTTGCTGCCAACCCGCAAATGCTGCTTATCGTTGAACTGGGCCTCTCCCACCTGAAGAGAAATACGATAAGTCTCGAAAACTGGCTCAAGCATTTCACGGCTACCGGACTGGTGTTCAGCGTTATCAATGAAGGTACCGGCAACCTTGAAAACTGGTCGATCGAACAACTGTCGCGTACCGACTCGGTCAACCTGCTGTTTCACCGCCCGGAATGGACTCACGCTGAAAGGAGTGACGCATGAAGTCTGAAATCATTGTTGTAGGGGCCGGCGGACATGCAAAAGTCTGCATCGAGCTCCTGCAGGCCCAGGGCGAGAAAGTTGCGTGGTGCGTCGGCAACCCGGACAGTCCGGATACCTGTCTGGGCATCCCGGTACTGAAAAGCGACGACCACCTGTCGGCGCTGTACAAGGACGGGTACGAGAGAGCATTCATTGCCATCGGGTCAAATAGCGTCCGCAACAAACTGGCGAAAAAAACCACCGAGACGGGTTTCAAACTGGTGAACGCCATCAGCCCAGCAGCCGTGGTTTCCCCTTCGGCCAGACTGGGCACCGGAATCGCTGTGATGGCTGGAGCCGTGATCAATGCAGAGGCCGTCATATCCGACCTTTGCATCATCAACACCGGTGCAACTATTGACCACGATTGCGTGATCGGGCTGGCGGCTCACATTGCGCCCCAGTGCGCCCTGGCCGGCAATGTGCACGTAGGCAACTTGAGTTTCGTCGGTGTCGGCAGCAAAGTCATTCCGGAAATTCACATCGGTGAGTCCGTCATGGTCGGTGCCGGCAGCGTCGTCATTTCGAATATCGATTCAGCAGTCACGGTTGTGGGTGTGCCTGCCAAAGCCTTGAACAAATTTTGAAGGAAGAGACATGAAACGTATTTCCGTTGCACAACCAAAACTCGCTGGAAACGAACGCAATTACGTGCTCGATTGCCTGGATACAAACTGGATCTCCTCCAACGGCAAGTACATCACTGCCTTTGAAGAAAGCTTTGCCGCGTTCTGTGGCGTCAAGCATGCGATCGCCACCAACAACGGCACCACGGCGCTGCACCTGGCTCTGGTCGTACTTGACCTGCAACCTGGCGACGAAGTGATCATCCCTACCGTGACCTACATCGCAACGGCCAACGCCGTACGCTATTGCGGCGCGACTCCAGTACTGGTGGATGTATGCGCCGATACCATGAACATCGACCCGCAAACGATCGAAAGCAAGATCACCGCCAAGACCAAAGGCATCATCCCGGTGCACCTCTATGGTCATCCGGCACAGATGGACGTCGTCAATGAAATCGCCCGCAGGCACAATCTGTGGGTCGTCGAGGACGCCGCCGAGGCACACGGCGCCGAAGTCAAGGGCAGCAAGGTGGGCAGCCTGGGCACTTGCGCGACCTTCAGCTTTTTCGGCAACAAGATCATCACCACTGGTGAAGGTGGCATGATCACCACCAATGACGACGAACTCGCCGCCAAACTGCGCCTGTTCCGTGGTCAAGGCATGGATCCTAACCGTCGCTACTGGTTTCCGGTAGTCGGTTACAACTATCGCATGACCAACATCCAGGCGGCCATTGGCCTGGCCCAGATGGAAAACATCGATACCGCACTTGCCGATCGCGAGCGCCTGGCCGGCTGGTACAACGAAGCGCTGGCAGACCTAAAGGACAAGATCGTCCTGCCGACCGAGGCGTCGTGGGCCAAGCAGGTCTTCTGGATGTACAACATCTTCCTGGCGGACGGTGATGAGCACAAACGCGACGCCGTCATGCAGAAACTGGATGCAATGGGCATCGAAACCCGTCCGGTTTTCTACCCGATGCATGTTCTGCCGCCTTACAAGGAAGACAACCGCTACCCGGTAGCAGACCTATGGTCCGGCCGCGGCATCAACCTGCCAACGCATCAGGATCTGACCCGGGAAGACATCATCAGAATCGCGGCGAGCTTGCGCGAGGTCCTCGCGGCCTGATGAAAATCGCCCTTTGCTCCTCGTTCATGCCCTTCATCAGGGGCGGTGGAAGAAACATCGTCGACTGGCTGGCCTCGACGCTGACCGAAGCCGGACACCAGGTGGAAGTCGTGTACCTGCCAGAACTCGACTCGCCTCCGGATATCCTGTTTCAGCAGATGATGGCGCTGCGCTGGGTCGATCTTAAGGCCGCAGACCGGATCATTTGCTTCCGGCCGCAGGCCCATCTGATACCGCATCCACACAAGATTCTCTGGTTCATTCACCACATCCGTACCTTCTACGACCTGTGGGACTCGCCTTATCGTGACTTCCCGGACACCGCGCATAACCGCGCCATCCGTGAATCCCTGATTGACGTGGACACCCGGGCAATGGGTGAAGCAAAGACAGTTTTCACCAACTCGAAGGTTGTCTCCGAGCGACTCAAGACCTTCAACGGCGTAGAGAGTGAAGTGCTGTACCCGCCCGTATTCGAACCGGAGCGTTTTTTCAGTGCCGGATACAACGACGAGATCGTATGTATCTGCCGCCTGGAACACTACAAGCGCCAGCATTTGCTCATCGAAGCACTCAGCTACACCAAGGTGCCGGTTCGTTTGCGGATTATGGGAACTGGCGCGAGCCCGGACTATGGCATTGCGCTTCAACAAAAGGCCCAATTATGCAATGTAGCCGATCGGGTGATTGTCGAAGACCGCTGGATCACGGAAGAGGAAAAAGTGGAGCATTTGTCGCAATGCCTGGCCGCCGCTTACTTGCCGATCGACGAAGATTCCTACGGATATCCGAGCCTGGAGGCCAGCCACGCACAGAAAGCTGTCCTGACCACTTCCGATTCCGGTGGCGTGCTTGAATTGATTCAGGACGGTTACAACGGCTACATCGCCGAACCGACTCCCGAATCACTGGCTCGCGCCATGGACAAACTGTACCGGGATAAAAACGTGACAGAAGCAATGGGCAAGAACGCCAGACAGCGATTGGTCGACTTGAAGATTTCATGGTCGCAGGTGCTGGAGCGTCTTTTGGCATGAAAGTATTAATCGTAAACAACATGGCGCCCTTCATTTGGGGTGGCGCTGAAGAGCTGGCTGTCAACCTGCAGAAGAATCTGGTCATCGCCGGCCATGATGCGGAAATTCTGCGGATCCCGTTTCAATGGGAACCTTCAACACGCATTCCCTCGCAAATGCTGTTGGCACGCACCCTGGAAATCGCCAATACCGATCACGTCATTGCCTTGAAGTTTCCCGCGTATCTGGTTCGGCATCACCGCAAATCGCTGTGGCTGCTTCACCAATACCGGCAAGCCTATGACTTGTATGATGCCGGTCAGACCAATCTTCCACCGGGCCAGCATGGCGCGGATATTCGCAAGGCGATTGCGCATGCGGATAATGAAAGCTTCGCTGAGAGCCGACACATCTACACCAATTCCGAAGTCACCCGACAGCGACTTCTCAAATACAACGGTTTTGACTCCAAGGTACTACTTCCTCCGGTCAACGATCCGGAAGTGTTCACCGGTGGCGAGTCTGATGACTACATCTTTGCCGGCGGCCGGGTAAACAGCATGAAACGCCAATTCCTGCTTTTACAGGCACTGGCAAAGGCGGATCGACGAGTCAAGATGATCATCGCCGGACCACCCGAGTCTCCTGCCGATACACAACAGCTGCACGCAATCATTGAACAGTTCGGTCTGCAGGATCGTGTAAAGCTCGATCTGCGCTTCCTGCCCCGGGCTACCTATGTGGACTATGTCAATCGTGCACTTGCCGTCGCTTATATCCCGTTTGATGAAGACTCACTCGGCTACGTGAGCATGGAAGCGGCAACGGCTCGCAAAGCGCTGATAACGACTACCGACAGTGGCGGGATCCTCGGCTTGGTGCAGCCTGGCGAAACCGGCTGGAGAGCGGAACCGACTGCCGAAAGTCTGGCTGAGGCGATGAGCGCTGCCTACGAAAGCAAGGCTCGAACCCGACAGTACGGAGAAGGCGCTCAGGCATTGTGGAACGGCCTGGGCATTAATTGGCCAGAAACTGTCGAGGCGCTCCTGAAATGAAACTAGTCATGTTCACACCCGCGGTCAAAACCTCGGCCATCGGCCGAATGACCAGACTCGTCGTGCGCCAACTCCTGTCCAGCCAACATGAAGTTGTCGTGGTTCGTACCGAAAGCCAGCACGTCTCGGCCACAGAACTTCACGATTTCGGCTGCACAGTACTGCCCTGGGAGGACGACTCGCAAATCACTCGAGAAATCGAGAGCGCCGACTGCTGCGTCTATCAGATTGGCAACAGCTACGAATTTCATGAAGGTGCAATTGCCTGGCTTGCAAAAGCTCCAGGTATCGTTTGCCTGCATGACTTCTTCCTCGGACACCTGTTTTTCGGCTGGTCGCAAGGCAGGCGCGAAGAAGCCAATCGAGTATTGACTCAGTGGTATGGAACAACGATTGCCGAGGAATACTTCCAGATTCATGACGGCTCGGTGTTCATCAGCAAAACGCGAAATGAAGCTCCGCTCACAGAATGGATCAGCTCGATGGCGACCTGTGTGATCACGCACAGCAACTGGGGCTGCGATCGTGTACTGGCGGCTTGCCCGGGGCCGGTTTTCGTTACGCCACTGGCCTACGATGCGCCAGGAGCCAACGACTCGGAGCTACCAGCCACCAACAGCAAACTGAATATCCTGACCATCGGTCACGTTAACCCAAACAAGCGCGTTGAAAGCTGCATCCTGGCAATCGCCAGCAGCCCTTCCCTGCGAGCGAATGTTCGTTACCGTCTGGTTGGTGCGATTCTTCCAGAGACTGAAAAAAGGTTGTCTGAACTGGCAATTGACAACGGCGTGGAGTTGATCATTTCCAATGAAGTCAACGATGCAACGCTGTCCATGGCCATTCGGGAAGCGGACGTCATCAGTTGCCTGCGCTGGCCTAGCCTGGAAGCCGCTTCAGCCTCGGCCATCGAAGCCATGCTCTACGGCAAAGCAACCATCGTTACGGACACCGGCTTCTACAGCGAGCTCCCTGATGAATTGGTGCTGAAGATATCGGTCGAGAACGAAGTCGAAGACTTGAAGAAAATATTTCTGTCTCTTCATAGCGACCAGACCTCGGCCAACGTGCTCGGAAAGCAGGCGCAGGTATGGGCGCAGGCCACCTTCACTGCGCAAAACTATGCACGGAAGCTGGAACAGGCCGTTCCTGCGGCGCTCCGGGCGAATGTCCTCCTCTCGGCAGTCGAGCACTTTTCGTCCATCATCGAAAAATGGTCGGGCAACCCGGAACTGTTGAGCACCCCGGACATGCTGCAACCATTGAGCGTGTTCAACACCAACACTATCGTGTGAATCAATTGCGGTGGATCAGCCCTGCTGTTCCACCGTACTGCCACCGCTGTGCCCGCCCTTATTTCAAACTGTCGAAGATGAACTGCGCCGTGTCCTTCCAGGCCACCGGCTTGTAGTCACGCTTGATCGCCTCTTCCCTGGCAGCCAGCGCTGCCGGATCGAACGCATACTTCTGCAGCTCCGCCACCCACGCCGAGACATCCCACGGCTCCAGGTAATCCAGCAGCTCACCACCCACTTCCGGTATCGACGCGGCACTGGAAGCGAGGCAGTACTTGCCGGCAGCCAGACTCTCTGCAACCGGTAATCCCCAACCTTCATACAGCGACGGAAATGCCGTCATCATGCAATGACGATAGAGGTGCATGAGGTCCGAATCGGAGACATTGTTCAGGATGCGAATGTAGTCCCTGGTTCTCGGATCAAGCTGGATATCCGCCAGCAAGTCACCAACACCCCAGCCCGACATTCCAACAAACACCAGTTTCGGCAGATCCTGAACGCCACTATCAATCAGACGTGTATAGGCGCGGTAAAGAACCTCGTGATTCTTGCGGCGCTCGATCGTTGAAACGAACAGTACAAAACGCTCATTCAACAACGCTTTCACATCAGCACTGATGTCATCGCTCAGTTCATGCGAGAGCTGGCATCCCAGCTTGACCACCGCCGTTTGCGGGACCGGTGCACCCAACTCTTCGAGCAGTGCGATCAGGTCCTTGCGCGTGCATTCCGAGATACAAAGGATCTTGTCCGCACACCAGGCGACGTCCGTGAAATAGTTGGCGAACCTGGCCGCCACATCACCCACGCACAAATGGGGAAGCCTTACCGGGATCACGTCGTAGCAGAAGAGAATGACGCGCAGACCGACCTTCTTCTTGAGCTCATAAAGATGCGGAAGATCCTTGTTGTCCCAGTCCAGACCCACGGAAATGTAGCTATCACCCTTCGAGAACGGATGACCGGCCGTCGCTGCCTTGACGGACGACGGCGTAAAGACATGAGTCCGGTTGGCTGGCTTCAGGAACCCCTTGATAGCCGACCGCATGTGCCGAAGAGCAATCACGGCCTCGACCATTGACACACGGCGCAACTGGAAGAACTGATAAATGCGCCCACTGACTTTTGGCGGCAAGCGGTTGAGCACCTTTATCGCTTTCTCTTTCAGTCGGGCCTCGATCGAACTCTTGTTCGCGCTACTCGCAGCAACCTTGCCCGGCACAGCAGCGTGCGCACCGGAGATTCGCTTGAGCGTCGCGGCCACCTCAGCGGTGTCGACGGCGCTGTAGCCCGTGGCACGGTTGTAGAAGCAAAACTTCACGCTCTCACCGGCAGCAATCAACTCAAGCGCATGAGCGGCCGCTTCCGCCTCGGTACGAATAATGCCTACCGCCGGCCGCCGCCAGCCAAGGATGGTCGTTACGTCAAACCAGGTAGTCATGCTTGCGCCTTCTTTTCAATGACTTGTATTGCTGCATGCGGAATCGATTCCAGGCTCCGGGCCCAGGTCAATGATTCCCGGGACTCTCTATCCGGACCGTTGCCATCGATCGTTGCCGGCCCGGTCAGGCGCTTGCGGATCGCCGCGTGAAACTCGTTCGGCGTACGGGCAACACTGATTTCCGGCAGATCCAGATGCTGTTCGAAGCCGCGAAACGCAGACTCCGTTCCGACCACGTATTTGCCCGAATAAATGGCTTCCGCCGTCTTGATGTTCGAGCCGCCGCCATGGGGAATCGGTAACAGAAACGCATGAGCGAGGGTTTTCACCGCATCCAGGTCATCGTCAGGCAGCATGTACAAAAGTTTCAGGCGCGACAGGTTCAATTGCCCCCAGCGACTGTCCCGAAGCGTCGACTCCAGGTGCTCGCAAACACTGCCGACCACCACCAGCTTGCTGTCAGGCGGAATGCACGCCAGAGAACTCCCCAGACACTCATTGAAGCCCTTGAAATTAGGTGGATGAGCACTGGCGACATAGAGAATCCACGGTGATGCTGGCAGGCGCGCCTTCCAGCTCTCGAGCACTTCGGCCTTGGCCGTCCAGGGCGCAATGCCGTTAGGGGCCAACAGCGGCATTTTCGCCCCCCAAGCCTTGAGGATGTCGTAATCCGCTTGCGTTACCGCTACGGCAATATCAGCCTCCAGCGCAGCCTTGCGCTCAAGGGCTTCAATATCGGCAATGACCGGCTCGGCACCCTTGATCCCGTAACTGTCGAGAATTTCCAGCTTCAGCGGGGCCTCGATGTTCTGGGACCCGTAAATCAGGCAAGCATTACTGTATTGCGGCAGCTGTTTGATCTTCAGGACCAGCGGCCATAGCCATGGCTGCTCGACATGAATGACGTCAATCACTGCAGGCAGCTTTTTGAGGATTTCGGCAAACCCGCCCTGCTCCGAGGCGGCGAACTCCCCCGACAGCAAATCGTTGATCAACGGCACATAGGTGCCCTTGTATTTGCGAAAGCTGCTGCCAGCGGGAAAGCTGACATCATTGGAACCCAATGTCGACGGCGGGTAACCCTCAGGCTCATAAACGGCCAGATGAGTAACGCTCCAGCCATTTTCCTCGAAGGTTTTCGCGATGTTGGCAACCCGGACCTGGCCGCCGTGGCGGGGGCTGATGATCGGATAGGTGCTTAGCAATAAAACCGTTTTCAAAATATGAACCTATAAAATTGATATTTCACAACCCGCGACCGCACCGCGATGTTTCGCTCACCGAAGCACGGGCGCTGTTGAATACCAAAGAGACCAAAGGTCTCATGCACCCTTGATCAGCGTTTCAAGCTCTTTCAGTCGAGCCCACATCAACGCTTGATCGCCCCTGGACTCGACGTTCAGCCGCAACAGTGGCTCTGTGTTGGAACCACGCAGGTTAAAACGCCAGTTGTCAAAGGAAACGCTGATGCCATCCGTTCTGTCGAGGACCGGACTCTGGGGCAAATAGTGCTCAAGAACCTTCTGCAACATCGCCGGCACATCGTCGACCCGATAGTTGATTTCGCCGGTGCACGGATATGCCGCAATACGCTCGTCAACCAGTTGCGCAAGGGTCTTTCCGGTGGTGGACATCAGCGCTGTCACCAACAACCACGGAATCATCCCGCTGTCGCAGTAGGCGAAGTCGCGGAAATAGTGGTGGGCGCTCATTTCGCCGCCGTAGATCGCATCCTCAAGGCGCATGCGCTCCTTGATGAAGGCATGCCCGGTTTTGCACAGGACCGGTACGCCGCCTGCCTGCTCAACCTGATCGATGGTGTTCCAGGTCAGGCGCGGGTCGTGAATGATCTTGCTGCCCGGGTGCTGTTTGAGCAGCATTTCCGCCAGCAGGCCAACCAGATAGTAGCCCTCGATGAAGCGACCGGTTTCGTCGAAAAAGAAGCAGCGGTCAAAGTCGCCGTCCCAGGCCAGTCCCACGTCACAGCCCTTGTCCAACAGCGCCTGGCGCGTCAGTTCGCGATTTTCCGGCAGCAGAGGATTGGGCACGCCATTGGGAAAGTTACCGTCCGGTTCGGCATTGATCAGCACCCACTCGAAGGGCAGCTTGTCGATCAGTTCCTGCAGTACCGGACCGGCGGCGCCGTTGCCTGGGTCGGCGAGTACCTTCAGCGGTTTCAGATCCGCAACGTCGATATACGTCAACAGATGGGCGATGTAGCGTCCCTTGTCCAGCTCGTGACGAACACCACCAGGCTCGTCTGCCAGGGGACCGAGATCGCCACTTTCCACGCGGTCTCGAATCGCATTGAGCCCTGTATCGCCACTGATCGGTCGCGACTGCGACTTGACCAGCTTCATGCCGTTGTACCCTTTGGGGTTGTGACTTGCAGTGATCATCACACCGCCATCGGCACCGAATGCGCTGGTGGCGAAGTAGACTTCTTCGGTGCCACACAAGCCGATATCAATGACCTGCGCCCCGGCCTCGCGCAGACCGCGGGTCATTGCTTCGGCCAGCATCGGGCTTTCCAGCCGCATATCCCGCCCCAGCACGATGCTCTTGCCTTGCAGCTCGGTGACCATGGCGCGGCCAATCCGATAAGCCACATCTTCGTTGAGGTCGGAGGGCACCTGGCCACGGATGTCATAAGCCTTGAAGCAGCGGGTTTTGATAGGGGTATGCATTCTGGTCTCTTGCCGGGAAACGGGGACGACACATTTCGAACGGGTCGTGCGTCATCGATAGGAATTAAAGTCGAGGGTGGACACATGCAAATAAGCCTGACCGGTTGAACAATCACCCGTCAGGCTTATGACTGCCAGCACGCTGTTACTTGTCAACGCGGCCGTAGATGTCTTCAAAACGAACGATATCGTCCTCACCCAGATACTCGCCGCTCTGCACTTCGATGAGCACCAAGTCGATCATGCCCGGGTTCTCCAGGCGGTGCCGGTGACCCGCACGGATGAACGTCGACTCGTTGGTGTCGAGCATCAACTCCTGCTGATCATTGACCACCTTTGCCATGCCGCTGACGACAATCCAGTGTTCGCTGCGATGGTGATGCATCTGCAGGGACAGAGAGGCTTTCGGCTTGACGACAATGCGTTTGATCTTGAAGCGCTCGCCGTTTTCCAGGGTAGTGTACGTGCCCCATGGACGATGCACCGTGCGATGCAGCAAATGCACGGTATGGCTGCAGGCCTTGAGCTGGTTGACGATATGCTTGACGTCTTGAGCATGATCCTTGTGGGCGATCATCACCGCGTCGGGCGTATCGATGACCAGCAGATCTTCCACACCGACCAGGGCTGTCAGGCGCCCTTCACTGTTCACATAGTTGTTGCGTGAGCCATGGGACAGAACCTCACCTTCGAAACGGTTGCCGTTTTCGTCAGCCGGGGTCAGCTCGCTCACGGCATTCCAGGAACCGATGTCGCTCCAGCCAATATCGCAAGGAATGGTAGCGACTTTCGTCGAGCGCTCCATCAGGGCGTAGTCGATGGAGATATCCGGAACCTCGGCAAAACGCTCAGCATCCAGCGCCAGGCAGCGATATTTGCTCGAAGAAGTCAGGCGCGAGGCTTCGATTGTTTTAGCAACGGCATCGACGACATCAGGCGCGTGCTGGCGAAGTTCTTCCAGTACCGTGCCCACCCGGAAGCAGAACATGCCGGAATTCCAGAAATAATTGCCGGCACTCACGTACCCCTGGGCTGTCTCCAGGTTGGGCTTCTCGACAAAACGCGCGACCTTCAAGCCGCCCTCGAGTGGAGCATCCTTCTGCGCCTCGATGTAGCCAAATCCGGTTTCCGGATAGGTCGGCTGGATACCGAACGTGACCAGCCAGCCCGTGCTGGCCAGCGCAACGGCCTTGCCGACCGCCGCCGCAAAAGCTTGTTCGTCCTTGATCAGGTGATCGGCTGCCAGTACCAGCATGTGCGCGTCAGGACCATGGGTCGCCTCAAGTTGCAGCGCCGCCGCAGCTACGGCCGCTGCAGTATTGCGCCCGAAGGGCTCGAGGATGAAACCCTGAGCGTGCTTGGCCGTATTGACTACACCGTACTCGTCTTCAGTCTTGAACAGCAGTTCACGATTGGTGACCGTGAGGACCTCAACGACACCTTCAAGGCGCGAAGCACGCAAGAACGTCTTCTGGATCAGATTCTGACCATCCGGCAGATCCATGAAAGGTTTGGGATGAGCCTCGCGAGAAACAGGCCACAGGCGGCTGCCAACTCCACCAGACAAAATTACGGGAATCAGTTCCATGCTCTAAATCCTTAATCCCCCTTCCTGCCGATTGTTATCAGGAAAGCGGGCTCAGTTATGTTACTAGTCGTTCCTGCACTGAGATCAGCGCAAATTTTTACCCCTGCCGTTCGCATGCAAGCAGCAGATACACTGACACTTTCCACCCGAAGGTACCGCCCCCCCCCCTTCAAAAGTACATAAGGGGGCAGACAGACTGATTCGACCAGCGAAACTTCAAATACACCGTCAGGTTCTGGCTGCCATTCTAGCGCGACAGCCATGAATTAATAACTCGGTAATTAACCTGCCAACCTGTGGACCGACGGAAAGAACACATTCAATTCGAAGGATGATCCAGCAGCTTCTGCAGGTACTGTCCGTAACCGGTTTTTTTCAGGCGATCAGCCTGTGCCGCGACGTGTTCAGCGCTGATCCAGCCGTTGCTGTAGGCAATTTCTTCGAGACAGGCGACTTTCAACCCCTGGCGATGCTCGATGGTATGCACGAAGTGCCCCGCTTCGAGCAACGAATCATGGGTACCGGTATCCAGCCAGGCGAAGCCTCGGCCCAACATTTCGACATTGAGCGTCTTCTGCTCCAGATAGGCACGGTTGATGTCGGTGATTTCCAGCTCGCCACGCTCCGAAGGCTGAATGTTCTTTGCAATCTCCACGACTTGGTTGTCGTAGAAATACAAACCGGTAACCGCATAGTTGGACTTCGGCTTGAGAGGCTTCTCTTCAATGCTCAACGCACAACCGTTTGCATCGAATTCCACCACCCCGAAACGCTCCGGATCGGAAACGTGGTAACCGAACACTGTAGCACCTGAGGTCTGGGCATTGGCCGAGCGCAGGTTCTCGGTAAAATACTGCCCGTAGAAAATGTTGTCGCCGAGGATCAGACAGCAAGGATCATCACCAATGAATTCTTCACCAATGATAAACGCCTGGGCCAGACCGTCAGGGCTAGGCTGCTCGGCATAACTCAGCTCGACTCCGTACAGGCTGCCGTCACCCAGCAGCTTGCGGAAGTTCGGCAGATCCTCGGGCGTGGAGATGATCAGAATTTCACGCATGCCCGCCAGCATAAGTACCGACAGCGGATAGAAAATCATCGGCTTGTCATAGATCGGCAGCAATTGCTTGGATACACCAAGAGTGACCGGGTGCAAGCGTGTGCCTGAACCACCGGCCAGAATGATGCCTTTACGGTTGGTCTTGATCATTTATCGAGAATTTCCCTGAGCATTCGGGTTACACCACTTTGCCAATCCGGCAAGTGTAAAGAAAAGGCCCGGCACAGCTTGTGAGTATTCAAACGAGAGTTCAAAGGTCGGCGTGCAGGGGTTGGGTAGGCACTGGTTTCAATCGTATTGATCGCTGTCACCGCGAACGCCTCACCCTGGCGGCGGGCAAAGTCGATCACGAATGACGCATAACCATGCCATGAGACTTCGCCGCCAGCCGCCAGGTGGTAAACCCCGGCAAGCTCTGGAGCCAGCAAGACACGCCGAATAGCCAGCGCCGTGACATCGGCAATCAGGTCCGCTCCCGTGGGTGAACCGATCTGGTCCGCGATCACGTTCAGCGTGTCGCGCTCCCTGGCCAGCCTCATCATGGTCTTGGCGAAGTTGCTGCCACGGGCTCCATAACACCAACTGGTACGGAAGATCAGGTGCTTGCAACCCGAGTCGATAATCACCTGCTCACCGACAGCCTTGCTGACGCCATAGCGATTCAGCGGGGCAACCGCATCAGTCTCTACCCAGGGTGTCGATCCCTGCCCATTGAATACGTAGTCGGTCGAATAATGAATCAACCATGCATCCAGCGCCGCAGCTTCTTCGGCCATGACCTGGCAGGCCTGCGCGTTCACGCAATGCGCCAGTTCGATCTCGACTTCTGCCTTGTCCACAGCTGTGTATGCCGCCGCATTGACGATAATGTCCGGACGCACGCGACGAAGGGTGGCTCGCAGGCCAACAAGATCGGACAAATCGCCGCACAGCCCGTCTTCGCCATGACGATCCAGCGAGATCAGCTCTCCTAGTGGAGAAAGGGAGCGCTGCAGCTCCCATCCCACCTGACCGTTTTTCCCCAGCAAGAGAATTTTCATCACTGGCCTGAACGATCCGCGTAGTTCTGATCAATCCATTGCTGATAACTACCGTTTTTTACATGGGCGACCCAGTCGGCATTGTTCAAATACCACTCCACCGTCTTGCGAATGCCGGTTTCGAATGTTTCTTGCGGCGTCCAGCCAAGCTCACGCTGGATCTTGCTGGCATCGATCGCGTAGCGCTGGTCATGGCCAGGCCGATCCTGAACATAGGTGATCAGACTGGCATGAGGGCAATGGGCGGACTCAGGACGCAGCTCGTCAAGCAATGCACACAGCGTGTGCACCACTTCGATGTTTTGCTTTTCGTTATGACCACCGATGTTATAGGTCTCGCCAACCACACCTTCGGTTACAACTTTATAAAGTGCACGGGCATGATCTTCGACATAGAGCCAGTCACGGACCTGATCACCCTTGCCGTACACCGGCAACGGCTTGCCCTCCAGTGCATTGAGAATGATCAGCGGAATCAGCTTTTCGGGAAAATGGCACGGGCCGTAATTATTCGAGCAATTGGTCACCAGTGTCGGCAGCCCATAGGTTCTGGCCCAGGCGCGTACAAGATGATCGGAGCTGGCCTTGCTCGCCGAATAGGGAGAGCTCGGCTGATAAGGCGTTTCTTCGGTGAAAAGGTCTTCCGGCCCTTCAAGGTCGCCGTAAACTTCGTCCGTCGAGATGTGATGGAAGCGAAAAGCTGATTTGCGATCACCTTCCAGGCCCGTCCAGTAGTGCCGGGCAGCTTCAAGAAGAGTGTATGTACCAATGATATTGGTCTGAATAAATTCGGAGGGACCGGAGATCGAGCGGTCAACATGCGACTCTGCCGCCAGATGCATGATCGCATCCGGCTGATGCGCTTGCAGGACACGTTCAATCTCTGCGCGATCACAGATATCTACGTGCTCGAAAACATAACGCGGGTCGTGACTGACTTGCGCCAGCGATTCAAGGTTACCGGCATACGTCAACTTGTCGACGTTCACTACAGAGTCGGATGTATTGGAAATGATGTGACGGATAACTGCCGAGCCAATAAACCCGGCACCGCCGGTTACTAGAATTTTCACGCGAAACCATACCCTTGAGGTGCTGACAGGGCTGCCAACCGAGCACTGTCTGATCCATGAATGCAAAAGCCCAAGTCGCAAGGCTTCTTTAAAAGCGAATTTTCAGCGACAAGCAAATATGCCGCTGTCGAACAAACGCGGCATTTTACAGCTTAATGAACGTTTTACTAATGGATATGGACAGGCCGCGGTGCAAATTCATCACACCCCCACCCCACAGCATTTCACCCCGATAGCTTGCGGGAGGCACTGGAAGAACGCCCCAAAAACCAGCCCAGTACCGGCCCGATCAGCATCCCGACGAGCAAAGCAATTACCATGATCAGAGACACTGGAAGTTGCGGACCAGCCCAGCCAAGAAACATCAGCGAGATGGATTGCTGATTTTCCAGTACAAACGCCAGAATCACCAACACCAGCAGCAGAATAAAAACACCAAGAAGTATGCGCTTGAGGTTACGCATGAGTAACTCCTTGAAAAGTAGCGACTGTCAAACTCCCTCCTCCTCTTCCTCATTCACCCGGTCACGCAACTCCTTGCCCGGCTTGAAATGCGGAACGAATTTGCCGTCGAGACTAACCGACTGACCGGTCTTTGGATTGCGACCTACGCGCGGCGCACGATAGTGCAGGGAGAAGCTGCCAAACCCACGGATCTCGATGCGATCACCGGTGGCCAGGCACTGGGACATTTGTTCAAGCATGGTCTTGATGGCCAGCTCCACATCCTTGGATGAGAGTAGCCCTTGATGGGTGACAATTCGTTCGATCAACTCCGACTTCGTCATATTTTTCCCTTCTTTTTCAAGCAGCTAGATCAGCGCTTGAAAGGTTTTAGCACGCCCGGAAGATTTTGAACAGCCCAGGGATTGACATATCTTCCTTGGCGCCGAAACGCCTGTTTTCAGTGCACAAAAGCACAAGCCGAAGCAGTACACACTCAACGGCACATGACCAGCATGGTTCGAGTGACGTAGCCTGCGGGATTGAAGCCAAACGGATATTCATCTTCATCCTTGGCCTGATCAGATCGGGTGATTACCCTGTAACCCGCGCCCTTGCACTCCTTCGCTGCGCGCTTTTGGCATTTCTCCCACCCCGAACCCAGACCAGAGCAGTCGATCTCGATACCGCTGACGCCACGCACTGCATGCGTCTTGGCACTTGTGGTGCAGCCCGCCAATACCAACACCGCGATCAAGACAATAAATCTGTTCATCCACTTCCTTATGCCAGGCAACGCCCGACTACTGCACGACTAATACCCAGCTTAGTCGCGAATAGGCGATTGATCCGATTAAAGAAACAGACAACCCGTTGAAGGGATTGGTTTCACCAACACTCCACTCCCAACCGTAGCGCACCAAATCGCAGGCACAAAAAAGGGCGACCGAAGTCGCCCTTTTTCATGATCAAGCAGAACTTAGTTCTGTTTGGCCATTGCTTGACGCAGCAGTGCCGCCATAGTGGTGTCAGCTGCTTCACCTTCCGGAGCTGCTTTCAGGCTCTGGATGGCTTCTTTCTCTTCAGCATCGTCTTTCGACTTGATCGAGAGCTGGATTACGCGGCTCTTGCGATCAACGCTGATGATCTTGGCTTCAACTTCCTGGCCTTCTTTCAGAACGTTGCGCGCGTCTTCAACGCGATCACGGCTGATTTCAGAGGCTTTCAGGGTTGCTTCGATGTCATCGGCCAGAACGATGATGGCGCCTTTGGCGTCAACTTCTTTCACGGTACCGGTCACGATAGCGCCCTTGTCGTTAACCGAGACGTACTCGGAGAACGGATCGCTTTCCAGTTGTTTGATGCCCAGGGAGATGCGCTCGCGCTCTGGGTCAACCGACAGGATGACGGTGTCCAGCTCGTCGCCCTTCTTGAAACGACGTACGGCTTCTTCGCCCACTTCGTTCCAGGAGATGTCGGACAGGTGAACCAGACCGTCGATGCCGCCGTCCAGACCAATGAAGATACCGAAATCGGTGATCGACTTGATGGTGCCGGAGATCTTGTCGCCCTTGTTGAACTGGCCAGAGAAGTCTTCCCACGGGTTCGACTTGCACTGCTTGATGCCCAGGGAGATACGACGACGCTCTTCGTCGATGTCCAGAACCATGACTTCCACTTCGTCGCCGACTTGTACGACTTTCGAAGGGTGGATGTTCTTGTTGGTCCAGTCCATTTCCGAAACGTGTACCAGACCTTCAACGCCTTCTTCCAGCTCAGCGAAGCAGCCGTAGTCGGTCAGGTTGGTTACACGAGCGGTAACGCGAGTGCCTTCTGGGTAACGGGCTTTGATAGCAACCCATGGATCTTCGCCCAGTTGCTTCAGGCCCAGGGAAACACGGTTGCGTTCGCGATCGTATTTCAGAACCTTGACGTCGATTTCGTCACCAACGTTGACGATTTCGGAAGGATGCTTGATACGCTTCCACGCCATGTCGGTGATGTGCAGCAGGCCGTCCACGCCACCCAGATCGACGAATGCGCCGTAATCGGTGAGGTTTTTGACGATACCTTTGACTTGCTGGCCTTCCTGCAGGGATTCCAGCAGAGCTTCACGCTCGGCGGAGTTCTCGGCTTCCAGGACGCTGCGACGGGAAACGACAACGTTGTTGCGCTTCTGGTCCAGCTTGATGACCTTGAATTCCAGCTCTTTGCCTTCCAGGTGCGTGGTGTCGCGCACTGGACGGACGTCAACCAGGGAACCTGGCAGGAACGCACGGATGCCGTTAACGTCGACAGTGAAGCCGCCTTTAACCTTACCGTTGATAACGCCCTTGACCACTTCCTCAGCTGCGAAGGCTGCTTCCAGAACGATCCAGCATTCAGCGCGCTTGGCTTTTTCACGGGACAGCTTGGTTTCACCGAAACCGTCTTCAACCGAATCCAGAGCAACGTGAACTTCGTCACCGACATTGATAGTCAGGTCACCAGCATCGTTGTAGAACTGTTCCAGCGGGATGAGTGCTTCAGACTTCAGGCCAGCGTGAACGGTTACCCAGCGAGCCTGGTAATCGATATCAACGATAACACCGGTGATGATGGAGCCTGCCTGAAGGTTCAGGGTCTTTAGGCTTTCTTCAAAGAGTTCCGCAAAGCTTTCGCTCATTTTAATTCCTGTAGATGAGGGCGAAGAATACGCCCATCTCCACACCCCAGACGGTGTGGGTTAGTTTCATTTAAAAGAAGCGCCGCAGGACTATGACTGGTCCCCTGCGACCTTCTTGGTCACCCGGCGATATCGCGAATGGCGATCTCGCTCATGATGCGTTCAAGCACCTGATCGATGGACAACTCCGTGGAATCCAGCTGTATCGCATCAGCCGCCGGCTTGAGCGGGGCTACTGCGCGCTGGGTATCACGCTCGTCGCGTGCACGGATCTCATCTAGCAGACTCGACAGACTAACACCCTCGACTTTGCCCTTCAACTGCAAATATCGGCGGCGCGCCCGTTCCTCGGCACTGGCAGTGAGGAAAATCTTCAGCGGCGCATCCGGAAAAACCACCGTTCCCATGTCGCGACCGTCGGCCACCAGGCCCGGCGCTTCCTGGAAAGCACGCTGGCGCTGCAGCAGCGCCTCGCGTACCGCCGGCAATGCGGCCACCTGAGAAGCACCGGAACCGACGCTTTCGGTACGGATGACATCGCTGACTTCATCACCTTCCAGAATGATGCGCTGCAGTTGACCGTCGGTCGCCGCGATGAACTGAACATCCAGATGAGCGGCCAGTTTCTTCAGCAGCTCTTCATTGGTCAGGTCGACACCATGGTTATGCGCAGCGAACGCCAGCAGGCGATACAGCGCACCGGAGTCCAGCAGATTCCAGCCCAGACGCTTGGCCAGGATCCCGGCGACCGTGCCCTTGCCCGAACCGCTTGGCCCATCGATGGTGATGACCGGTGCAATGTTTTTCACGACTGAGCCTCTTGAGCCACGCGAATGCCGACTTGCGCGCACAGCGCGAGGAAGTTCGGGAACGACGTCGCGACGTTGGCGCAATCATGAATGCGGATCGGTGCAGTGGCGCGCAGCGAAGCGACGCTGAAAGCCATGGCGATACGGTGATCACCGTGACCATGCACTTCGCCGCCACCGATCTGGCCGCCATCAATGATGATGCCGTCCGGAGTCGGCTGGCACTTGACGCCCAGCGCCAGCAAGCCGTCCGCCATGACTTGAATGCGATCCGATTCCTTGACGCGCAGCTCTTCGGCACCGGTCAGCACGGTACGACCTTCGGCACACGCCGCCGCCACGAACAGCACCGGGAATTCGTCGATGGCCAGTGGCACCAGCGCTTCCGGAATCTCGATACCCTTGAGTTTAGCAGCGCGCACACGCAGGTCAGCCACTGGCTCGCCGCCAACTTCACGCTGGTTTTCCAGGGTGATGTCTGCGCCCATCAGACGCAGGATGTCGATGACGCCGGTACGGGTCGGGTTGATGCCAACGTGCTCCAGCACCAGCTCGGAACCTTCGGCGATCGACGCGGCCACCAGGAAGAACGCCGACGACGAGATGTCGCCCGGCACTTCGATATGGGTCGCAGTCAGCTTGCCGCCGGACTCGACCGACGCGGTGGCGCCATCGACGCTTACCGGGTAGCCAAAACCGCGCAGCATGCGCTCGGTGTGGTCACGGGTCGGCGCCGGCTCGGTCACGGTGGTCTTACCTTCGGCGTAAAGACCCGCCAGCAGCAGGCAGGACTTCACCTGAGCACTGGCCATCGGCATGGTGTAGGTCAGACCCTTGAGTTTGTGCCCGCCACGAATGGTCATCGGCGGACGACCTTCGGCGGCGGTTTCGATCACGGCGCCCATTTCACGCAGCGGATTGGCCACGCGATTCATCGGACGCTTGGACAGCGACGCATCGCCGGTCAGGGTGCTGTCGAAGTTCTGCGCCGCCAGCAGGCCGGACAGCAGACGCATCGAGGTGCCGGAGTTGCCCAGATAGATCGGACCCGGCGCTGGCTTCAGACCGTGCAGGCCGACGCCGTGAATGGTCACACGACCGTGGTGCGGGCCTTCGATGACCACGCCCATGTCACGAAATGCCTGCAAGGTCGCCAGGGCATCTTCGCCCTCGAGGAAACCTTCAACCTCGGTCACGCCTTCGGCCAGCGAGCCGAGCATGATCGAGCGGTGGGAAATCGATTTGTCACCTGGTACGCGAATCCGACCGGACAGGCGGCCACCAGGTTGAGCCAGGAAAATCAGATCGTTGGAATTCATAGCGTCCACATAGGCCCTGCGGGCCAGGATTTTACTGAAATGCTCGCGGGCAACCCGGGCGCGCGTGAAGACGCCCAACAATTGGTGCCCATCCCCTGCATCGACCGCGTCGCGCAAGGCGTCGAGGTCGCTGCGAAATGTATCGAGTGTGCGCAGGACAGCCTCGCGGTTGGCGAGGAAGATGTCGTGCCACATCACCGGGTCGCTTCCGGCGATTCTTGTGAAATCGCGGAAACCGCCCGCAGCGTAACGGAAGATCTCAAGGTTTTCATTGCGTTTGGCCAACGAGTCGACCAGACCGAAGGCCAGCAGGTGCGGCAGATGACTGGTCGCGGCCAGCACTTCATCGTGGCGCTCGACCTGCATGTGCTCGACGTCGGCACCCAGTTCGCACCACAAGCGATCAACCACCGCCAGTGCGGCCGGGTCGGTCTGCTCGAGCGGCGTCAGAATCACCTTGTGCCGACGGAACAGCTCAGAGTTGGAGGCTTCCACCCCGCTCTGCTCGGAGCCGGCAATCGGATGGCCCGGCACGAAGCGCGCTGGCATACCGCCAAACGCCTCGGTGGCCGCGCGCACCACATTGCCCTTGGCGCTGCCGACATCGGTCAGAATCGCCTGCCCCAGATCAACGCTCGCCAGACGAGCCAGGACTTTCTCCATGGCCAGAATCGGCACCGCCAGCTGAATCACGTCGGCGCCCTGACACGCAGCGATCAGATCATCTTCACAACGATCCACCACACCCAACTCGACCGCCAGCTTGCGCGATTGCGGGTCGAGATCGACCCCGACCACTTCGCGGCAGATACCGCTTTCACGCAAGCCTTTGGCAAACGAACCACCGATCAAGCCCAGACCGACCACTACAAGGCGACCGATCATAGGTGCAGCAGATTGCAGAGCAGTGACATCACCCACGAGCCAGAACCTTACGCAGCGCTTCGAGGAAGCGGCTGTTTTCCGCCGGCAGACCGATGGTCACCCGCAGGTGGTTCGGCATGCCGTAATTGGCCACCGGACGCACAATCACGCCTTCACGCAGCAAGCCCTGAAAGATCGGCGCTGCGACCTGACCGAGATCGACGCAGATGAAGTTGCCTTTGGACTCGATCCAGCTCAGACCCAACTCACGGAACCCCGCCTGCAACTGCTGCATGCCGGATTCGTTGAGCTGACGGCTTTGCGCCAGATACTCTTCGTCTTTCAGCGCCGCACAGGCCGCGGCCAAGGCCAGGCTGTTGACGTTGAACGGCTGGCGCACGCGGTTCAGCACGTCCGCTACTACCGCAGTGGACAGGCCATAACCGACGCGCAGCGCTGCAAGGCCATAGGCCTTGGAGAACGTGCGCGATACCAGCAGATTCGGGTACGCCGCGAGGAAATCCAGACCGTCCGGCAAATCACTGCCTTCGGCGTATTCGATGTATGCCTCGTCCAGCACCACCAGGACGTGCTCCGGCACGTCCTGCAAGAACTCGTCCAGCGCTTCGGCGCCGAACCAGGTACCGGTCGGGTTGTTCGGATTGGCGATGAATACCACGCGGGTATTGGCGTCGATGGCAGCAAGCATCGCAGGCAAGTCGTGCCCCCAATTCTTGGCCGGAACCACTTTGGCCTGCGCACCGACAGCCTGGGTGGCGATCGGGTAGACAGCGAACGCGTGCTCACTGAACACGGCGTTCAGGCCCGGCGCCAGATAGGCGCGCGCCACCAGCTCGAGAATGTCGTTGGAGCCGTTGCCCAAGGTCACCTGATTCAGCTCGACGCGGCACTGCTCGGCCAACAGCGATTTCAGCGCGAAGCCGTTACCGTCCGGATAACGGGTCAGCTCGGCCAGTTCTTCGCGGATCGCCGCCAAGGCTTTCGGACTGGCGCCCAGCGGGTTTTCATTGCTTGCCAGTTTGACGATCTTTGCCGGATCCAGATCCAGCTCGCGCGCCAGTTCGTCCACAGGCTTGCCCGGAACGTACGGCGAAAGTTGTTGCACGCCCGGCTGTGCCAGAGCGAGGAAGTTGCCACTCATTTGCTACCGCCCCTTAGAGAACTGCTTTCGGGTAGGAACCCAGCACTTTGAGTGCTACTGCTTCCTGGCTGATCTTTTCCAGCACACCTTTGATCAGCGGATCACGGTGGTGGCCGACGAAGTCGATGAAGAACACGTAGGTCCATTTGCCGCTGCGCGACGGACGGGTTTCGATCCGGGTCAGGTCGATCCCGTTGTCATGGAACGGCACCAGCAGCTCGTGAAGCGCGCCGGGCTTGTTGCTCATCGAGACGATGATCGAAGTCTTGTCGTCGCCGGTCGGCGGCACTTCCTGGTTACCGATCATCAGGAAGCGCGTCGAGTTGTCCGGACGGTCTTCGATCTTCTCGGCCAGACGCGTCAGGCCATACAAGCCTGCGGCCATGTCGCCGGCAATCGCCGCCGAATTCCACTCACCCTTGACCCGCTTCGCCGCTTCAGCGTTGCTCGACACCGCCACGCGCTCGACATTCGGATAATGCGCGTCCAGCCACTTGCGGCACTGGGCCAGCGACTGCGCGTGGGAGTAGATGCGGCTGATGCTGTCGGTCTTGGTGTTTTCACCGACCAACAGGTGATGGTGGATGCGCAGCTCGACTTCACCGCAGATCACCATGTCGTGCTCGAGGAAGCTGTCGAGGGTGTGGTTGACCGCGCCTTCGGTGGAGTTCTCCACCGGCACCACGCCAAAGTTCACCGCACCCGCCGCCACTTCACGGAACACTTCGTCGATTGCCGCCATCGGCTTGCTGATCACCGCGTGGCCGAAGTGCTTCATGGCCGCCGCCTGGGTGAAGGTGCCCTCAGGGCCGAGGTAAGCCACTTTCAACGGCTGCTCGAGCGCCAGGCACGAGGACATGATTTCGCGGAACAACCGCGCCATCTCTTCGTTGCCCAACGGCCCCTGATTGCGCTCCATCACCCGCTTGAGCACCTGAGCTTCACGCTCGGGACGATAGAACACCGGCACTTCGCCTTCGGCCAGCGAGGCCATCTTTACTCGCGCAACTTCCTGGGCGCAGCGGGCACGCTCGCTGATCAGCTCGAGAACCTTGCTGTCCAGAGCGTCGATGCGAACGCGCAGTGCCTTGAGTTCTTGCTCGGACATCAGCCGTGTTCCTTCTCGAATTCAGCCATGTACGCCACCAGCGCGTTGACGGCGTTGATGTCGACGGCGTTGTAGATGGAGGCGCGCATGCCGCCCACGGAGCGGTGGCCCTTGAGGTTGAGCAGGCCGCGCGCATCGGCACCGGCGAGGAACGGCTTGTCCAGGCGATCGTCAGCCAGACGGAATGGCACGTTCATCCACGAGCGGTCCGACTTGTTGATCGGGTTGCTGTAGAGACCGCTGGCATCGATGAAGTCATACAGCGTGCGCTGCTTGACGTCATTCAGTTTGGCGATCGCTTCAACGCCGCCATGCTCTTTCAGCCACTGGAACACCAGGCCGGACAGGTACCAGGCCAGGGTCGGCGGCGTGTTGTACATCGAGCCGTTATCGGCCGCGACCTTGTAGTCGAGCATGGTCGGGCACAGCGCACGCGCCTTGCCCAGCAGGTCTTCGCGGATGATGTTGACGACAATACCGCTCGGACCGATGTTCTTCTGTGCGCCGGCGTAGATCATGCCGAAACGCGAGATGTCGACCGGACGCGAGAGGATATCCGAAGACATGTCGGCGACCAGCGGCACATCACCGGTTTCCGGGATCCACTGGAATTCCAGACCGCCGATGGTTTCGTTCGGCGCGTAGTGAACGTAAGCGGCGTCTTTCGACAGATTCCACTCGTTCTGGCCCGGAATGGCGAAATAGTCGTAAGGCTTGGCGGTGGCGGCAACGTTGACGTGGCCGTAGCGCGAGGCTTCTTCGATGGCTTTCTGCGACCAGATACCGGTGTCGATATAGTCGGCGCTGCCGCCTTCAGGCAACAGGTTCAGCGGAATCTGCGCAAACTGCTGGCTGGCGCCGCCTTGCAGAAACAGCACTTTATAGTTCGACGGGATATTCAGCAGGTCACGCAGGTCCTGCTCGGCCTGGGTAGCAATGGACACGAACTCATCGCTGCGATGGCTCATTTCCATGACCGACAGACCCTTGCCATGCCAATCAAGGAGTTCACCCTGGGCACGTTGCAGGACAGCTTCAGGAAGCGCCGCAGGACCGGCACAGAAGTTATAGGCTCGCTTGCTCACATCCAATCTCGCTCTGATTTGGTGGTATCACGCATTACATCATCAGCCGACACAAATCGAATGTGGGAGCGGGCTTGCTCGCGAAAGCGGCTGGACTGGTGACATCGCCATTGAATGTCAGTCCCTCTTCGCGAGCAAGCCCGCTCCCACACTGGATCTTCATGGGTGTCGAAATTTCATACCAGACAAATAACAAGGGGGCGAATTTTCATCCGCCCCCTCGCTTGTCCGCTTATTCCTGCGGCTCTTCGTCAGCTGCGGCGTCGAGTTGCTGGTCCTCGGCAACGTCGTCGTTCACGACATCTCCCTCGAACCCGGCACCCTCTTCACCTTCAAGCTCATCGCCTTCGACTTCCGACGGCTCCTGAACCCGCTCCAGACCAACCAGGGTTTCATCCTTGGCCAGTTTGATCAGGGTCACGCCCTGGGTGTTACGGCCCAGGCTCGACACTTCGTCGACACGGGTACGTACCAACGTGCCCTGATCGGAGATCAGCATGATTTCTTCGCCGTCGAGCACCTGAACCGCACCGACCAGACGGCCGTTACGCTCGTTGCTGACCATGGCGATCACGCCTTGGCCGCCACGCTTGTACTCAGGGAACTCGGTGATCGCGGTACGCTTGCCATAACCACGCTCGGAAGCGGTGAGGATCTGGCTACCTTCTTCCGGGATCAGCATCGAAATCAGCTTCTGCCCTTCCGGCAGACGCATGCCGCGTACACCGCGGGCGGTACGGCCCATGGCACGCACGTCAGACTCTTTGAAGCGCGTGACTTTGCCGCCGTCGGAGAACAGCATCACTTCGCGCTCGCCATCGGTGATGGCCGCAGAGATCAGCACGTCGCCTTCGTCCAGCTCCAGCGCGATCAGACCGACGCTGCGCTGACGGCTGAAGGATTCCAGCGGGGTCTTCTTGACGGTGCCGTTGGCGGTCGCCATGAAGATGTAGTGACCTTCGGTGTATTCCTCGACCGGCAGCATGGTGGTGATGTATTCACCATCATCCAGCGGCAGCAGGTTGACCAGCGGGCGACCACGGGCGGCACGGGACGCTTCCGGAATTTCGTAAGTCTTCAGCCAGTACACCTTGCCTTTGCTGGAGAACAACAGCAGCGTGGTGTGACTGTTGGCCACCAGCAGGTGAGCGATGTAGTCCTCATCCTTGACGCCGGTCGCCGATTTGCCTTTGCCGCCACGGCGCTGAGCCTGGTACGCAGCCAGCGGCTGAGTCTTGGCGTAGCCACCGTGGGAGATGGTCACGACGCGCTCTTCTTCCGGGATCATGTCGCCCAGGGTCAGGTCGAGACGCGCATCGAGAATCTCGGTGCGACGCACGTCGCCGTATTCGGCGCGGATCACTTCCAGCTCTTCGCGGATCACTTCCATCAGGCGCACGGCGCTGTTGAGGATGCGGATCAGCTCGCCGATCTGGTTGAGGATCTCTTGATACTCGGCCAGCAGCTTCTCGTGCTCCAGACCGGTCAGACGGTGCAGGCGCAGTTCGAGAATGGCTTGCGCCTGCTCTGGCGACAGGAAGTACTTGCCTTCGCGCAGACCGTATTGCGGATCGAGGTTTTCCGGACGGCACGAATCGGCACCGGCACGTTCCACCATCGCCACCACCGCCGAGGATTCCCAAGGGGTGCTGACCAGCGCTTCCTTGGCTTCCGACGGAGTCGGCGACGCCTTGATCAGAGCGATCACCGGGTCGATGTTCGACAGGGCAACGGCCTGACCCTCGAGGATGTGACCACGCTCGCGGGCCTTGCGCAGTTCGAACACGGTACGGCGGGTAACCACTTCGCGACGGTGACGGACGAAGGCTTCCAGCAGATCCTTGAGGTTCAGAATCCGCGGGCGGCCGTCGATCAGCGCGACGATGTTGATGCCGAATACCGATTGCAGCTGGGTCTGGGCGTAGAGGTTGTTGAGGATCACCTCAGGCACTTCGCCGCGACGCAGCTCGATCACGACGCGCATACCGTCCTTGTCGGACTCGTCGCGCAGCTCGGTGATGCCTTCAAGCTTCTTCTCTTTGACCAGCTCGGCGATCTTCTCGATCAGACGCGCCTTGTTCAGCTGATACGGGAGTTCGGTGATGACGATCTGCTGACGGCCGCCGACCTTGTCGATGTCTTCGATGATCGAACGCGCACGCATGTAAATGCGGCCGCGACCGGTACGGTAGGCTTCGATGATGCCGGCACGACCGTTGATGATCGCGGCCGTCGGGAAGTCCGGACCGGGGATGTATTGCATCAGCTCATCGACGGTCAGCTCGGGGTTGTCGATGAGGGCCAGGCAACCGTCGATGACTTCACCGAGGTTGTGCGGCGGAATGTTGGTCGCCATGCCCACGGCGATACCGCTGGAACCGTTGACCAGCAGGTTGGGGATGCGCGTCGGCATCACCGCCGGGATCATTTCGGTGCCGTCGTAGTTCGGCACCCAGTCCACGGTTTCTTTATGCAGGTCAGCCAGCAGCTCGTGCGCCAGCTTGGTCATGCGCACTTCGGTGTATCGCATGGCCGCGGCGTTGTCGCCGTCCACCGAACCGAAGTTGCCCTGACCGTCAACCAGCAGGTAGCGCAGGGAGAAAGGCTGAGCCATGCGGACGATGGTGTCGTACACCGCGGTATCACCGTGCGGGTGATACTTACCGATCACGTCACCGACAACACGGGCAGATTTCTTGTACGGCTTGTTGAAGTCGTTGCCCAGCTCGCTCATCGCGAACAGTACGCGACGGTGCACGGGCTTGAGGCCATCGCGCGCATCCGGCAGTGCACGGCCGACGATTACGCTCATCGCGTAGTCGAGGTAGGACTGTTTCAGCTCGTCTTCGATATTGACCGGGAGGATTTCTTTGGCCAGTTCGCCCATGAGAAGCCTGATTCCTTTTTCTGGTGAAACTTCGTCATATCCATATGGGATGTACGAAGCTCGTCGGGGCAGGCTGAGTGCCATGCGCCGACTTACGACAAATCAACAAATCGAACCGTGGATTTGCGCAGTAAAGACAGCTCCATGAAGCTGCCTCGGAAAACGCCGGATGTTATCACAAGAGCCGCCACGCACCTATCCCCCAGATGCGCATGGAGCATAGTTAGTTGACCGATGACAGGCGTAAAGGGGACGAGAGAGGCTCAGAGCCTCTTTGAATACAGTTTTGAGGTCAGGTTTTGCGATGTTTATTGACTTTGATGACCTCATCGCGAGCAGGCTCGCTCCTACAGGGTTTGCGTTCGACACAAAACCTTGTAGGAGTGAGCCTGCTCGCGATGGCGTCCTTGCAGACGCCAAAGCCAAATCAATGCAGGCGCTTGCGGCACATCAACTGGGCCATTTTCGCCGTATCCGGCCGCTCGACGATGCCCTTTTCAGTGACGATCGCATCGATCAGATCCGCCGGCGTCACGTCAAACACCGGGTTGAACGCCTCGACATCCGCCCCCACGCGCTTGCCACCCACCTCCAGCAACTCGGCGCCGTCACGTTCCTCGATCGGGATGTCGTCGCCACTGGCCAGATGCATGTCGATGGTCGAACTCGGCGCCACCACCATGAAACGCACGCCGTGGTGCATGGCGTTGACCGCCAGTTGATAGGTGCCGATCTTGTTCGCCACGTCGCCATTGGCAGTGATGCGGTCAGCGCCGACGATCACCCAGGTCACGCCTTTGGTTTTCATGATGTGCGCAGCCGCCGAATCGGCATTCAGCGTCACCGGGATGCCTTCGTTCGCCAGCTCCCACGCGGTCAGGCGCGAACCCTGCAGCCATGGCCGGGTTTCATCGGCATACACCCGCTCGACCATGCCTTCCAGATACGCCGCACGAATCACCCCCAGCGCGGTACCGAAACCGCCGGTGGCCAGAGCACCAGTGTTGCAGTGGGTCAGGATCGCCTGGGCATTGCCCTGATGTTTGCGGATGAGATCGACGCCGAGCTGGGCCATGGTCAGGTTGGCTTCGCGGTCGCTTTCATGAATGGCAATGGCTTCGGCCTCCAGCGCCACCAGCGGATCGGCATTGTCCTTCAGGCGATCGAGCCGATCGTGCATGCGATTCAACGCCCAGAACAGGTTGACCGCCGTCGGGCGGGAATCCGCCAGCAGGGCGAAATCCTCTTCCAGCGCCGCGTACCAGTCGCCGCCTTCAGCCACGCGGGCGCGGGCCGCCAGCACAATGCCATAGGCCGCGCTGATGCCGATGGCCGGTGCGCCACGCACCACCATCGAACGAATCGCCTCAGCCACACCGGCAGCGCTGGTGTAGGCAATCCACGTTTCCTCGAACGGCAAAATACGCTGATCCAGCAGGTGGAGCGCGCCATCTCGCCAATCGATGGCCTTTACTTTCTCCGCAGCCAACAGTCGATCGCGCATCCCTCACCCCGCACTCATGAACAAAAGCCGCCGATTATAGCGATCCCCCCGCGAAGACGCTCGGGTATACTTCGCCATCCTTTACAAAAGCACTGGAACCGACCCTCGATGCCGAAACCTGCCATTGCGCTCGACTTATTATTGCTGCCGACCTGGCTGGTACCCGTCGAACCCGCAGGCGTTGTGCTCAAGGAGCATGGCCTGGGCATTCGCGACGGTCGCATCGTGTTTATCGGCCCGCGCGCCGAAGCATTGAAGTGTAACGCCACTGAAGTCCGCGAATTGCCGGACGTGCTGCTCAGCCCGGGCCTGATCAACGCTCACGGGCATGCGGCGATGACCCTGTTCCGCGGTCTGGCCGACGATCTGCCGCTGATGACCTGGCTGGAAAACCACATCTGGCCGGCCGAAGCCAAATGGGTCGATGAAGATTTCGTCCGTGATGGCACTGACTTGGCGATTGCCGAGCAGATCAAGGGTGGCATCAGCTGTTTCTCGGATATGTATTTCTTCCCGAAAGTCGCCAGTGAGCGCGTGCACAACAGCGGCATTCGCGCGCAGATCGCGATTCCGATCCTCGATTTCCCGATCCCCGGCGCCAGCAGCGCCGATGAGGCCATTCGTCAGGGCGTCGAGCTGTTCGGCGATCTGAAGCATCACGAACGGATCAAGATCACCTTCGGCCCACATGCACCCTACACCGTGGGCGACGAGAACCTGGAAAAAATCCGCGTGATCGCCGAAGAGCTGGACGCGTCGATCCACATGCACGTCCACGAGACCGCCTTCGAAGTCCAGCAAT
Source organism: Pseudomonas sp. S3(2024) (assembly GCF_036861315.1). NCBI lineage: Bacteria > Pseudomonadati > Pseudomonadota > Gammaproteobacteria > Pseudomonadales > Pseudomonadaceae > Pseudomonas > Pseudomonas sp. S3(2024). Next base: position 772,611 of record NZ_JAZAQQ010000002.1, on the reverse strand, counting down.
CGCTGGAGCATCGCGGCGAGCGGCCACTGGCCCGCCTCGGTCGTCTCGGCCTGCTCGGCCCGCGCTTCCAGGCGGTGCACATGACCCAGATCAGCGATGACGATCTGGCATTGCTGGTAGAAAGCAACACCAGCGTGATCCACTGCCCGGAATCGAATCTGAAGCTGGCCAGCGGGTTCTGCCCGGTGGAGCGCCTGTGGCAGGCTGGCGTGAACGTCGCCGTCGGCACCGATGGCGCCGCCAGCAACAACGACCTCGACCTGCTCGGCGAAACCCGCACCGCCGCGTTGCTGGCCAAAGCCGTCGCTGGCTCGGCCACCGCGCTGGACGCCCATCGTGCGCTGCGCATGGCCACGCTCAACGGCGCACGGGCCTTGGGCATCGAGGCGCAGGTCGGTTCGCTGGAGATCGGCAAGGCTGCGGACATCGTCGCTTTCGACCTGTCCGGCCTGGCTCAGCAACCGGTCTACGACCCGGTGTCGCAGCTTATTTATGCCACCGGCCGCGACTGCGTGAAACACCTGTGGGTCGCCGGTAAACAGTTACTCGACGACCGGCGCCTGACCCGTCTGGACGAACAACAGCTGGGCGCCACCGCCCGGGCCTGGGGCCAGCGCATCAGCGGCCACACCGAATCGTAAACACCGCGGAGCAGACTCCGCGGCTACAGCCCTTTTCAAGTTTTTCGAGGAATACATCATGAGCAACGTCGACCACGCCGAAATCGCCAAATTCGAAGCCCTGGCCCATCGCTGGTGGGACCGTGAAAGCGAATTCAAACCGCTGCACGACATCAACCCGCTGCGCGTCAACTGGATTGACGAGCGAGTCAATCTGGCCGGCAAGAAAGTTCTCGACGTCGGTTGCGGCGGCGGCATCCTCAGCGAAGCCATGGCCCAGCGCGGCGCCACTGTCACGGGCATCGACATGGGCGAAGCGCCACTGGCGGTCGCGCAACTGCACCAGCTGGAGTCCGGGGTCAGCGTCGAATACCGGCAGATCACCGCCGAAGCCCTGGCTGAAGAGATGCCCGAGCAGTTCGACGTCGTGACCTGCCTGGAAATGCTTGAGCACGTACCGGACCCGTCGTCGGTGATCCGCGCCTGCTACCGCATGGTCAAGCCCGGCGGCCAGGTGTTCTTTTCGACCATCAACCGCAACCCGAAGGCGTACCTGTTCGCCATCATCGGCGCCGAATACATCATGAAGCTGCTGCCGCGTGGCACCCACGACTTCAAGAAATTCATCCGCCCGTCCGAGCTGGGCGCCTGGAGCCGCATCGCCGGCCTGACCGTCAAGGACATCATCGGCCTGACCTACAACCCGCTGACCAAGCACTACAAGCTGGCCAGCGACGTTGACGTCAACTACATGATCCAGACCCTGCGCGAGGAGTAAGCCGATGGCCATCAGAGCAGTCCTTTTCGACATGGACGGCACCCTGCTCGACACCGCGCCGGACTTCATCGCCATCTGTCAGGCGATGCGCGCGGATCGCGGCTTGCCGCCAATGAACGACAAGCACATCCGCGACGAAATCTCCGGCGGCGCCAAAGCGATGGTCGCGGTGACGTTCTCGATGGACCCGGAATCGCCGGGCTTCGAGGAGCTGCGTCAGGAATTCCTCGAGCGTTATCTGGCCGGTTGCGCTGTGCACAGCAAGCTGTTCGACGGCATGGGCGAGCTGCTGGCCGACATAGAGCGGGCCAACCTGATCTGGGGCGTGGTCACCAACAAACCGGTACGGTTTGCCGAGCCGATCATGCAACAGCTGGGGCTGGCCGAGCGCTCGGCGCTGCTGATCTGCCCGGATCACGTGAAAAACAGCAAGCCGGACCCGGAGCCGCTGATCCTCGCGTGCAAAATGCTTGATCTGGATCCGTCGACGGTTTTGTTTGTGGGCGATGATCTGCGCGATATCGAGTCGGGCCGCGATGCCGGCACCAAGACCTGCGCCGTGACCTACGGCTATATTCACCCGGACGACAACCCGCGGCACTGGGGCGCGGATGTGGTGGTGGATCATCCGCTGGAGTTGCGCAAGGTGCTCGACAGCGCGCTGTGCAGCTGCTGACCCGCCCCCATCCTGTGGCGAGGGAGCTTGCTCCCGCTGGGTCGCGCAGCGGCCCCATTTTTACCTGAGTCCGCATTTTCTCAGGCACACCGCACTGGCTGGCACTACGACTGCTCCGCAGCCGAGCGGGAGCAAGCTCCCTCGCCACAGAGTTCAGCATTCGCCTTATGGAGAGGTTCTTATGTTCGATTACACCGCCCGTCCCGAATTGCTCAAGGATCGGGTCATTCTGGTCACCGGTGCCGGCCGTGGCATCGGTGCAGCTGCCGCGAAAACCTACGCCGCCCACGGCGCCACCGTGCTGCTGCTGGGCAAGACCGAAGCCAATCTGACCCAGGTCTACGACGAGATCGAGGCCGCGGGTCATCCGCAACCGGCGGTGATCCCGTTCAACCTCGAGACCGCCTTGCCCCATCAATACGATGAGCTGGCGGCGATGATCGAGAGCGAGTTCGGCCACCTCGACGGCTTGCTGCACAACGCCTCGATCATCGGGCCGCGCACGCCGATCGAGCAGTTGTCGGGCGAAAACTTCATGCGTGTCATGCAAGTCAACGTCAATGCCATGTTCATGCTGACCAGCACCCTGCTGCCGTTGCTCAAGCTGTCGCAGGATGCCTCGGTGGTGTTCACCTCCAGCAGCGTCGGGCGCAAGGGCCGGGCCTACTGGGGCGCTTACGGAGTGTCGAAGTTCGCCACCGAAGGCTTGATGCAAACCCTGGCCGATGAAGTCGATGGCGTGGCACCCGTGCGCTCCAACAGCATCAACCCGGGCGGCACGCGTACCAGCATGCGTGCACAGGCCTATCCGGGAGAAAACCCGCTGAACAATCCGACCCCGGAAGAGATCATGCCGGTGTACCTGTACCTGATGGGTCCTGACAGCGCAGGCATCAATGGCCAGGCATTCAACGCGCAATAACTGCCATACGTCGCTTTTGTTGCCGTGGCGGATTACCGTCGCGGCACGCAATTGCCGCTTCCCACCGTCACACCTCAGTCAAATATCCGCCACCCGCCCTCAAAGCAAAAAGCCATCCTGTTGATTCATAAAGGTTTTAATAAACCTGAACCGAATGGCACGACTTTCGCTCTAATTTTCCTCAAAGCATGCCGTGTGAAGGCACTGGGGCAAGGCCGATTTCGATAGCTGACTAATCGTCATCAGGCAGACTAAACTTACGCCAAATGTCCTACGGGACTGATGGATCAGTATGACGCGCAGCCCATAGCCGCTCTCACCCAGCCTGTAAGACAGACTTACTGCTTAGGGGCTCACGCCATATGAAATCACCTTCCCAGACCAATGCAATTGACTTTGACAGTGCCAAATTGCAACGCCTGGGCTTTGGTCAGCTGCCTCCGCTTCTGGAACGCCCGGCCAGCCTGGCGCAATTGCGCCAGCAAATGAGCCTGCAACTGCAAACCAGTCTTGAGCCGCAACGAATCCTCGGTCTGTTTTTCCGCGAAGTTCAGCGTCTTGTGCCGCTGGATGCCTTGAGCTACGTGCATTCGGGCAGCGACTTGCGCCTGGAGTTCGGTGCCCGCGGTCACCATTCGGTCAGCTACAGCCTCAGCCACGAAGGCGAGCACCTGGGTGAACTGGTCTTCCGCCGCAACCAGCGCTTCAGCGAGCAGGATCAGGGCAACCTCGAATCGCTGCTGTCGTCGCTGTTGTTCCCGATGCGCAATGCCCTGCTCTACCGCGCGGCAACACAAAGTGCGCTGCGCGACCCGTTGACCGGAACCGGCAACCGGATCGCCATGGAGCAGACCCTGCAACGCGAGATCGACATGTCCCGCCGGCACCTGCAACCGTTGTCGGTGCTGATGCTCGACATCGACCACTTCAAACGGGTCAACGACAGTCATGGCCACAGCGCCGGGGATGACGTACTCAAAGGGGTGGCAGCGTCAATCAAGGGCCAGCTGCGCAACGTCGACATGGTGTTTCGCTATGGCGGGGAAGAGTTTCTGATCTTGCTGTGCAACACCGGCCGAGAAGCGGCGGCGATGGTCGGCGAGCGTCTGCGCCATGCCGCGCAGACTGCGGAATACTTTGCGGACGGTCAATTGATCGACCTGACTGTCAGCCTTGGCTGTTCGACGCTGTTGCCGGGGGAATCGGCCGACAGCCTGCTGCGCCGGGCCGACAGTGCGCTGTATGTGGCCAAGCGTGAAGGGCGTAATCGGCTGGCGATGGCGGGCTGAGTCCTTCCAGACACCCAAAAACCACTGTAGGAGTGAGCCTGCTCGCGATCACGGTGTGTCAGTCACCGTCGATGTTGACTGACACACCGTGATCGCGAGCAGGCTCACTCCTACATTTTTTACGGCGTTATTGGCTATCAGCTCTCTACGAGTGTCCGACGTTCACGACCGTGGATCGCGCGCTCGGCAGTTTCCAGTTGCATGCAACGCTCCAGGAACAGGTACATGTAGTCGTAACTCTTGCACACCGCCTGACGCAACTCGGTCTGCAGCGCCTGGCTCGGATTCATACCCGCCAGCGTGCAGATGATTTCCAGCGCTTCCCATGGGTGAGCGTCGTCGTACTGGGCATGCATCTTCAGCCACTTCATTGCACGCTTGCGCTCTTCTTCCGGGAACGCTGCCGCGTACACGCCAGTTGAGCAGACCAGCGCCGACCACTCCCCGGTCGCGCCCTCGATGGCGTAGTTGGTCGCAGCGATGGCGACGATCAGCGAATCCGCCGAACTCGTATGCCAGCACCAGTGACTCAGCGCATGCAGTTCCGGCGGTACTTGCTGGGCCTGCAGATCCTCCAGGCTGACGCCATGCGCGCGACTCCAGTTCAGCCAGTAGTCGGCATGATTGAGTTCGACGCGGATGTTGCGCATCAGCCAGCGGCGCGCCATGTCCTCCCCAGGATGGCGGGCAAACTTGGTTTTGGTCAGGTTCTGCGCCATATACAACGCGAATTGTTCAACTACTGGCCAGCCCCCGATCAAGTACTGGCGCATGGTTTTGGCGATGAGCTTGTTATCGCGCATGCGCAGGTACAGTTCATGTTCGACAACCCGGCGCTTGCTCTCGCTGCAATCTGCAATGAGCTGTTGTGCCCAGGCAGGATAACTTGCAGCTTCCATGAGTGGTCCGGTTCGGTTGAATGTGTCGATCACTGTTCGGCTCCTTTTGATTTGTGATTGTAAGGATCGGCAAGAGATTTCAACGGAACGTGCCAGGCGCCTTGAACAACAGCGGCTGCGGTCTGGCGGGCCGACTTTGCAAACTGTCGCAGGTAAACAACTGCGGGCGTTCGATGACATAACCCTGAGCGTAATCCACCCCGATTTCAAGCAATGCCTGCTCGATCTGGGTTGTTTCAACAAACTCGGCAATTGTCTGCTTACCCATGACATGCCCGATGTGATTGATCACCTCGACCATTGCACGGTTAATCGGGTCGTCCAGCATATCCTTTACGAAACTCCCGTCGATCTTCAGGAAGTCTACAGGCAAATGTTTCAGATAAGCGAATGAAGACATTCCGGCACAAAAGTCATCAAGTGAGAAGTAACAACCTAAGCCTTTGAGTTCATTAATAAATCGAATTGCACTGCCAAGATTGGCAATGGCGCTGGTTTCAGTAATTTCAAAACAAATCATTTCAGGGGGTATGGCGTAATTAACAAACTGTTCACGCAGAAAGTGCAAGAACGCGTCATCTCCGATAGTAATGCCTGAAAGATTAATCGCACACATTGCCAACGGACCTTCATGTTGTTCGGCAATACATTGGGCAATGACTTTAAAAACATTCTCGACGACCCAACGATCCAGTTGACTCATCAGGCCATAACGTTCGGCCGCCGGGATGAAACTGTCCGGCAGGATCATCCGTCCGGCTTCGTCATGCAGACGCAAGAGTATTTCGATGTGCCCCCCGCCATGGGCTGTAGCGCCCAGCGGAGCAATTTCCTGGGCATAGAGGCAGAAGCGGTTTTCCTCCAGCGCCATGTGCAGGCGCTGCACCCAGGCCATTTCGCCGAAGCGCAGCGACAGTTCGGAGTCCTCGGCATGATAGACCTGGACCCGGTTGCGGCCCTTTTCCTTGGCCATGTAGCAAGCCATGTCGGCGGCGCGCAATGATGCTTCGAGGGTGGTCGGGGTCTGGGCGATGTGCACCAGGCCGATACTCACGGTGGTCAGGAACGGCCGCCCCTTCCACACAAAGTGCAGGTTCTGCACGGTCTGGCGCAGGCTCTCGGCAATTTTCTCGGCGGCATCCGGGGCGCAGTTCTCCAGCAGAATGCCGAACTCGTCGCCGCCCAGCCGCGCGAGGGTGTCGCTCTCGCGCAAGCCCGACTGCAACAGTGTGCAGATGTGCCGCAGCAACTCATCGCCGGCGGCATGACCGCAGGTGTCGTTGACCAGTTTGAACTGGTCCAGATCGAGGAACATCAGCGCATGCCGACCGGGCTGGCGCGTCAGATTGTGCAGGGCCTGCTCCAGGCGATATTCGAACTCGCGGCGGTTGGCCAGACCGGTCAGGGCATCGTGGGTCGCCTGCCACGAAAGGTTGGCGATGTATTGCCGTTCCTGAGTCATGTCATGCAGCACCAGCACCGTACCGATAACCTTCTCGGCGTTGCGGATCGGCGCGCCCACCAGCGTCACCGAGACCGTACTGCCATCCAGGCGCTGAATCAGTTTGGAGTGCTCGCTGCCACCGATCAGTTGCCCGCTGAGAATGTGCTCGATCAGTGTCAGCCCTTCGGTCTGCGCATTGTCATCGAGCAGATTGAACAGCGCTGCCAATGGCAACCCCGCCGCGTGCTCGGACTTCCAGTGCGTCATCGCCTCCGCCGCCGGGTTCATGTAATCGATCGCACCGTTGACGTCGGTGGTGATCACCCCGTCGCCAATCGATTGCAGGGTGATGTGTGCCCGATCCTTCTCCAGCTGCAGCGCCTGGGCAAAGGCATGCCGCTGCTTGAGCAGTTTGTGGGTGCGCAACAGGGCCAGCACGATCAACCCCAGCGCCGTAGCCAGGTTGGTGAACAGCAGCAGGCGCAGGATCATCCGTGAACCTTCGCCCAAGGCATCGCTGAACGCCTTGGCCGCCGGCGTCACACCGTCGTTGATGGCAAAGATCTGCGCTTTCCAGTGCTGGATATCAGCCGGCGTCGCAATGTTTTCGCTGATGCCCTGATGCATCTCGCGCGCAACATTGTCCAGTTGCACCAGATAGGCGTCACCGATGGTCCATCGGTCGATCGCGGTTTCCAGATAGCTGAAATGACGGAAATTGAGGTACAGCCAGATCAGGCTCGACACATCATCGGGATGGTTGCCACCCTTGAGGATCCCCTCCCGTGCCGCCTGCAGATCCGGCGGTTGACGATCCAGCGCCAGGCGCAACTGGTGACCGCCCTGAGGCACGGCAATCGCTTCCTTGTATTTAAGGAAGATCGCCTCGTCGCGGCTGTCGGCATACAGGTTCAGGTAATAGATGGCGTCCTTCTGGCCCTTGGACCAGAGACTCTCGCCGGCGACATAGCCGCGAACGGCCGACAGGACGTAAAGACTCACGCCCCCCAGTAAAGCCTGAAATAACACGACGGCAATAAATGGCCAGACGATGCCCAACAACCGTGGCGTTCCGAGAGTCCTTTTTTGCTTCATGAGGTCCTTTGCGCACGCACTGTCATCTTCAAGGGGAGACCGCCAGAGCCAGACCAGGGGGCGACCCCTTCCAGCAAGCCAGGACATTTTCAACCGGCGATACGTATGTACCGCACCCACTGTTCGCCATGCTTCGACACTGACGGCTTTCAATCATTCCAGAGCCGTTTCCATGCAGTCACCTTCCGCCACACTGCAACGCCATACTGCCCAACAGAGCGAATACCGCGCAATGATCACCGCCCTGCGCGCGGTGCTCGGCGCATCGACCTCACTGCAGACCTACTACCTCACCCCCCAGACACATTCACGCCTGGGTGCAGCACATGACCATGCGCAAAACCTTCTGCAAGCGCTGTTCGAAGACAGCGGCGAGCCACAATTGGCGGCGCATCTGCAGGCGTCCCGAGGAACGCTGCTGCAAGTCGACGCCGCAGCCGGTCACTGCAGGTTTTCCTTCAACCGTCCCGATGGCAGTTCCGCCCGCTACGCCATCGAAGATGTCACCCGGGCCTCCAGCCGCATTCAAGAGTTTCAGCGAGCGTTGCTGAGTATAGGCGCACACCTGCGTTCCGACAGGCTGCTGCCGCTATCTCAGTTGCTGCGTGAGTCCGGGTTCACATTCCCGGACACACCGGACGCCAAGACGCTGGCCCGCCTGATTGGCAAGGTCGAAGAACAAAGCGCCAGCCATCGACTGAATCTGCGACACCATGCGGCGCTGACGGTACTGATGAGCGACGATGACAAAGCCGCGATTCACGACCTGATTGGCGACTGGCTCACCGGCAAAACTCTGTCAGCCATCGACAGCCTGGCCAGCGAAGTAACGCCTCCATTCACCCGCCAGCAACTGGAACAGCAGCCCGCCGCCTGCCTGGAACGCTTGCTCGACACGCCCAAGGCGCGTGACCTGGGCCAGCGCCTGCTGCAGAAACTGCAATGGTATGGCGCGCGGCCCGATGAACTGACCGTCCCCGATATCGGCCTGCGTTTACTGCTCGAAGCGTTGTGCCTGTGGTACGAACTGCCCGGCGAAGGCAGCTCGACCGAAGTGGCCGGTTTTGCGCTGGAACAACGCGCTCACTACGGCGCCAGCTACGCCAGCATTCGCCGCGATTTTTTACAGCACCTGGAGGATTCTCACCGAACCTCGACCCCGACCGAAAAACATCTGCTGGGATGGGTATGCCTGGCGCAGTTCGGACTGGATTTTCAAGTGCGCGACATTCCTGACGACCTGCCGTACGCCAGCTCGGTGGTCTGGGTCAATTTCGTGCATGGCGTGCACCTCGCCCATGCCCTTGATCCACAGTTGCTGGAACATCTGAGCTTTCAGCAACTGGTCGATCTGCCGCTGCACAAAAGCGAAAACGCCAGCACCGACCTGCAAACCCTGATCGCCATGACCCGAGTGACTGCCGCACAGACCTGGACGCTGGCCACCGGAGCCCAGGCTGCGAACGAGACATCCGGCGATGACGCTGCCCTGCAAGCGCTGGAAGACCACAAGAAGCAAATGAACGCAGCGATCCTGCAACTGGACGTCGAGCCGCCACGGCGACTCGCATTGGCAAAACAGCAATTGGACAAGGCGCTGGCCGACGAGCTGTACGATCACACGACGGTTCGCCTCAAACGCCACCATCATTCAACGTCCAGCCGTAGCCGACGCAGCATTATCGACACCCCGGATGTGGCATTGCCCACTTGGCCGCTACTGGAGGTTTATGCCTCTGGCGGCCTGAGCGCCGACACACGCTGGTACGTCAGCAACGATGGCCGCAGCGCCAGCGAATGGATCAGCCTCAACGCAGCAGGCAAACTGCAAAGCGGTTTTGTCGACATCGGACCTCCAGGCCGACGTCTTTCACGGTTCCCGAGCAACCGCACCCTGCCCGACATCAAGACATTGTTTGAGCGGCAGTTCGACGACTATCTGAGCAAGACCCGCAAAGCCTATGAATATCTGATCAAGTCGCTATTAGTCACGCTGCCGTGGGCTGACCGCCGGGCACTGGAGCACGGTGAAGTGCGGATTCTCAGCCTCAGAGATCCGACACGGCTTATCGAGTCTCACCTGGAAACACTGGAAAACACCCTGCCGCACAGGGCACGCATGGGTTTCGTGCTGCACGTGAATGATCGAAGTGAACCGCGCTTCTACGAGTGCCTGCCGCGCGCCGGTATCATTCGCAAACGCCCCGACTTGACGCCGTTCCATATCGGTGGGTTTACGTTGCCACCACTATCACCCAGACCTGGACGGACCAAGGCACAGAGCATCTCTCGCATCGTCGCCGGCCGCCTGCCATTCCATCGAGAAGCACACTGGGACGGCAAGATACTCGACCTCAAAGCCAAGTGCGTCGCCATCCTCGATTCACTGGGCGCCCCCCTCCCCGCTTCGATGATCCCGGCAGCCCATCACGACAGCTCGCCGAACCTGACCTTCACTTCGCCACGCACTGCGCAAATCGCCTCTTTCATCGCGAACCAGTTGTTCTATGTCGATGAGCAGGCGCTGCGCAGTGAAGCCTGGGGAAGCACCCGCTTCGAACGCGACATCAACAAAAAACACTGGATTCATGCCGTCAGGGGCTTTATCCCGTTCTGGGGCAGCCTCGAAGACCTGCAATCGGACAAACTGTGGAAACGCGCACTGGGCGTGCTCGGCCTGTTTCTCGATATCGTCTCGTTCGCGATTCCCTTGGGCAAATTCGTCGCCGGCAGCATCCGCCTCGCCGCAGTGGCAGGAAAAATGTCGATTCGCGTCGCCCTGCCTCGCATGGCGAGACTGTCGGAAAACCTGCTGGTTTCGACCTTGAGAAACTTCAATCCACTGGCCGCTGTACCCATCCTGCTCAAGCTTGGTGGCCGAGGCGCGCTCGGCGCACTGCGGGCTGTGGCGCATCTGGAACACCGCGCCGTAGTACGCCTGAAAAGGCTGGCTGGCAGAAGCGCTGATTATGACCTGACGCACAGTCTGCCCCAGGCACTGGATGCCGGACGCTGGAAAGCGCTGAACCCTGCCGATCATCTGGCCGTGGTGAGGGGCATTGACGATGTGCCGGTGCGCAACATCGGCGGCTCGCGGTATCACTTGCTCGATCCGCTGTCCGACCGCCCTTACGGGCCACAGTTGCTCGCACACGAGCATGATTTTTCGCTGGGGCGTTCGCACTACCGCACCGTGAAAAAAACCGACGATCAGATCGATATCGAAGTAGCGCCGAACACCCGCGTCGAGCTTGTCCCCGAGGCTGGGGGACGCACCACGGTATTGATCGATGACGTACCTTATCGACTCGACGGCGATGAACTGCGCCGGGTCGATCTGCTCGATGACAGCCAGCACTGGACGCTGCTGCCGTGCCGGATACGTCGTGCACCGGGCGCGGGCGACTGCCGCGTCAGCTACATCACCGCAGAACCCGCCCCGACCCCCGCCCTCGGCACCATCGACAGGGAAAAGGGTTACGCACCGTGGTTTGGCGAGCGGGTTTCGGAGCCGGCCACTCTTCCCCGGCAAAGCGGAACGTTCCTGGCGGTCGATGCCACGCTTTATCAGATCATCGCCAACCGCCCGAGGCTGTTCACCGGCGATCTGCGTCGGCTGGGCTTCCATCAGGGCATGCTGGTGCCGAGGCAGCAGATTCAAGCCACGTTGCAGTTTCGCAAAGGCATTTATGCGCGGATAAAAACCGGCGGTACCTATGACGGAATCAACGATTCACATCAGGTCGGTGCAGTGCTGATGCCGGCCATCGACGACTCGGCCACCCATGTGTTTTTCCGGGTCAACAACCACGAGTACTACCTGGCAACCTTCGCCAGAGGCGAAATCCCCGGCAAACAGCTGACGTTCAAGCGCCTGGCCCCCGCCGAACTGGCCGACGGCACCCTCGGTGCTGAACTGCTGACCGTCTACACCGGCTCGCTGCATGCCAACAACATGGTGCGCATCCATGGCCTGGAATCGGTGCAGCGCGCGATGCAGACCATGGAGCAGATCGCGATCCCCATCGGCACCACGGCCATTCCTGCAAAAAACATGAAATGGCTGAAGGTCGACACCAGCCCGGGCGAAGCACTGATGTTCGATCACTCGACACGGATGATCGTCACCCGCCTGCCCGAAGGCGCCGCCACCTGGACGCGCAGCAAGGAAGCGCCCGAAGCCTTTCGGCAAAAAACCGCAGAGATTTTCGACACATTGTTTCTGTCGCCAACAATCAATCCGGCCAACACCAACGCGGCCCTGCGCATCGACAGTGCCATGCAGAAACTGCACAAACTGTTGCCCGTGCGTGAGCGGCCAGTCAATCCGCGCAACATTGCCTTTGCCGAAGTCACCACGGCCAGCGGTAAACGGGAGATCTACGTCAGTGTCTCCGGCTCCCAGGGCAGCACCCAGCGCCTGCCGTTGTTTCGCGACATTGACGCCAATCAAGTGCGGATCAGCGACACCACCTATATCAATGTCGACTACAACCCGGCCTTCCCGCGAACCTCTCTGGAAGTCACCGAGCAGGGCAAGATTCTGGCCGTGCCGCTAACCATCAAGGATCTGCAAAAATACAAACCGGCGGACACCCTCCGCCCGACCTCGCTGGACAGCGAAAGCAAACTGATCAGAGTGATCCGCGAGAAATACCCCGATCCGAACGAGATCCGCGCGGTCGACATCGCCACGACCATGCGCCCGTGCGAATCCTGTTCGGTGGTGATGAAGCAGTTCGGACACGACGGCGGCGAGGCGGCGTTGCAGGTGCTGTGGGGCTGATTACAGGCGCTGCAGGTGGCCGTAGAGCTTGGCGTAGAGGCCGCCATCGGCGATCAGTTGCTGGTGGTCGCCGTCCTCGGCCACTTGCCCGCCATCGAACACGAGCACCCGATCCGCCTGCTTCACCGCCGACAGGCGATGGGCAATGATCAGCGTGGTACGGCCATTGAGGAAGCGCGCCATGGCCTGATGCAGGTTGTATTCGGTGGCGGCATCCAGGGCTGAAGTGGCTTCGTCGAGAATCACCACTTTCGGCTCGGCGAGGATCATCCGCGCAATCGCCAGACGCTGGCGCTGACCGCCGGACAGACGCACGCCGGAACGTCCAACGATACTGTCGAGGCCGTCCGGCAGCGCCCGAATCGTCGCCTCCAGCTGGGCGATTTCCAGTGCCTGCCAGCAGGCTTCGTCACTGCGGGTGCGGCCCATGGTCAGGTTGGCCCGTACCGTGTCGTTGAACAGCGCCGGATGCTGCAGCACCACCGCGACGTTTTCACGAATCAGCTCCAGACCGATTTCCTGCTGGGTCGAACCGCCGAAACGAATGGTCCCCGCCGACGGCGTGTAAAGCCCCAGCAGCAACTGCACCAAAGTACTTTTGCCGCCGCCACTGGCACCGACAATCGCGACTTTCTCTCCGGGGGCGATCGACAGGTTCATCTGATCCACCACCAACTCATCGCCGTAACCGAAGCTCAGCCCCTGCACCTCGATACCCACGGTTTCCCGGCCTTTGAACGGATCGACGCCACCGGGGTACTGCGGCTCGTCGGCCCGCGCCAACAGTTCGTTGATCCGCGCCAGCGCGCCGCCCGCCGCGTAGTAGGCGTATTGCAGATTGAGCAGTTGTTCGACCGGGCCGATCATGAACCACAGGTAGCTGAACACCGCGAGCATCTGCCCGATCGACAGGTCGGAGAACAGTACCGTGAGCATCGCCGCCGCGCGGAAGATGTCGATGCCGAACTGAAACAGCAGACCACTGGCGCGGTTCGAGGCATCGGTCTTCCACTGCGAGTTGACCGCGTAATTGCGCACTTCCTGCGCACGCAAGCCAAGCCGGCCAAGGAAGAAGCCCTGGCGGTTGCCGGCGCGCACTTCCTGAATGGCATCGAGGGTTTCACTCAAGGCCTGAGTGAAACGCGAGGTGCTGTCGTTCTCCAGTTTCTTCAGGTGCTTGACCCGCTTGCCCAATTGCACCGTGGCGTAGATCACCAGCGGGTTGAACAGCAGGATCAGCAGCGCCAGTTTCCAGTGCATCCACATCAGGATGCTGGCGGTGCCGACCAGGGTCAGCATCGCCACCAGAAACCGGCTCAGGGTTTCGCCGACAAATTTGTCGAGAGTGTCCAGATCGGTGACCAGGTGCGTGGTCACAGTGCCGCTGCCGAGGCTTTCGTATTCGCCGAGGGAAATCCTTTTCAGGCGTTCGATCAGGCGCACACGGATACGGTAAACGATGTCTTTCGCCAGCCGCGCAAACAGCCGCGCCTGCAACACGCCAAAACACAGGGCGCTGCAACGCAGGGTCAGGGTGACCAGCAGCATCAGGCCGATGTAACCCGCCGCTTGTTGCCACATCGACGGCAGCACGTGATTCATGACTTTCAGCGCGGCATCGCCATGCCCGAGCAGGACCTCGTCCACCAGCAAGGGCAGCAGCAACGGAATCGGCACGCTGCACAGCGTCGCCAGCACGGCCACGCCGTTGGCGATCCACAGGGATTTTTTGTGATGCAGTGCCAGGCGCCGGACTTCTGCCCAGCTCAGCCGGTCGACACGCTTTACGGCTGGCGTGTCATCGGCTCGGTCAGGCACAGGCTGCGCGCTCCAGCCAGCGGCCGAGCAATGGCGAGAGTTCACTGAGCGGTTGATAGCCGTTGGTCAACAGCGCCAGTTGGCCGTTGCGCTCGGCGAGCAGGGTCGGAAACCCGGCGATGCCCAGATCCTGTACCCAGCTGAAATCAGCCTGAGTCGCCTTGTGCTGATCGGCATGATCGAACAGCGCGGCAAACTCGATACGTGGCACGCCGGCCTGCTCGGCCAGCTCGACCAACACGCTGGCCTGGGTGACATCGCGGCCCTCAGCGTAAAACGCCTGCTGGATCAGGCCGACCAGTTTCCAGGCGCAATCCGGCGCCAGACTGCGCGCGGTGACAATTGCCCGGCAGGCCGGCTCGGTGTCGTAGACGAAACCATCGGGTAGCGCGCCTTCGAACCTGAATGGCTGACCGGTGGCCTCGGTGACCGCCTGCCAATGCTCAAGGATGTAGCGCCGCGTGGTCGGTTCCAGCGCCGCACCGCTGCCGGTGCGCAAGCCCCCGACCACCAGATGCAGCTCCACTCCGGCTGCCTGCGCCTGCTCGACCAAGGCCTTGGCGACTGGAGCGAACCCCCAGCACCAGGAACACATCGGATCCATCACATAGAGCAGGCGCGCAGTCATGATCAGGCCTCGGTGGATGCTTGTTTATAGTTGTAGCCGATCGGGTGCGGCATGTTGCGCGCCTTGGCCAGTTCGATCTGCTTCTGCCGATCGATGGCGCTGCGGCGGGTTTTCTCGCTCAGCTTGTCCCAGCAATGCGGGCAGCTGATGCCGGCCACGTAGTGCTCGGAGGCGCGATCTTCAACGCTGACCGGTGTGCGACAGGCATGACATTGATCGTAGTCGCCTTCGCTGAGGTCGTGACGCACGGTCACCCGGTTGTCGAACACGAAGCAGTCGCCCTGCCACTTGGTTTCGTCCTGCGGCACTTCTTCGAGGTACTTCAGGATGCCGCCCTTGAGGTGGTAAACCTCTTCGAAACCCTCGCCCAGCATGTAGCTGGAGGCTTTCTCGCAGCGAATGCCGCCGGTGCAGAACATCGCGACCTTTTTGTGCACGGCCGGGTCGAAGTGTTCTTTGATGTAGTCGGGGAATTCGCGAAAACTGGTGGTTTTCGGATCGATGGCGCCTTCGAAGGTGCCGATCGCCACTTCGTAGTCGTTGCGGGTGTCGATCAGCAGCACTTCCGGGTCGCTGATCAGCGCGTTCCAGTCCTGCGGCTCAACGTAGGTGCCGACCTTTTTGTTCGGGTCCACGCCTTCGACGCCGAGGGTGACGATCTCTTTTTTCAGTTTGACCTTGGTGCGGTAGAACGGCTGCTCGTCGCAGTACGACTCTTTGTGGTCGATGTCGATCATGCGCGGGTCGTTCTTCAGCCAGGCGAGCAGGCCGTCGATGCCTTCGCGACTGCCGGACACGGTGCCGTTGATGCCTTCTTCGGCGATCAGCAGAGTGCCTTTGATGCCATTGTCGACCATCGCTTGCAGCAGGGGCTCGCGCAGGTCAACGTAATCTTCGAGGGTGACGAACTTATACAGTGCCGCCACGACAATCGGTTGTGTCATGGGTATTTCTCCAGGTGGCTACCCTCGCAAAGGGTGAACCGGATTCAAAAAAAACGCGCCGGGTGAGCGGCGCGTTGCGGATTCTAGCAAAAACACGGTGGATTTAGGATCTGTCAAAACTACTGTGGTGAGGGAGCTTGCTCCCGCTCGGCTGCGAAGCAGTCGCAAAACTCGGATCTTGGGAGTGCTGCGCACTCCAGCGGGAGCAAGCTCCCTCGCCACAGCAGCCCTCACAATCCTCAGTGTTTGCTACCGCCGGCACAGGTCGGCGACGCCGGGGCGGCGCCCACTTCTGCCCATTCCTGCGGGGTGTAGGTGTGCAGCGCCAACGCATGGAACTCGCCCATCAGCTCGCCAAGCGTGCCGTAGACTTTCTGGTGGCGCTTGACCCGGTTCAGGCCTTCGAACTGCGCGCTGACCACCACCGCCTTGAAGTGCGTCTGTAACCCGCGACTGTGCATGTGGCTTTCGTCCAGCACTTGCAGATGCTCAGGCTGCAGCAGGCCCAGCGTCGATTCGATGCGTTGTTGCATGGTCATCACGAACTCCGCTTACTTCTTCTTGGCCGGCGCAGCGCCTTTCGGTGCCAGCTCGTTGGTCATGTCGTCGAGCAGTTTGTTGACGACAGGCACGGCGCTTTCCAGCTTGGCCTGAGTCATCTGGGCCGATTGCTGGGTCAGCTGCGGCATTTTCTCCAGGACTTTCTTGCCCAGTGGCGACTGGTAGAACGCGACCAGGTCTTTGAGCTCCGATTCGCTGAAGTTGCTGGTGTAGAGCTTGACCATGTCAGGCTTGAGCTTGTTCCAGCCGATGGCCTGGTCCAGGGCGGCGTTGGCCTTGGCCTGGTAGGTTTCCAGTACGGCTTTCTTGGATTCCGGGGCTTTGGTCTGTTCAAAACGCTGAGCGAACATTTGCTGCACTTGCATGTACACCGGAGTGCCCAGCTTGTCAGCGTGCGCCAGGGTCAGGAAAGCTTCAGCACTGGCGTTGTGGCTGGCGGTATCGGCAAGCACCTGGCCGCTGGCGCAAACCAGTGCAACCGCGGTGCAGATGGCACGAAGACGAGTCATCGAGTTTCCTTTTCAGCTAGGCGAGGTAAAACCCCAAGGGCGACCATTCTGCGCCTAAAAAACCTCGTGGCTCAACCCCCGAGCCTTGCCGCGCTTGATTGCCCGGGTTTTACCGGTCAACAATCGGTTCGAGGGAACCACCTGGGCCTGACCGGGCCTAAACTGCGCAAACAGACCAACAGGAGTGTGCACGATGAGCCGTATCGAAACCGACAGCCTGGGCCAGATCGAAGTCCCGGACGACGCCTACTGGGGTGCTCAGACGCAACGCTCGCTGATCAACTTCGCCATTGGCCAGGAACGCATGCCGCTGCCGGTACTGCACGCCCTGGCCCTGATCAAGAAAGCCGCCGCCCGGGTCAACGACCGCAACGGCGACCTGCCCGCCGACATTGCTCGCCTGATCGAACAGGCCGCCGACGAAGTCCTCGACGGCCAGCACGACGACCAGTTTCCGCTGGTGGTCTGGCAGACCGGCAGCGGCACCCAGAGCAACATGAACGTCAACGAAGTGATCGCCGGTCGCGCCAACGAACTGGCCGGCAACCCGCGCGGCGGCAAGACGCCGGTGCACCCCAACGATCACGTCAACCGCTCGCAAAGCTCCAACGACTGCTTCCCCACCGCCATGAGCATCGCCACTGCCAAAGCCGTGCAGGAGCAATTGCTGCCGGCGATCGCCGAGTTGTCCGGCGGTCTGGCCGAACTGGCCGCACGCCATATGAAACTGGTGAAGACCGGTCGCACGCACATGATGGACGCGACGCCGATCACCTTCGGTCAGGAGCTGTCGGGCTTTATAGCGCAGCTGGATTACGCCGAACGAGCGATCCGCGCCGCGCTGCCGGCGGTGTGTGAGCTGGCGCAGGGCGGCACCGCGGTGGGCACCGGTCTGAATTCGCCGCACGGCTTTGGCGAAGCGATTGCCGCCGAACTCGCTGCCCTGTCCGGCCTGCCCTTCGTCACCGCGCCGAACAAGTTTGCCGCACTGGCCGGGCATGAGCCGCTGACCAGCCTGTCCGGCGCCCTGAAGACGCTCGCCGTGGCGCTGATGAAAATCGCCAACGACCTGCGCCTGCTCGGCTCCGGCCCTCGCGCAGGCTTTGCCGAAGTCAAGCTGCCGGCCAACGAACCGGGCAGCTCGATCATGCCCGGCAAGGTCAACCCGACTCAGTGCGAAGCGCTGTCGATGCTCGCCTGCCAGGTGTTGGGCAACGACGTCACCATCGGCATCGCCGCCAGTCAGGGCCACCTGCAACTGAACGTGTACAAACCGGTGATCATCCACAACGTGTTGCAATCGATCCGCCTTCTCGCCGACGGCTGCAGCAACTTCCAGCAGCACTGCATTGCAGGCCTTGAGCCGGACGCCGAAGTCATGGCCAAACACCTGGAACGCGGCCTGATGCTGGTGACAGCGCTGAACCCGCACATCGGTTACGACAAGTCGGCGGAAATCGCCAAGAAGGCTTACGGCGAAGGCTTGACCTTGCGTGAGGCGGCGCTGCAACTGGGCTATCTGACTGATGAAGAGTTCGATGCCTGGGTGCGGCCGGAGAACATGATTGAGGCTGGCGCCAAGGGCTGATTACTGTAGCGCCTGACAGGCCGCCTTCGCGAGCAAGCCCGCTCCCACATTTTGATCGGTGTACGCCGTACCCATGTGGGAGCGGGCTTGCTCGCGAAGAACGATAACGCGGTCTAACTGGCTGCAATGCGCATCCGCCGCGCCTTCAGCCCGGCAATCAACGACGGCCCCAACGCCACCAGCGCCGACCCCAGCACCACCAGCACCGCCCCGCCATAACCCAGCCCGTTGATCTGCTCGGCATGCACATATTCCGGCCACACCCCGGCGGCAATCGCCACCGCGCCAAAGGTCACCAACGGCGTGATCGCCAGCGTCGCACTGACCCGCGAGGCCTCCCAGTGCGCCAGTGCTTCAGCAAAGGCACCGTAGGCAATCAGCGTGTTCATGCAGCACGCCAGCAACAGCCAACCCTGCACCGGGCTCAGTTCCAGTGCTTCGAGCGGATGCACCCACGGTGTCAGCAACAGCGCGCAGAACAGGTAGATCACCATCATCACCTGCAACGAATTCCACACCGTGAGCAATTGCTTCTGCCCCAGTGCGTAGAAGGTCCAGACCGTCGAGGCCAGCAGCACCAGCAACACGCCGGCGGTGTAGTCCGACAATGAGGTGAGCAGTTCAGCCAGACGCTGATTGAAGAACAGCACAAAGCCGATCAGCAGCACCGCCAGGCCAATGCCCTGACCGATGCTGAAGCGCTCCTTGAACACAAACAGGCTGGCGATCAGCAACATGATCGGCCCCATCTGCACCACCAACTGCGCGGTGCCGGGGCTGAGCAGGTTAAGACCCATCAGGTACAGCACGTAGTTGCCCACCAGCCCGAGCACCGCCATCAGCACCAGCCAGCCACCCCTGGGGCCGAGCACCTTGCGGCTCGGCAGGCGTCGCGTGGCTGCCAGGTAGATGAACAGGCAGCCGCCGGAGACCAACAGGCGAAACCAAGTCACAGTGATCGGGTCCATCACCTGCAGCACCTGCTTGAGTTTGATTGGCAGGATGCCCCACAAAAACGCCGTCAGCAGCGCCAGGAACAGACCGTAAACCCAGCGACCGGATGAAATGTGCATGCGAACCCCAATGCCTGCTGACAAGAGCGGTCATTCTAGGCCCGCCGACAGACGCAACACAGGGACAGTTCGGGCCAGGCCGCGAATGAAACTGTGCAGGTCGCAGCATTAAATTGACGCTTTGCCGTTGATCGGCTGACGAGGCGCGCCAAGTGCTTCAGGCATAAGCTGATTGGATCCCTGCAACGGATTAATCAAGGAGCCGGATCATGTACGGAATGCGCGCCGATGACAGCGCCCCCGCCACGCACTTTCGCAGCGACCGGTTGTGTCGGGTCAATGGCGAACTGTTTTTCAGCACGCGGGAGAACACCCTTGAGGGGCCGTTCGACTCCCCGGAGAAGGCAGAGCAGGAAATTCAGGCGTATATCGCGCGGATGCAGCTTCTGGATTCCAACCGGTAAATCCGGTGGATCTCATCGCGAGCAGGCTCGCTCCCACAGGTTAATGCATTCCAATGTGGGAGCGAGCCTGCTCGCGAAAGCGGTAGATCAACCACCCCACCTTCCAGGGTTCAGCGCACCGCCTCAAACAACCCCGTCGCCCCCATCCCGCCTCCCACGCACATGGTCACGATGCCGTAACGCAAATTACGCCGCTGCAACTCGCGCACCAGATGCCCGACCTGCCGCGAACCGGTCATGCCGAACGGGTGGCCGATGGAAATCGAGCCGCCGTTGACGTTGTATTTGTCGTTGTCGATCTCCAGCCGATCGCGGGCATACAGGCATTGCGAGGCAAAAGCCTCGTTGAGCTCCCACAGATCGATATCCGCCACCTGCAAGCCTTTGGCCTTGAGCAGTTTCGGCACCGAGAACACCGGGCCGATGCCCATTTCGTCCGGCTCGCAACCGGCGACGGTGAAACCGCGGAAAAACGCCTTCGGCTTGAGCCCCAGTTGCAGGGCTTTTTCCAGGCTCATCACCAGCGTCATCGAGGCGCCGTCGGACAGCTGCGACGAGTTGCCGGCGGTGACCGAACCGTCCTCGGCAAACACCGGTTTCAGTCCGGCGAGACTTTCGTAAGTGGTGTCCGGGCGATTGCAGTCGTCGTGATCGACAAGGCCGTCGAGGATCTGCACTTCGCCACTGTTCTTGTCTTCGACACGGTACTTGACCGCCATCGGCACAATTTCATCATTGAACAGCCCGGCCGCCTGCGCCTGGGCAGTGCGCAGCTGGCTTTGCAGCGCGTAACGATCCTGGGCCTCGCGGCTCACGTCATAACGCCGCGCAACCACTTCGGCGGTCTGGCCCATGGTGTAGTAGATGCCCGGCACCTGCTGCTTGAGCAACGGGTTGATCAGGTGATCGGTGTTGACGCTTTTCAGGGTCAGGCTGATTGATTCGACGCCGCCAGCGACAATGATGTCGCTGCAACCGGAGGCGATCTGGTTGGCGGCAATCGCAATCGCCTGCAACCCCGACGAGCAGAAACGGTTGAGGGTCATGCCGGCCACGCCGGTGCCCAGCCGCGACAGCACCGCCACGTTGCGGCCGATGTTGTAACCCTGCGCGCCCTCGTTGGATCCGGCGCCGACAATGCAGTCCTCGACGCTGGCCGGGTCGATGTCATTGCGCGACAGCAGCGCGTTGACGCAATGGGCCGCCATGTCGTCGGGACGGGTCTGGTTGAACTTGCCGCGAAAGGACTTGGCCAGGCCGGTCCGCACGCTGTCGACGATCACCACTTCACGCATGGCATACCTCAATTGTTGTTGTCGGAGGAGAGTGTACCGAGCATAAGTCCACCCTGCCGCCGACCGCGACAATCATTCACCTCGCGTATGCGGGTCCATTGGCTCAGTCCTTGTGTTTTTTCGCGCGTTTGTCGGACTTCGCGAACGCCTCTTCGAGGGCACGGTTGATCGTACGCAGCACCTTGACCCGGGCCCAGCGTTTGTCATTGGCCTCGACCAGCGTCCACGGCGAAATCTCGGTGCTGGTGCGGTCGACCATGTCGCCCACGGCTGCGCGGTAGGCGTCCCACTTGTCGCGGTTGCGCCAGTCGTCCTCGGTAATCTTGAAGCGCTTGAATGGAATCTGCTCGCGGGCCTGGAAGCGCTCCATCTGCGTGTCCTTGTCGATCGCCAGCCAGAACTTGACGACGATGACCCCGGCGTCGGCGATCTGCTCTTCGAAATCGTTGATCTCGCTGTAAGCCCGCAGCCAGTCGGCCGGGCTGCAAAAGCCCTCGACCCGTTCCACCAGCACCCGGCCGTACCAGGAGCGGTCGAACACGGTGAACTTGCCCCGCGCCGGCAAATGCCGCCAGAAGCGCCACAGATACGGCTGCGCGCGCTCCTCTTCAGTGGGCGCGGCAATCGGCACGATGCTGTACTGACGCGGATCGAGCGCCGCCGCCACCCGGCGAATCGCCCCGCCCTTGCCCGCCGCATCGTTGCCTTCGAACACCGCCACCAGTGCGTGGCGGCGCATGCGTTTATCGCGCATCAGCCCGGACAGCCGCGCCTGCTCGGTGATCAGTTGTTCTTCGTAGTCTTTCTTTTCCAGCCGCTGGTTCAGGTCGAGGCTGTCGAGCAGGTTGAGTTGATCGACCGCCGTGCCCAACGGCGCCGCGTTGACCTCTTCGGTATGCACCTCGGGGCGCTTGAGCGCATTCTGCAGGCCTTCGAGCAGGATCTTGCCGACCGCCAGACTGCGGTAATTGGCGTCCATGCCTTCGATGACATGCCACGGCGCGTAGTCGCGGCTGGTGCGGCGCAACACGCGCTCGCCGTATTTGACGAACTTGTCGTAGGTCTGCGATTGCTGCCAGTCCAGCGGACTGATGCGCCAGCTGTGCAACGGGTCATCGGCCAGCGCCTTGAGGCGGGCCTTCATCTGCTTCTTGGACAGGTGAAACCAGAACTTGAAGATCAGCGCGCCTTCATCGCAGAGCATTTTTTCCAGACGCTCGGCGGCGTTGATCGCCTGGTCCAGGCGTGGATCCTTGAACAGACCGTGGACCCGCCCTTGAAGCATCTGGCTGTACCAGTTGCCGAAGAACACGCCCATCCGCCCCTTGGCCGGGAGCATCCGCCAGTAACGCCAGGCCGGTGGATGCGCCAGCTCTTCATCGGTCTGCTGATCGAAGGTGCGCACCTCGATCAGGCGCGGATCCATCCACTCGTTGAGCAACTTGACGGTCTCGCCCTTGCCTGCGCCCTCGATGCCGTTGATCAGAATGATCACCGGAAAACGCTTCTGCTGTTGCAACTCGAACTGAGCTTCCAGCAGTGCTTCACGCAAGGCAGGTACAGCCGCGTCGTAAGTCTCTTTGTCGATGGCATGGCCGATTTCGGCGGATTCAAACATGGGGACGGCTCCTTCCAGGATTCAGCAAGACTAGCGGATTGGGCATGGGCGCGGCGGAGAAATTCCGCTCCTTTTGGCTTCAAGAAAAACTCTGTGGTGAGGGGATTTATCCCCGGGTGGGCAGCGCGGCGGCCCCAAAGCCATTCAACGCCATATGCACGCTGTTAGCGGGATTGCGACTGCTACGCAGCCGATCGGGGATAAATCCCCTCACCACAGGTTGCTCTGATCCGCGCCCAAATCGTTGATTGTCTTCGAGGCTGCACAGCCAGGCCTTGCCATGGATCAAGCACGCTCCGCACGATCGGCTAGAATGGCCGCCTTGTCGTTGCCGAGCCTGCCATGAAACCTGTATTGCCCCACGCCCAACTCGACTGGGATGACCAGGGACGCCCACGTTCGCGGGTGTTCGATGATGTGTATTTTTCCGACCAGTCGGGGCTGGATGAAACCCGTTACGTGTTCCTCGAACAGAACCGTCTGGCCGAGCGCTTTGCCGCGCTGCCGGCGCACGGGCGACTGGTGATCGGCGAAACCGGCTTCGGCACCGGGCTGAATTTCCTTTGCGCCTGGCAGTTGTTCGAACAGCATGCGGTGGCCGGTGCGCGGCTGCATTTCGTCAGCGTCGAAAAATACCCGTTGAGCCCGGCCGATCTGCAACGGGCGCTGGCCTTGTGGCCGCAGCTCAGGCCACTGGCCGATCAACTGCTGACACATTACGTGGCGATCCATCAGGGCTTTCAGCGGATCATTCTCGGCAACGGTCGGGTCACGCTGACCCTGTTGATCGGCGATGCGCTGGAGCAACTGCCGCAACTCGATGCGCGGATTGATGCATGGTTTCTCGACGGTTTCGCCCCGGCGAAAAACCCCGACATGTGGACCGCTGAACTGTTCGTCGAACTGGCTCGACTGGCCGCGCCGGGTTCGACCATCAGCACCTTCACCAGCACCGGTTGGGTGCGGCGTCTGCTCAACGCCGCCGGGTTCAAGATGAAACGCACGCCGGGCATCGGCCACAAGTGGGAGATCCTGCGCGGCGAGTTTCTCGGCTGGCCGCAGGACGTCGCGCCACCACTGCCGGACAAACCGTGGTTCGCCCGCCCTGCCCCGCTGACTGGCGAGCGGCGCGCGCTGGTGATCGGCGCCGGGCTGGCCGGCTGTGCGACCGCTGCCAGCCTCGCCGCGCGCGGTTGGCAAGTCAGTCTGCTGGAGCGTCACGAGGCGGTGGCGCAGGAGGCGTCGGGCAATCCGCAGGGTGTGCTGTACCTGAAGTTGTCGGCCCACGGCACCGCGTTGTCGCAACTGATCGTCAGCGGCTTCGGCTACACCCGCCGTCTGCTGGAAACCTTGCAACGCGGCACCGACTGGGACGATTGCGGCGTGCTGCAATTGGCTTTCAACACCAAGGAAGCCGAGCGTCAGGCGCAACTGGCCGCGGCGTTCCCGGAAGATCTGGTGCACTGGCTCAATCAACCGCAAGCCGCAACTCAGGCCGGAATCGCTGTGGCCCACGGCGGGCTGTTCTACCCCGAAGGCGGCTGGGTGCATCCACCCGCGCTGTGCCAGGCGCAAGCCGCGCAAGCAAACATCGAACTGCTCAAGCATCACGATGCGCTGGAACTGCGCAAGGTCGAAGGTCAGTGGCAAGCCCTCGACGGCGAGCGCGTGCTCGCCAGCGCGCCGGTGGTGATATTGGCCGGCGCGGCGGAGATCAAACG
This sequence comes from Pseudomonas sp. S3(2024), assembly GCF_036861315.1. Taxonomy (NCBI): domain Bacteria; kingdom Pseudomonadati; phylum Pseudomonadota; class Gammaproteobacteria; order Pseudomonadales; family Pseudomonadaceae; genus Pseudomonas; species Pseudomonas sp. S3(2024). Next base: position 747,943 of record NZ_JAZAQQ010000002.1, on the reverse strand, counting down.
CTTTGCGCAAAGTGCCGAGTTGCCGCTCAAGCGCATTCGCGGGCAGATCACGCGCCTGCCGCAAACCACCGAGAGCCAGACACTGCGCACCGTGGTCTGCGCCGAAGGTTATGTCGCGCCGGCACGCTTGGGCGAACACACGCTGGGTGCGAGTTTCGACTTCAACAGCGACGACCTGAACCCGACCACCGCCGAACACCTGGGCAATCTGGCGATGCTCGAAGAGATCTCCAGCGATCTGGTGGCGCGCCTGCACATCAATCAACTGCCCCCGGAAACACTGGAGGGACGCGCCGCATTCCGCTGCACCAGTCCCGACTATCTGCCGATCGTCGGCCCCCTCGCCGACCGCACAGCCTTCGCTCAGGCCTACGCCGCGTTGAGCAAGGACGCGCGACAAGTGCCGGACATCGCCTGCCCGTGGCTCGATGGCCTGTACGTCAACAGTGGCCACGGTTCACGCGGGCTGATCACCGCGCCGCTGTCTGGCGAACTGCTCGCGGCGTGGCTGGACAACGAGCCGCTGCCACTGCCCAGAAGCGTCGCCGAGGCCTGCCACCCCAATCGTTTTGCACTGCGCACGTTGATTCGCGGCAAATGAAAAATCGCGACTGGCCGCTGGTCAGTCGCCCCCTCTTATAACTCATCGTTCTAAAACTCCCACATCTGCAGCGGGTCAGTTTCTGAGTACCGGCCATTTTGGCCTGACTTGAATCACCCCTCCCCAACGGAAAAACCGGTAAGGACTTTATGTGCGGATTAGCTGGCGAGTTACGTTTTGATCATCAACCTGCAGACCTTGCAGCGGTAGAGCGAATCACCCATCACTTGGCCCCTCGCGGCCCCGACGCGTGGGGCTTCCATGCCCAAGGGCCGATTGCCCTCGGCCATCGTCGCCTGAAAATCATGGACCTGTCGGACGGCTCGGCGCAGCCGATGATCGACAGCCAACTGGGCTTGTCCCTGGCCTTCAATGGCGCGATCTACAACTTCCCGGAACTGCGTACCGAACTCGAAGCGCTGGGCTACGCCTTCTATTCCGGTGGCGACACCGAAGTGCTGCTCAAGGGCTACCACGCCTGGGGCGAAGCGCTGCTGCCCAAGCTCAACGGCATGTTCGCGTTCGCTATCTGGGAGCGTGATGCCCAGCGCCTGTTCATCGCTCGCGACCGTCTCGGCGTGAAGCCTTTGTACCTGTCGCGCACCGGCCAGCGTTTGCGCTTTGCCTCGGCCCTGCCGGCACTGCTCAAGGGCGGCGACATCAACCCGATCCTCGATCCGGTGGCGCTCAATCACTACCTGAATTTCCATGCGGTGGTGCCGGCTCCACGCACCTTGCTCGCGGGCATCGAAAAGCTGCCGCCAGCGACCTGGATGCGCGTCGAAGCCGATGGCCGCACCGAGCAGAAAACCTGGTGGACCCTGCCCTACGGCCCACACGACGACGAGAAAAACCTGACCCTCGAAGACTGGCGCGACCGTGTGCTCGACAGCACCCGTGAGGCGGTGGCAATCCGTCAACGCGCAGCGGTGGATGTCGGCGTGCTGCTTTCCGGCGGTGTCGATTCGAGCATGTTGGTTGGCTTGCTGCGTGAAGTCGGCGTCGAGAACCTATCGACCTTTTCCATCGGTTTCCAGGATGCTGGCGGCGAGCGTGGTGATGAATTCCAGTATTCCGATCTGATCGCCAAACACTACGGCACTCAGCATCATCAATTGCGCATCGATGAAAAAGAGATCATCGAACAACTGCCTGCTGCGTTCCGAGCGATGAGCGAGCCGATGGTCAGCCACGACTGCATCGCCTTCTACCTGTTGTCGCGCGAAGTGGCCAAGCATTGCAAAGTGGTGCAGAGCGGCCAGGGCGCGGATGAGCTGTTCGCCGGTTATCACTGGTATCCGCAAGTCGACGGCGCAGCGGATCCGTATGCAGCCTATCGCGCGGCGTTCTTCGACCGCAGCTACGACGACTACGCCGCCACCGTGCAACCGAAATGGTTGACCGCGAATGACGCGGCAGGCGACTTCGTCAAGCAACACTTCGCCCAACCCGGCGCCGAGGCTGCGGTCGATAAGGCCCTGCGTCTTGACAGCACGGTGATGCTGGTGGACGACCCGGTCAAACGTGTCGACAACATGACCATGGCCTGGGGCCTGGAGGCTCGCACGCCGTTTCTCGACTATCGTCTGGTGGAACTCTCGGCGCGGATTCCCGGCCAGTTCAAGCTGCCGGACGGCGGCAAACAGGTACTCAAAGAAGCTGCACGTCTGGTGATTCCAAGCGAAGTGATCGACCGCAAGAAAGGTTACTTTCCGGTGCCGGGCCTCAAGCACTTGCAAGGCGACACCCTGAACTGGGTGCGTGAACTGCTGCTGGATCCGAGCCAGGATCGCGGCCTGTTCAACCCGGCCATGCTCGACAAACTGCTGACTGATCCGCAAGGCCAACTGACGCCGTTGCGCGGCTCGAAACTGTGGCAACTGGCGGCCCTGAACCTGTGGCTCAGTGAACAAGGAATCTGATTGATGAAACCTCACGCCACAGCGATCAATCAGCGCCTGTTACGCGGTCAGACACCGTCGTATGAACGCTTGCAGGCGCGTCTGGCCGAAGACGGCAGCGAACTCGGCGCCGACCCCATCGCCGTACATTGCGGTTGGGGTCGGCTGCTGATCGGCCACACTTTCCCTGACCCGGCGACGCTGGCGCAGGAACTGCTCAACGAGCAGCCCGGCGAACGCGATATCGCCCTTTATGTCGCCGCACCGCAGCAGATTCTCGGGCTGGAACCGACGCAACTGTTTCTCGACCCATCCGATACTCTGCGCCTGTGGTTCAGCGATTACCGCCAGGCCACCCGCGTGTTTCGCGGCTTCCGCATTCGTCGGGCGCAAAGCGAAGCGGACTGGCAAGCGATCAATCTGCTGTATCAGGCACGCGGCATGTTGCCGATCGATGCCACGCGCCTGACCCCGCATCATCAGGGCGGTCCGGTGTACTGGCTGGCCGAAGATGAAGACAGCGGCGCGGTGATCGGCAGCGTCATGGGCCTCAATCACCAGAAAGCCTTCAACGATCCGGAACATGGCAGCAGCCTGTGGTGCCTGGCGGTGGATCCGCAGTGCTCGCGGCCCGGTGTCGGTGAAGTGCTGGTGCGGCACTTGATCGAGCACTTCATGAGTCGCGGCCTGAGTTATCTGGATCTGTCGGTGCTGCATGACAACCGTCAGGCCAAGAACCTCTACGCCAAACTCGGTTTTCGCAACCTCTCGACCTTCGCCATCAAACGCAAGAACGGTATCAATCAGACGCTGTTCCTCGGGCCCGGGCCGGAGGCCAATTTCAACCCTTACGCGCGGATCATCGTCGAGGAAGCGCATCGGCGCGGCATCGACGTGCAAGTGGATGATGCCGAAGCCGGGCTGTTCACCCTTAGCCATGGCGGGCGTCGGGTACGTTGCCGCGAATCGCTGAGCGACCTGACCAGCGCGATCAGCATGAGTCTGTGTCAGGACAAAAGCCTGACTCACAAAGTGTTGAAAGGCGCCGGCCTGAAGCTGCCTTCACAGCAACTGGCAGGCAACGCCGACGACAACCTCGCCTTTCTCGATGAGCATCAACGGGTGGTGGTCAAACCGCTCGATGGCGAACAGGGCCAGGGGGTGGCGGTGGATCTGCAGAGCATCGAAGAGGTGCAGCAGGCCATCGAAGCCGCCAAGCGTTTCGACAGCCGCGTACTGCTGGAAAGCTTCCACGAAGGCCTCGACCTGCGGATTCTGGTGATCGGTTTTGAAGTGGTGGCGGCAGCGATTCGTCGTCCCGCCGAGGTGGTCGGTGACGGCCATCATTCGATCGGTGCATTGATCGAGGCGCAGAGTAGGCGTCGGCAAGCCGCTACCAGTGGCGAGAGCAAGATCCCGCTGGATCACGAAACCCAACGCACCCTGCACGCGGCCGGGTATGACTACAGCAGCATCCTGCCGGCGGGCGAGCACCTGTTCGTCCGTCGCACGGCCAATCTGCACACCGGTGGCACGCTGGAAGATGTCACGGCGATTCTGCACCCGACCCTGGTCGATGCCGCCGTCCGTGCAGCGCGGGCGCTGGACATTCCGATGGTTGGCCTCGACTTGATGGTGCCGGCGGCGGATCAGCCGGAGTACGTGTTTATCGAAGCCAACGAACGCGCCGGCCTGGCCAATCACGAGCCGCAGCCGACGGCGGAGCGGTTTGTCGATCTGTTGTTTCCGCACAGTCAGCCGGCTGTTTCTTGATTCCGAGGCGTCTGGACTGACGCCTTCGCGAGCAAGCCCGCTCCCACAGGTTGAACGCATTCCAAATGTGGGAGCGGGCTTGCTCGCGAAGGGGCCGGATCAGGCACTACAAATCCTTCCCCTCATCGAAACCATCGATGCGCCTCAACTCATCAGGAGTTTCCATGACCACTCAAATCCCCGAACCGGATCTGAACTACCTGCAAAAAGTCCTGCTGGAAATGCTCGCCATTCCCAGCCCTACCGGGTTCACCGACACCATCGTGCGCTACGTCGCCGAGCGTCTGGAAGAACTTGGCATCCCTTTCGAAATGACCCGTCGCGGCACCATTCGCGCCACCCTCAAGGGCAAGAAAAACAGCCCTGACCGCGCTGTCTCCGCGCACCTGGATACCATCGGCGCCGCCGTGCGTGCAGTGAAAGACAACGGCCGTCTGACCCTGGCCCCGGTCGGTTGCTGGTCGAGCCGCTTTGCCGAGGGCAGCAGGGTCAGCCTGTTCACCGACAACGGCGTGATTCGTGGCAGCGTGCTACCGCTGATGGCGTCCGGGCACGCGTTTAACACTGCCGTGGACGAGATGCCGATCAGCTGGGATCACGTCGAGCTGCGTCTGGATGCCTACTGCGCGACCAAGGCCGATTGCGACTCGCTGGGCATCAGCGTCGGCGACGTGGTGGCGTTCGACCCGCTGCCGGAGTTCACCGACAGCGGTCACATCAGCGCCCGTCACCTCGACGACAAGGCCGGGGTTGCGGCATTGCTCGCTGCGCTCAAAGCCATCGTCGAGAGCGGTCAGGAATTGATGATCGACTGTCACCCGCTGTTCACCATCACCGAGGAAACCGGCAGCGGTGCGGCGGCAGCCTTGCCGTGGGATGTCAGCGAGTTCGTCGGCATCGACATCGCGCCGGTCGCGCCGGGCCAGCACTCCAGCGAACACGCGGTGAGCGTGGCGATGCAGGACTCCGGTGGCCCTTACGACTATCACCTGTCGCGGCATTTGCTGCGTCTGGCCGGTGAAAACGAACTGCCGGTGCGGCGCGACCTGTTCCGCTATTACTTCAGCGACGCGCATTCGGCAGTCACTGCCGGGCACGACATCCGTACTGCCCTGCTGGCCTTCGGCTGTGATGCGACTCATGGTTATGAACGTACGCACATCGACAGTCTGGCGGCGCTCAGTCGTTTGCTCGGGGCGTACATTCTGAGTCCGCCGGTATTTGCCAGCGATGCGGCGCCGGCCAATGCTTCGCTGGATCGCTTCAGTCACCAGATCGAACATGAGACACAGATGGAGAGCGATACGCGAGTACCGTCAGTGGACAGTCTGGTGGGGCAGCGTTCCGACAGTTGAATCCTTGTTGTCTGAACTATGGCTATCGCGAGCAGGCTCACTCCTACAGTTGAAATGCATTTCCCTGTAGGAGTGAGCCTGCTCGCGATGAGGCCGATACTGCCCACACAAAACTGGCAGCCAGCCACCAATCGCCGTAGCATCCCGTCATTGATTTAGCCGAGGTGCCCATGCTGATTCCCTACGACGCTCTTGAAGTCGACACCCTCACCCGCCTGATCGAGGACTTCGTCACCCGCGACGGCACCGACAACGGTGATGACACACCGCTGGAAACCCGCGTGCTGCGCGTGCGCCAGGCGCTGACCAAAGGCCAGGCGCTGATCGTCTTCGACCCGGAAAGCGAACAATGCCAGTTGATGCTCAAACACGATGTGCCCAAGCATCTGTTCGACTAGCGGACCTTTTCGGTGACCTGTTTGCGCTGGATCCGCTGATAGACTTCAGAACGGTGCACATTGACCTTCTGCGGCGCCTCGACACCAAAGCGCACACTGGAGCCGTTGACTGACAACACGCGCACGGATATGTCGTCACCGATGGAAATCAACTCGCCCACTACACGGCTGAGTACAAGCATGGAATTTATCCTTCAGGGTTAGCCAGCCCTGAAGATGCGCGGTGGGCGCGCGCTCGACAATGCACGCAGAGCAATTCAGTCTTGCCCTACACCCACAAGCGCCGCGCCCGTCAGACGTTTCCTGCAAATCGCTAAACAGCCTCGCCTCACGCCGCGGAAAATCGCGGCCCGAACAGAATCACGCTCGCGCCGATCACGCACAGCGCCACGCCGATCCAGTCCGAACCCAAAGGGCGAACGCGCTCGACCACCGCCAGCCAGCCGATCGACGCGACGATGTAGATCCCGCCATAGGCGGCATAGGCGCGCCCGGCATAAGCCGCTTCGACGCGGGTCAACAACAGCGCGAACAGGGTCAGGCTGAGCAGCGCCGGGATCACCCACAAGGCACTTTTGCCCTGACGCAGCCACATGAAAAAGGCGAAACAACCGGCGATTTCAAACAGCGCCGCGAGGAAGAACCACAGGTAATTGAGCATTGATGCGTCTCGACAGGGTGACCATTGCGGCCACCCTAACGACGCAACATCCTCGGGGCAAGTTCAGCCGTTGGTTTGTCTGGCCTTGGCGCGCATTTTATCGGCCATGGTGGTCATTTCGTTGTAGATCAGTTGCGGGTTCTTCTGTTTGATCGCCCAGGCCATGCGCCCCTGCTCGTGCGGCAGGATCATGAATTCGCCGGCGGCCACTTGCTGGTAGATATAGTCTGCAATGTCGGCAGCCGTAATCGGCGAACTTTCAAGCAACTTGCCGACCTGGGCTTTCATGGCCGGGGTCGGACCACGGAACGAGTCGAGCAAGTTGGTCTGGAAGAACGACGGGCAGACCACATGCACGCTGACTTCCTGCTGCGCCAGTTCGATCAGCAAACTTTCCGACAGCGCCACTACACCGGCCTTGGCCACGTTGTAGTTGCTCATCGCCGGGCCCTGCATCAGTGCAGCCATCGAAGCGATGTTGATGATCTTGCCTCTGCTCTGCTCCAGCAGCGGCAGGAACGCCTTGCAGCCCTTGACCACCCCCATCAGGTTGATCGCGATCTGCCAGTCCCAATCCTCCAGCGACAATTCGCTGAAGAACCCGCCGGACGCCACACCGGCGTTGTTGACGATGACATCGATACCGCCGAGCTTCACTTCGCAAGCCTGGGCAAACGCGGTGAGCTGGCTGTAGTCACGCACATCGCAACGTTGGGTGAAACCGTCACCACCGGCCTCGCGCACCCGCTTCAGGGTTTCCTGCAGGCCAGGTTCGCTGACGTCGGACAAGGCCAGCTGCCAGCCTTCACGCGCCCAGCGCAGCGCGATTTCGCGACCCAAACCTGAGCCCGCACCCGTGATCATCATGCGATTTTGCATAGCAGACAGCCTTGTTGTTCCGTAGGAGATGCGCGGAGTGTAGCGAAGGAACACTGGCCACCCACGCTCCATCAGATTGCTGAATACAGGATCAAAAGATCGCAGCCTTCGGCAGCGCCTACATCAGTTCCCTGTAGGAGCTGCCGAAGGCTGCGATCTTTTGATCTCGCGCTTTAAAGGAAATAAACGAATAATCCAAATACATTAAAAAAACATTGAATTTTCTTTCATTCGCACCAGTCGGAATTTGTAAGCCGTCTGGAATTAGTTAGCCTCCAGTCGCCCTTGAACACCAAGTCTTCTCGAACGCTATAAACAAGGAAATCGACATGGGCACAATTCTTATCATTATCCTGATCCTGTTGCTGATCGGTGGTCTGCCGGTCTTCCCGCACTCCAGAAGTTGGGGTTATGGTCCTTCGGGCATTATCGGCGTGGTGTTGGTGGTGCTGTTGGTCTTGCTGTTACTTGGCAGGATATAAAACCCCAAGACAAAAAAAGAGGCCCTCAGGGGCCTCTTTTTTATGCAGCGGTTTTTCAGTCCGGCTTGCCGTTGATCACACCGGCGGTGTTGTCCATCAGGCTCTTGGTCGCCGTTTGCAGGAACGCTTCCAGCTTGAGCTTCAATTCGGCGGTACGCGGTGCGTCCGGAATGATCTCGGCAGAAGGGTTCGCGCCCAGTTGGTACTGGTAGATCTTCGGCGCCATTTCCTTCTCTTTCGGCAGCACCAGGATCTGGTCGGCAGTGACGATGGCGGTGGTCTGCTCGCTGCCCGACGGCTTGATCACACCGAAACCGGTGTCGCCGGCCGGGAGATTCAGCAGGTCGCGACCCCAGCACTGATGACGCACTTCGCCACCCAGACGACCCATGATGGTCGGCACGATGTCGATCTGCGTACCCACGGTGTGGTCACGGGTGCCGAATTTTTCCTGAATGCCCGGGGCGATCATCAGCATCGGCACGTTGAAGCGGCCCAGGTCCATTTCGGTGATCTGGCGTTCGTTGCCGAAACCGTGGTCGCCGACGATCACGAACAGGGTTTCCTTGAAGTACGGCTCTTTGCGTGCCTTCTCGAAGAACTGACCCAGCGCCCAGTCGGCGTAACGCATGGCGGTCAGGTGCTCGTTGAGGCTGCCACGATCGGTCACGCGCTCGACCGGCAATGGCGTCGGCAAGGCGTACGGCGTGTGGTTGGAAAGGGTTTGCAGCAGCGCGTAGAACGGCTTGCCGTTTTCCCGTGCCTTCAGCTCCTGCAGACCACGGTCGAACATGTCCTGGTCGGACACGCCCCAGGTCGGATCGGAGAACACCGGATTGACGAAGTCGTTACGGCCAACGAAGTTGGTCATGCCCTGGTTACTGAAGAAGCCCGACTGGTTGTCCCAGGCGAAGTCGCCGTTGTAGACATACACGTCGTCATACTTGCGCGCGCTGAGCAGCTGCGGCAGACCGGAGAGCTTGTGGCTGCCTTCCGGGGTCTGCATCAGGTATTCGAAACCTGGCAGGTTCGGGAAGCACGCCATGGTCGCAAACATGCCCTGGTGGGTATGGGTGCCGTTGGAGAAGAAGCGGTCGAACAGCAGGCCTTCCTTCGACAGTTTGTCGAGGTAAGGTGTGATGTTGCCCGGTGCGCCCAGGGCGCCGACCGAGTGACCGGCCATGCTTTCCATCAGGATCACGACTACGTTCTTGATCGGCAGGGTCTTGTCGGCCGGCGGCGTGTAGTCACGACGCACGGCAGCGATGTCGGCATCGACCAGTTTGTCGTCCGGCATCACCAGCATCTCGCGCACCACTTTCTGCGCCTGTTCCTGCGGCAGGGTGGCTTTCCAGATGTTATCGCGGTCCTCGCCCATGCGGTCCTTGGCGGCGGCGATCAGCGACAGCGTGCCGTTGAGGCCGAGCTGGTTGGCGAAGTTCGATTCGGTGGTGTACACGTCACCCCAACGCAGCGGCGGGCCCTGACGCAGGGTGCCACGGGCCGCCACGACGCAGATCAGCAGGCAGACCACGAACACTGCCAGGCGGGTGTACCACGGCGCCACCTGACGGGTGCCGACGTTGCCGCCGCTGAACGGGCCGCGTGGACGGGTCGCACGGTCGGCGCCCTTGAAGGCCAGAGTCAGGATCACGGTGCCGATGACCCACGCCAGCAGGTAACGCACTACCGGGAAACCGTACCAGAGCATGCTCATCACGGTTTTCGGGTCTTCCTTCACGTACTGGAACACCAGGCCGTTGAGGCGCTGGTGGAACTCGCGGTAGAAGTCCATTTCCATCAGGCCGAGGAACAGCGCGATGCTCGACGCCACGGTCAGCCACAGGCGGAAGAAGCCACGCGCAGCCATCGCCCGGGCACTGAACAGCGCCAGCACCAGCGGAACGCAGACGTAGACCACCAGGCGCAGGTCGAAACGCAGGCCGTTGGCGAAGGCTTCGAGGAAGGTCGAAGCCGGGGTATCGAGGATCATCTCGCGGTTGTAGACCAGCAGCGCGAGGCGCAGCACGGAAAACATCACCATCATGACCAGGGCACACAGCAGCGTGTAGGCCAGATGCGATTTGACGGTCGGTTGCAGCAGGCGAGTGGAAGATCGCTGCTGATTCAGGGCGTCCGGGTTTGCCATGTCGTTTTAGGACCCATTGGAAGTTGAAGTTGCAAAATACAGCGGCGCCATGCCCTCTATTGGCCATTCCAGGCCCCGGGGCGTGCGCGGTGCGCAAATGTTGCACGATCAACGGCAGCATTGCCATTGATTACTGCCCGATTGCCCGACTCTTTCATACAAGCATTCGGACGGGGGGACAAACCGAGTTGCGCGGGCGAATTGTCTGGAACACTTTGTGAAAATTTCGTCCAACGCATATCTGGAAACACAATATAACGACAAAACAAAACGCCCCGATTCGGTCGGGGCGTTTTGCTGTCAGCGCGAAGAATTACTTCTCGGCGCGTTCTTTCAGGGCTTTCAGCGTATTGAACGGCGCATCGACCACGAACTTGTTGGCGATCATGCTCGGCACGCTGCCGCCGGGCTCAGTGTGCACCTGATAGGTCACTTCGACTTGATCACCTTTGGGTACGAACTTCCAGAACCCTTTGACCTGAGCGACACGGACAAAGCCTTTCTCTTCGGGAAGGTACTTCGGCACGCCTTCGAGGTTGCGGGTCAGGCTGCCATCGGCGCCCTCAACGGTGGTGATGTGCAACACCGAATCACGTGGGGTCACTGGCCACGGCGTATTGAACTGGGTGTAGGTCCAGCTCTGATCGCCCTCGTGCTTGAGCAGTTTCTGGGTTTTGCATTCGTGAATCCAGGCGCAGGCTCCGGCCACGTCTTCCTGCAAGGCACGCAGTTTGGCAATGGTGGTCTTCATCAGGGCAACACCCTGATAGGACTTGTAATCAGAACCCGGCACTTCGGCCAGCGAGACCTTGATCCCGTCCTGTTCCTTGGCGACCTTCCAGTCCTCAGCCTGAGCAACCGAAGTGGCCAGCACAGCGGTCAAACCACACAACACAGCGATACGATGCAGCGACCCCATAGTCTTATTCCTTATTGTTGAAGTTCCGTTCGTTTGACACATCACGCCGCCGTCATCTGCTCCCACCAGCCGATCAACCTGATCGCTTCTTCCGAGCTGCTGCCGCAGACTTCGACATCGGCGGCGAATCCTGAACAGACCGCCGGACGCTCCGGCTGGCCGAAAATGCTGCACAGGTTTTCGACCGAGAGTTGCACGCAACGTTCGCCGGCAGGTTTGCCGTTGGGCATGCCCGGAATGGCAGAGCTGATGGACGGGGCAATGCAGCAAGCGCCACAGCCTTCACGGCATTTCATGACGAGCAAGTCCTCGCGACGGGCAATGTGTTAAAGAGACACGGACAGAGTAACCGCTAAAACGGTTGTTTCAAATTCCCTGGACCGGGGTTTTTACCGATAACTGAATGTGACTGACCAGTCTCCGACAAAGCGTCTGGTTCGCGGGTCACGGCTCGATTGAATTTATTGCTTGAACTCGAAATCCAGCGCTGCGCCTTCGACTTCGCGGCGCTCTTCGTTGCGCAGCTGCAACTGCATTTCATTGCTGAGCAGGCGGCCATTGAGCTGGAAGCCGCTGTTCTTCTCGCCAAACATCTGCGGCAGGATCGCGTCGTGTTTGGGCATCGGCACGGTACCGGCAGGTTTGAGCTGCTGGACCATGTCTTTGGGCAGGCTCAGGTCCAGTTTGGCCGGCGGCAGTCTGGTTTTAGCCACTTCACTGGCCGGTTTTGACTTGGAGGCAATCGGGGGCCGCTTCTTCACCGGGGCCGCTTTCTTCTGCGGGGCTTTCTTCGTCTGAGCTTTCTTGTCCGCAACGGCTTTGTTGCTGGCCGTTTTACTCGCCGGAGCTGACGCCGCAGGCTTTTCCTGAACGGCGGCTGCCATGACACCGGGCGCATGGCCCATCGTCAACACACCAAGCAAAATCCAGGCAGCAGGCAAAATCGCTTTCATGAGCCCCACAACACTAACGGCAGAGGGCCATATGCTCGCCTGTTGAGCGTCACAAGACAAGCGCGGTGCGCCACTCGTTCAGAAACCGCCTGCGGTTTCCTGACACAGTTGAGTCGCCAGCAAACCGAGGGTCATCAGCGCCCTTTCCGCCTCGCGATTCCACGGCGTGCCGCAGTTCAGGCGGATGCAGTGGTTGAACTGCTCGGTATTACTGAAGATCAGCCCCGGCGCAATACTGATGCCCTGCTGCAAGGCGCGGACGTGCAATTCCTGGGTATTGACCCTGCCCGGCAGACTCACCCAGAGGATAAAACCGCCCGTGGGCCGGGTCATTTGCGTGCCTTCGGGGAAGTACTGCTGCACCGCCAGCTGAAATGCGCTGAGGTTTTTTCGGTATTCCTGACGGATGTACCGTAAATGCCGGTCATAACCGCCATTTTCCAGATAAGCGGCAATCGCCATTTGCGTGACGCTGCACGCCGAATGCGTGGTGAAGGTCTGCAGACGCTGAATTTCCTGCTGATACTTGCCGGCGATCATCCAGCCGACGCGCACACCCGGCGACAAGGTCTTGGAAAAGCTCGAGCAGTAGATCACCCGATCCAGTCGATCGTAGGCCTTGAGGGCTTTGGTGCGGCCCTGTTCGAACATCAACTCGCCATAGATGTCGTCTTCGACGATCTGGATATCGAAGTCCGAAGCCAGGCGCAGCAGTTGTTTCTGCCGCTCTTCCGGCATGGTGCCGCCCAGTGGATTGCTCAGGCGAGTGGTCAGAACCAACGCCTTGATTGACCATTGGTTCGCCGCCAGTTGCAAGGCTTCGAGGCTCATGCCGGTGGCCGGATCGCTGGGGATCTCGATCACTTTCAGGCCCAGCAGGTCGGCCAGTTGCAGCAGACCGTAATAGGTTGGCGATTCGGCGGCGATCAGGTCGCCCGGACGAGTCAGCACCCGCAGCGACATCTGCAGCGCATCGACACATCCGTGGGTGATCACCACTTCTGACGGATCGACGACGACCCCGGCATCGCGCATGCGGATCGCCACTTGCCGGCGCAGCGGTTCGAAACCCGGGCTGAACATGTAACTGAACGCGCGCGGACTATGGAATCGGGTGACCTTGGCCAGTTGTTGATGCAGCGCGCGCACCGGGAGGTAATCGACACTCGGCACCGCAGCGCCCAACGGGAACACCCCTTCGCGCCGCGATTCGACCAACACTTGCTGAATGATGCTGGCGCGGGTGACCAGTCCTGGCCGCTCGACCCGGGCGATGTCCGGGGTCGGCGCTGTCAGTGCCGGGGTCTGGTGCACGTAGTAACCGGACTGCGGCCGTGCACGGATCAGGCCCTGATCTTCGAGATTGGCGTAAGCCTGCAACACCGTTGCATGGCTGACATTGAGCTGCGAACTCATCTTGCGCACCGACGGCACGCGTTCTCCGGGCTGATAGACACCGCGCCGGATGTCTTCCGCCAATTGTTGAGCAATACGTTGGTAGAGCAAGAGGTTGGTCATGACGCAGCACTCGATTTCACGGGCATTTTATTCTTGTGTGAAACAATACCGGAACAGTTTAGAAGTGTACTGGGACAGTTGCCACCATAGTCGACCGTACAGTGCAGTGTCAGCTACAACTGTACGGATTTGCGTGCTATTCGACAGACGTAAAAAAGCCCGGCGCTGCATGACAGGCCGGGCTTTCCAGAGACGCAGCCCTCAGCGGGCGGCGCCGAGCTGGCCTTTTTCGTCGGAGAACACAATTTCCACCCGACGATTCTGTGCCCGCCCGCGCTCGGAAGCGTTGGCGTCCACCGGGTACTCATCGCCGTAACCTTCGACTTGAATCCGCTTGTCCTCAATCCCGAGGTCCATCAGCACATCGGCCACCGCCTGCGCACGATCACGCGACAGCTTGAGGTTTTCCTGCTTGCCGCCGGTGCTGTCGGTGTAGCCCTCGATGCGCACCACGCGTTTCGGGTTGAGCTGCAGAAACTGCACGATCTTCAGCACTACACGGTTGGCCGAGTTCTTCAGCTCCGCTTCGCCGGTGTCGAACAGCACGTCGCCCAAGGTCATGACCAGGCCGCGATCGGTTTGCGTGGTGGCCAGCGCAACGATCTGCTCCTCAAGCCACTTGCCCTGCTGCTGCACGCTCAGCAGTTTGGACTCGCGCAGGGCCAGTTGCAGGCGTTGACGCTCCAGCTCAAGCTTAGCCGCGCGCTCTTCGTTGAGCACCAGATTGGTGTGTTCGCGGGCGATTTCGCTGTAGCGCTGACTCAGGTAGGCGTAATGCGCCACGTCCGAGCCACTGCCCCAATAGGTCGACAGGCGATCGGCACGGGCCAGGGACTCACCGGCACGGATCACGTCCTTGGGAGCGATGCGCAGCACGTTGGAGTCTTCCTTGACCTTCTGGAAGTCGCTGCTGGCTTGTTGCAATGCGCTTTCACTGTGCTGACCGGCGCAACCGTAGAGGCTTGCACAACCGGCCAGAATCAACCCGCCGAGGGCTTTGGACTTGAGGCTCATTGGGCATCTCCCAGTTGCTTGCGCAGACGGATGATGCGGGTGTTGAGCACGTTCAGTTGCTCTTCGCTCTTTTGTGTCAGCACTTTGGCTTCGGCCAGACGTGCATCCAGCTCGGCCTGTTCGGCACGCATGCGGGCGTTCTTGAAGGACTCGTCGGTCATGTTGCCCTTGGCCCGGTTGAACTTGTCTTCGGCCAGTTTCATTTCCGGCATTTCATCGGCGGTCGCACCGACAGCCTTGGCCTGGGTGATGGCCTGCTCGGTCAGGCGCATTTGCTCATTGGGTGCCGGATCGTTGGCGCAGCCGGCCAGGGCCAGAACGGCCATGGCCGCGAAAAGAGGTCGAATACTCACTAAGAATCCCTACTGTTTTGGGGCACTGACAGGTGGCTGCGGCTGTTGCTGCTGAGCCTTCCAGCGCTCGATGTTGCGTTGCAGCGCGGCTTCGGTCAGTCCGGACGCGGGCAATTCTGTCATCTTTTTAGCGAGCTGTCCGCGCAACCACGGATCGTTGCAGGCCGAGTTGTGCGAAACCGCGAGGAACAGTCCCGGTCGGTCGATCGGTTGCTCGAAGGCCAGGAGATCATTGGCCATGCCCAATGCCTGCGCGGCGGCCATGCCCGAGTAGCGCCCGGCGAGTACATATTCGACTTCGCCCAGCAGAAGTTTCTGAAAGGCCTGAGTGAGGTTTGCCGTCCGGGTCAGGGTCAGATTCTGCTCGGCGAAAGTGCCGAATGCCTGGGTCATTCGAGACTTTTCCGACAGCCCGCCGGTGTGCCCGTGCAGGTCCCTGGCTTCGCTGTAGACCAGCGTCGAGCCTTTGCGCGTCCACACCAGATAGTCGTTTTCCAGCAACGGCGGATAGATGTAGTCGAGGTTTTCCAGCTCGTTGAACATCAGCGGCGTGTCGGCCAGCATGTCCATGCGCCCGCTGCGTACTTCATCAAGGGCCTGCGCGCGTTTGCCGGCGTAGAGCAGCTCGACCTTGATCCCCAGATCCTTGGCCACTTGCTGCAACAGGTCGGCACTGGCGCCGATCAAGTGCTTGGGATTCTGTGGATCCTGCCACAGGTACGGCGGTGCATCCGGGCTGCCGGTGACGACAAGGCGCTCGCATTTGCCGGCGGCCGCAGCCATCCCCGGTAACAGGATCAATCCCAATAACAACCCGCGGCGCAGATCCATGGCAAAACACTCCCACGCAAATTCGAGACAAAAAAAAGCCCGACCATAAGGCCGGGCTCTTTATAAGTGAAGCTGCCGGATTAGACCAGCTTCTCCAGCTCAGGTACCGCTTCGAACAGATCCGCCACCAGACCGTAATCGGCCACCTGGAAGATTGGCGCTTCTTCGTCCTTGTTGATCGCGACGATCACTTTGGAATCTTTCATGCCGGCCAAGTGCTGGATCGCGCCGGAGATACCGACCGCGATATACAGCTGTGGTGCAACGATCTTGCCGGTCTGACCGACCTGCATGTCGTTCGGTACGAAACCTGCGTCGACCGCGGCGCGCGAAGCACCGACGGCTGCGCCCAGCTTGTCGGCCAGGGCGTACAGGTGTTTGAAGTTGTCACCGTTCTGCATGCCGCGGCCGCCGGAAACGACGATCTTGGCAGCGGTCAGCTCTGGACGATCGGACTTGGCCAGTTCTTCGCTGACGAAGCTGGAAGTGCCGGCGTCGTGCGCAGCCGCTACGGCTTCAACAGCCGCCGAACCACCTTCAGCGGCAACCGGGTCGAAACCGGTGGCACGCACGGTGATCACTTTGATCGCAGCGGTCGATTGCACGGTAGCGATAGCGTTACCGGCGTAGATCGGACGCTTGAAAGTATCGGCGCTTTCTACCGAGATGATCTCGGAGATCTGGTCAACGTCCAGTGCAGCGGCAACGCGCGGCAGGATGTTTTTGCCGTTGGACGTGGCGGCAGCCAGGATGTGGCTGTAGCCCTTACCCAGCTCTGCAACCAGCGGCGCAACGTTTTCCGGCAACTGATGCGCGTAAGCGGCATTGTCAGCGTTCAGGACTTTGCTTACGCCAGCGATTTTCGCAGCGGCCTCGGCCACGGCGCCAGCGCCCTGACCGGCAACCAGCACGTGAATGTCGCCGCCGATTTTGGCAGCAGCAGCCACGGTGTTCAGTGTGGCCGGGGCCAGCACTTTGTTGTCGTGTTCAGCGATTACCAAGATAGTCATTTTTAGATTACCTTCGCTTCGTTTTTCAGTTTCTCGACCAGTTCAGCCACCGACTTGACCTTGATGCCTGCGCTGCGTGCAGCCGGCGCTTCGACTTTCAGGGTCTTGTTGGTGGAGGCGGTGGAAACGCCCAAAGCGTCCGGAGTCAGCACTTCGAGAGGCTTCTTCTTGGCTTTCATGATGTTTGGCAGAGACGCGTAGCGCGGCTCGTTCAAACGCAGGTCGGTGGTGACGATCGCTGGCAGTTTCAGGGAAACGGTCTGCGCGCCGCCGTCGATTTCGCGGGTCACGGCAACGCTGTCGCCGGAGACTTCGACTTTCGAGGCGAAAGTGCCCTGACCGTAACCGCTCAGTGCAGCGAGCATCTGGCCGGTCTGGTTGTTGTCGCTGTCGATGGCCTGTTTGCCCAGGATCACCAGTTGAGGCTGTTCCTTGTCGACCACAGCCTTGAGCAGCTTGGCCACGGCCAGCGAAGTCAGGTCTTCAGCGGATTCGACGAGGATGGCGCGGTCGGCACCCAGAGCCAGTGCGGTACGCAGCTGTTCCTGAGCGGTGGACGGGCCGATGGAGACGACGACGATTTCAGTCGCAACACCTTTCTCTTTCAGGCGTACGGCTTCTTCCACTGCGATTTCGCAGAAAGGGTTCATCGACATCTTGACGTTGGCGAGGTCTACGCCGGAATTGTCCGCCTTGACGCGGACCTTGACGTTGTAATCCACAACGCGTTTGACAGCTACAAGAACCTTCATGGATTCCTCGTTACTCTCCGGTGAAAAGAAAGTCGCCTAGGCGAACCTGGCGGTTGATGCTCATCGGGCACAAGGGCACCTCTAAAAACGCCGGCTGGGGGCGATGACCGTTCGTCAGTGGTGACCAACGGGTCATTGAATCGCACGGTGTGTAAACTGCGCGCCGGACTTGCGCTGCGCATCACCCTGTACTGCCTGTGCCTTGTCTTTAGAGGTGCTCTTGAAACCGCCAGTCTGCCTACGGCGAGCGCAAAACCGCCCGTATCTTGACCGGAACGCCTATTCCGGTCAATACGGCAAAATGGCCGTTCATAAGCCGCGCTTCTTTGATTTCTCTGGGCTGGAGCCGATTCAAACAAACGTTTGTATTGGACGCTCGGAGTGGTGTAGATATAATGCGCCGCCTAGAGAGAAAGGTGGTTTGCCCATTATTACCCTTGACGTTAACGTAAAGGCAATAACGGATATGACACCGAACCTCCAAATTAGAAAAAAAACTGTTGAGCCTTGAGTAGGAGATAGCCTGTGGAACGCGAATACATGGAATTCGACGTGGTCATCGTCGGTGCCGGCCCCGCTGGCCTGTCCGCCGCCTGCCGTCTGAAGCAGAAGGCCGCCGAAGCCGGTAAGGAAATCAGCGTCTGCGTGGTCGAAAAAGGCTCCGAAGTCGGCGCACACATCCTTTCCGGTGCCGTGTTCGAACCACGTGCTCTGAACGAACTGTTCCCGGACTGGAAAGAACTCGGCGCCCCGCTGAACACGCCGGTCACCCGCGATGACATTTTCGTGCTGAAAAACGCCGACAGTGCGCAGAAAATTCCGGACTTCTTTGTGCCCAAGACCATGCACAACGAAGGCAACTATATTATTTCCCTCGGCAACCTGTGCCGCTGGCTGGCCCAGCAGGCCGAGAACCTCGGCGTGGAAATCTACCCGGGCTTCGCTGCTCAGGAAGCGCTGATCGACGAAAACGGCATCGTGCGCGGGATCATCACCGGTGATCTGGGCGTCGACCGCGAAGGCAACCCGAAAGAAGGCCTGTACACCCCGGGCATGGAACTGCGTGGCAAGTACACGCTGTTCGCCGAGGGCTGCCGTGGCCACATCGGCAAGCAACTGATCAAGCGTTACAACCTCGACAGCGATGCCGACGCTCAGCACTATGGCATCGGCCTGAAGGAAATCTGGGAAATCGACCCGGCCAAACACCAGCCAGGCCTGGTGGTGCACACCGCCGGTTGGCCGCTGGACATCATGGGCACCGAAAACACCGGCGGCTCGTTCCTCTATCACTTGGAAAACAACCAGGTAGTGGTCGGTCTGATCGTTGACCTGTCTTACAGCAACACTTACCTGTCGCCGTTCGACGAGTTCCAGCGCCTCAAGCATCACCCGGTGCTGGCCCAGTACCTGGAAGGCGGCAAGCGCGTCAGCTACGGCGCCCGTGCGATCTGCAAAGGTGGCCTGAACTCGCTGCCGAAAATGGTCTTCAAGGGCGGCGCGCTGATCGGTTGCGACCTCGGCACCCTGAACTTCGCCAAGATCAAAGGCAGCCACACCGCGATGAAGTCCGGCATGCTCGCCGCGGAATCGGTGGCCGACGCACTGTTCGCCGAAAAGGATGGCACCGAAGAGCTGACCTCCTACGTCGACGCGTTCAAGAAGAGCTGGCTCTACGACGAACTGTTCGCCAGCCGTAACTTCGGCCCGGCGATCCACAAGTTCGGCGCGATCGTCGGCGGTGGTTTCAACTGGCTGGACCAGAACATCTTCGGCGGCAAACTGCCGTTCACCCTGCACGACACCAAGCCGGACTACGCTTGCCTGAAACTGGCGGCCGACTGCAAGAAGATCGACTATCCGAAGCCGGACGGCAAACTCAGCTTCGACAAACTGAGCTCGGTGTTCATCTCCGGTACCAACCACGAAGAAGAACAGCCGTGCCACTTGAAGCTGACCGACCCGAGCATCCCGATCAGCAAGAACCTGCCGCTGTACGACGAACCGGCGCAGCGCTACTGCCCGGCCGGCGTCTACGAAGTGATCACCAAGGAAGACGGCGAAAAACGCTTCCAGATCAACGCCCAGAACTGCGTGCACTGCAAGACCTGTGACATCAAGGACCCTTCGCAGAACATCACCTGGGTCACGCCGGAAGGCGCTGGCGGCCCGACTTACCCGAACATGTAAGCCGTATCGCTGAACAACGAGGCTCCCGAAACGGGGGCCTTTTTGTTGCCCAGGATTCCTTGTTGCACCACAAAATCACTGTAGGAGTGAGCCTGCTCGCGATAGCGGTGTATCAGTCAGCATCATCGTTGACTGACACACCGCTATCGCGAGCAGGCTCACTCCTACAAAGGATTTGCGCAGACTCAGGCAACGCGTTCGTCGCCAGGACTACGCTCGAAGTAGCGCTTGTACTCACGACTGAACTGCGACGTACTCTGATACCCCACCCGATGCGCCACCTGCGCCACGCCCAGCCCCTCGGCGACCAGTAAGGTCTGCGCCTTGAGCAGGCGCAAGCGCTTCAGATACTGCACCGGCGACAACAGCGTGCTGCGCTTGAAGTGCTCGTGGAAGGACGACACGCTCATATTCGCGCAACTGGCCAGAGTCTCGACATTCAGCGGCTCGGTGTAATGCGCATGCAGATGACTGATCGACGCCGCCACCCGGGCGAACTGCCCCTGCTGTTCGACCAGCGCGCGCAACACATCGGCCTGTGGCCCGCGCAGCGCGGTGAACAGCAATTCACGCACCCGCGCCGGCCCGAGAATCTGCCGCTCCAGCGGATCGTGCAGGCAGCGTAACAAGCGTTCGACGCAGCCGCGCATGTCATCGTCGAGCACGACCGAGGTCATCGACTCCGGCGTTTGCGCCGGGATATGCCGCCCCGGCGCCAGCCCCATGGCCAGCACCAGCTCGCCGAGCAGCACCCGGTCGATAGCCACCGACACACCCAGCAACGGCGCATCCGGCAAGGCAAAGGTTTCGCACTCGAACGGCACCGGCAACGCCTGAATCAGGTAATGCCCGGCGCCATATTCCATGGTGCGCGGGCCGAGAAACGCCAGTTTGCTGCCCTGGGCGATGATCATCAGGCTCGGCTCATAAATGTGCGGGCCACGCGCCACGTCGCAACTGGCGCGCAACACCTGCACACCGGGCAACCCGGTCTGGCTGTAACCATCGCAGAGCGCCAGCGGTTCGATCAGCGAAACCAGTGTGGCATTGGCATCAAGGTGACGGGTCAACTGCATCGGAGGGGTCTTCAAAAAAGTCACGGAAAAAGGCATGCAAGCATCATCGCAGATCCTTTTGCCAATGCGCTTGCCCAGACCTGCATGCCGGAGGATTAGGCATGAGACCCGGAGGAATCGTCATGGCCGCAGCGGCAGACGGCGCCCAAAATGCGCCACCTCACCAGTCACTGCTTCTGCGAGGTTTCTCATGTACACCGCTATCGGTTATGCCGCCCAATCGGCCTCCACTCCCCTCGCCCCGATGAAATTCGAACGCCGCAGCCCACGCGCTGACGATGTGGCGATCGAGATCCTCTACTGCGGCGTCTGCCACTCAGATATCCACCAGGCCCGCAACGAATGGGGCATCGCCGTTTATCCGTTGATGCCCGGCCATGAGATCGTCGGCAAAGTCACCGCCGTTGGTGCGAACGTCACTCAACATAAAGTCGGCGATCTGGTCGGTGTCGGCTGCATGGTCGACTCGTGCCGCACCTGCGCTGCCTGCCAGCAGAACCTCGAGCAATACTGCCTCGAAGGCCCGACCATGACCTACGCCACCCCGGACCGGGTCGATGGCAGTAACACCATGGGCGGCTATTCGGACAGCATCGTGGTCAGCGAACATTTTGTGGTGCGCATCCCGGAGAAGCTCGACCTGGCCAGCGCCGCGCCGATCCTCTGCGCCGGCATCACCACCTATTCGCCGCTCAAGCACTATGGGGTCAAGGCCGGCGACAAGGTCGGGATTCTCGGCATGGGCGGCCTCGGCCACATGGGCATCAAGTTCGCCAAGGCGATGGGCGCGGAAGTGACGCTGTTCACCCGTTCGGCGAGCAAGGCCGAGGAAGGTCGTCGGCAGGGTGCCGATCATGTGATCGTCTCCACCGATGCCGAGCAGATGGCTGCCGCTGCAGGCCGTTTCGATTTCCTGCTGGACACCATTCCGGTGCAGCATGATCTCAACCCGTACCTGCAAACCCTGCACTTTGATGGCGTGCATATCCTGGTCGGCCTGATCGAACCGATCGACCCGCCCGTGCACGCCGCCAACCTGGTGCTGGGGCGCCGCGTACTGGCCGGTTCGTTGATCGGCGGCATTGCCGAAACCCAGGAAGTGCTGGATTTCTGCGCCGAGCACAACATCACCTGCGACATCGAAATGCTCGACATCCGCCAGATCAACGAGGCTTACGCGCGGATGATCGCCGGTGACGTGAAGTATCGCTTCGTGATCGACATGGCGACGCTGAAGCTTTAAACCTTCAGACCGAGTTCTGCCGAGAGCCGGGCTGTGACCCCTTTGATCAGGGGAATCAGCTCGGCCATTTTTTCCAGCGGCATGTACGGCACGGTGCTGGCGATACTGATCGCCGCCACAATGCGCTTGCTCGCATCACGAATCGGCGCCGCCACACAGCGGATCGACGGTTCGTTGTCTTCCAGATCGAAGGCGTAGCCACCGGCTACGTACTCGGTCATGCGCTGTTCGAGCTGTTCCCACGACTGCTGCGGATGCTGCGGCCAGAACTGACTTTTCCCACCCGCCGGCAGGCTGATGTCGTACAGGCGCTGCCAATCCTGCGGCGCATCATCGAGCATCAACGCCTTGCCGATCCCGGTGCGCGCCAATGGCATCCGGTGGCCGACCCGCGAGCGCATTTCCGGGCCGTTACGCCCCGGATTCTTCAGCAGATACAAGACCTCGTCGCCCTCACGAATGCCCAGGTGCACGGTGTCGCCGGTCAGCGCCGACAACTCGTCCAGATACGGCCCGGCCAGACTCACCAGCGGCAACTCTTCGCGCGCCTGAAACCCCAGCTCGATCAGCTTCGGCCCCAGCAGATAGCCGATTTGTGGCACCACGCGCAGGTAACGCTCGTCCACCAGGCAACTGGCCAGACGATGGGTGGTGCTGCGCGTGGTGCCGATCAGCCGGGCGATCTCTTTCAGATCGCGGGCGCCACTGGCCACCGCCTGCACCACACCCAGGCCGCGAAGCAGCGTCTGAGTGCCGGTGGGTGCGGCGTCCTTGGTTTTTTCCGGGGCGTCTTCCTGCATATCCAGCCTTTACCGTTGAGCGAGGGAACGGGCGGCATTATGGTCGCCCGACGCAGACCACTACAACTCGATACGTTCGACCTTGCCCACCAGCAGCACGTAGGACAATGCACCGATCAGCGCCAGCACCGCGATGTAGGTGATCGCCGGGGCGAACGAATCACCACTGGCGAGGAAACCGATGACAATCGGCGTGGCAATTGCCGACAGGTTGCCGATGAAGTTGAACACCCCGCCGGTCAGCCCCAGCAAACGCGCCGGAGCCAGGGTCGAGACCAGCGACCAGGTGATCGAGGCCAGACCGTTGCCGAAAAAGGCCAACGCCAGGAAGGCAATCACCAGCGGTGTCGATTCAACGAAATTGGCGCCGATGATCGAGGTGGAAATCAGCAGCCCGCCAATGATCGGCAACTTGCGCGCGAAGCCCACGCTGCAGCCACGGCGGATCAACAGGTCGGAAAAGAATCCCGAGCACAGCACGCCGACAAAGGCCGCGAGAAACGGCAGCGATGCCAACAGGCCGGACTTGATGAAGTCCATGCCGCGATATTTCACCAGGTAGGTCGGGAACCACGTCAGGAAGAACCACAGCGTCGAATTCAGGCAGAACTGGCCGAGGTAGATGCCCCACAACTTGCGTTTGCTCAGGACAATGCCGAGGTCGGTCCAGCTAAACGAGGCCTTGGCCGTTTGCGCTTGAATATCCACCAGTCCGCCACCCTCGCGGATCAGGTCGATCTCCGCGTCGTTGGCGCCCTTGAAATCCCGCGGTTCGCGATACACCGCGTACCAGATTGCCGCCCAGATGATGCCCGCCGCACCGGTCGCGACAAACACCATGTGCCAACCAAATTCATGTTGCAGCCAGGCCAGCACCGGGGTCAGAAAGGCCAGGCCGACAAACTGCCCGGAGGTGTAGAAACCAATCGCCGTGGCCCGCTCGCGCTCGGGAAACCAGGTGGTCACCACGCGGCTGTTGATCGGATAGGCCGGTGCTTCCAGCGCGCCGACCGCCATGCGCAGCACAAACAGCGCAATGAAACTCGCAGCGAAACCGAGCAGCACCGTGGCCAGCGACCACAGCAGCAGCGCGACACTGTAGAGGATGCGCGGCGGCACCCGATCCACCAGCCAGCCGCCGGGAATCTGCATCGCGGCGTAGGTCCAGCCGAATGCGGAGAAAATCAGCCCGACGTGAACCGGGTCGATGCCCAGTTCACTGGTCAGCGCGGGCGCGGCAATCGACAGGTTGCTGCGGTCGAGGTAGTTGATGACCACGGTGATGAACAGCAACACCATGATGAAAAACCGCTTGCGGCTAGGCGTGACTAAAGACGCCTGCCCGGTGAGGGTTTGCGTTGGCATGGGGGGTGCCTCTTCTTATGATTATTTGAGGTCATTGACGCAAATCTCCCATCCATGGAGATCAATTGTGGGAGGGGGCTTGCTCCCGAATGCGGAGTGTCAGTCGACATCTCTTTAGCTGACATGCCGCATTCGGGAGCAAGCCCCCTCCCACAAGGATTTGTGGTGGGTCAGAAGGGACTCACCACTCGGCAAAACTGCCATCGGCATGGCGCCAGATCGGGTTGCGCCAGCGGTGGCCGACCGCCGCACGTTCGATCACGTATTCCTCGTTGATCTCGATGCCCAGCCCTGGCCCGTTCGGAATCTTCACGAAGCCCTGGTCGTAGTCGAACACTCGCGGATCTTTCACGTAGTCGAGCAGATCGTTGCTCTCGTTGTAATGGATACCCAGGCTCTGCTCCTGGATAAACGCGTTGTAACAAGCCGCGTCCAGTTGCAGGCACGCCGCCAGCGCAATCGGCCCCAGCGGACAATGCAGCGCCAGCGCCACGTCGTAGGCTTCGGCCATGTTGGCGATCTTGCGGGTTTCGGTGATACCGCCGGCATGCGAGGCATCGGGCTGGATGATGTCGACATAGCCTTCGCTCAGCACCCGCTTGAAATCCCAGCGCGAGAACAGCCGCTCGCCAAGGGCGATCGGCGTGCTGGTCAACGGTGCCAGCTCTTTCAGCGCTTCGTAGTTTTCACTGAGCACCGGCTCTTCGATGAACATCAGTTTGTACGGGTCGAGCTCCTTCATCAGCACCTTGGCCATCGGCTTGTGTACCCGACCGTGGAAGTCGACGCCGATACCGACGTTCGGCCCGACGGCATCGCGCACGGCGGCAACGTTGGCCAGGGCCAGATCGACTTTCTCGAAGGAGTCGAGGAACTGCAGCTCTTCAGTGCCATTCATTTTCACCGCAGTAAAACCCCGGCTCACCGCCTCTTTCGCAGCGCGTGCGGTGTCGGCCGGACGGTCGCCACCGATCCACGAATACACACGAATCTTGTCGCGCACCTGACCGCCGAGCAGATCGCTGACCGACACGCCGAGGGCCTTGCCCTTGATGTCCCACAGCGCCTGATCGATGCCGGCCAGCGCACTCATGTGGATCGCGCCGCCGCGGTAGAAGCCGCCGCGGTACAACACGGTCCAGATGTCCTCGATGTTGCGTGGGTCTTTGCCGATCAGGTAGTCGGACAATTCCTCAACGGCGGCGGCGACGGTGTGGGCGCGGCCTTCGACCACAGGCTCGCCCCAACCGGTCACGCCCTCATCAGTTTCGACCTTGAGGAAGCACCAGCGCGGCGGGACGATGAAGGTGGTGAGTTTGGTGATTTTCATCTGTTTGTCTCTCTTGTTAGATGCAGCGCACGCAGCGCCGGATAAATCTCAGCGAAGGGCCTTCCAGGCAGCCACGTAGGCCTTGGCATTGGCCGCCACTTGCTCAACCGTCATGCCCGGTTTGAACAGGCCGGAACCGAGGCCGAAACCTTTCACGCCAACGTCGATGAATGCTTGCATGTTGTCCGGGGTGATCCCGCCGACCGGCGCCAGCACCGTCCCGGAAGGCAACACCGCGAGCCATGCCTTGACCACCGCCGGGCTCATCTGCTCGGCCGGGAACAGCTTGAGAATGTCCGCGCCCTCCTCCAGCGCCGCGAACGCTTCGGTCGGCGTCGCTACTCCCGGCGACAGGTACAGCCCCGCCGCTTTCGCTGCGCGCAGCACCTTGGCGTCGCTGTGTGGCATCACGATCACCTGGCCGCCGGCCTCTTTCACCAGCCCGACCTGCTCCGGGGTCAACACCGTGCCGGCACCGATCAGGCAATCAGCGGGCAAGGTCTGACGCAGGATGCGGATACTTTCGTACGGAGACGGGGAATTGAGCGGTACTTCGATGACGCGAAATCCGGCGGCATACAGGACTTCTCCGACAGCAGCGGCTTCCTGCGGATGCAGGCCACGCAGGATTGCGATCAGACCGTTTTGTGCCAATGCTTGCTTGAGCATGTCAGGCCTCCAGTCAGGGTTAACGGGATAAGGAATCGAGCAGCCCGGCGGCCAGCGCCAGTTGCCACAGACCACGCTCGGTGGCCTGCTCGGCCAGCGTGACGCGCGCGAAACCGCAGGCATCGAGGGCTCGGCCGTAACGGGCGCAGAGTTGCGCGTTGCCGATGAGGATGATCGACGGCAGATGCGCACTATTGCGTCGGCGCCGCTGGGCTGCGGCAAGCGCCACCAGTTCATGGCCAATCATCAGGCCAGAGAGGTAATCCGCTTGCGCCGTCGGCGCCAGTTCGCCGGTCAGGCCCAGGGTGCGGGCACTGAATAATGTGGAGAGCACGCCCAGTTCGCCGTCCGCCGACAGCGCCACTTGCACGCCACGGTCGAACGCCAACCCGTCGAACGCCGCACCCTGTTGCTGGGTACGCCCGAGAATGCTGTGCTCACTGAGCACGGCGAACACTTCGCCGGTCATGAAGGTGTCAAAATGAGTGATGCGGCCCTCGACCACCTTCACCCACTTGGAGTGGCTACCCGGCAGACCGATCAACAGATCGCCGCCCGCCTCGGCCGGCAGGTTCTGCAGTACGCCGAGGACCTGAGTTTCTTCGCCGCGCATCACATTGGGCAGACGCGAACGCTGGATCACCCCCGGCACGATATGTACCCGTGTGCCGCGCAGACTGACCAGTGTTTGTAGGGAATTTCCGAGATTGGCGACGTTCGCCGGCGTCTCGCAGTAGGCCGCTTCGCGCCAGCCCTGGGCGCTGCCGACCATCCCGCAGGCAATCACTGGCAGATCCGGCTGCGCCTCGAGCCAGTCGCCACACGCCTCTTCGAAGGCCAGTTCAAAGCCGTCGGCGCATTCACCACCGTGGATGACTCGCGGCGTCTTCGGTAACTGCATGATCCCGGACGACAGCGCACGCTGCTCCAGCACCACCCCGCCCGCCGCGAGTTTGTAAGCACGTAATGAGGTCGTCCCCCAGTCGAGCGCGATCAATTGCGCCTGCATCGCTTCACCTGTTTTGTTTTTGGCAGTGAGTGCGACGGACTATAAACCTTGGCGCAGGAAAATCTCAATATATAAATATCATTCCCATATTATGGGATTTACAAGTGTAACAGCCGTTTCTTCGCCAAATCTCTAAAATGCCGATCCCATTCACGCGACGACCGCTCTCGACAGGTTCAAGGAAGAAAAAATGAAAACCGCTTTAAAGGCGTTACTCCTCTGCAGCGCACTCTGCTTCGCGGCGATTGCCAGCGCCTTGCCCGCTATCAAGGAGGGTGATATCTGGGCTTACAACACCCGGCCGGGTGAAGAAGCCTCGACCTTGACCATCCTCAAAATCGAAAGCTATCCGCACTACGGCACCGTCGTGCATATCCGCGTTGATGGCATTCGGATGATCAACCCGGTCACCGTAGGCCAGTTCACCGCAATGCCCCACCTGCCTTTCCAGGCCGAGGCTTTGCAGCGCAGCCTGACTCGTCGCGTGGGAGAGACGGCGCAGATTCCGGATTTCAGTCAGGGCTACACCTACTGGAAAGCGGCCTTCGATGAAGAGAAGGCCGGGGCTTTCAAGATTTCCGTGCGAAAGACACTTGATGGGTTGCTCAGCGGTCATTGGGAATCCGCAGAGAAATGAGCATCAGAACAAGGCTTCCTGTGATCAGGCAAGAAGCCCGATCTCAGTACTTGTCAATTTCCTTTAGCAGCTCAGCAACAGGAATATTCATCGTTTCTGAATAGTAGATTTTGTAGGAGTAGGAGTTGATTCTGACTTTGCATGCGATTGTTTTTCGCCCCGCTAATACAGTGCTTAAGTCCTTGCTGCTCATCAGCGTTTCACTCGTTGAGTCTTTCACACGATAAAACATGAGATCCGCTTTGAAAGTGGATCCGTCTGCAGGCTTCAGAGGCTCAATCCATCCTTCACCATATTCATTCAGATTGCGCGACTGCGAAAAATCTCTACTCTCCTCCAAAGCACAAAGCAGGGACTGACTTATCTTGGACTTGAAGAGTTTGTCTACATCGACGTCGGACGAAAAACTGACTTGGTAAATGTTTCGATCCAAGTAGCGCTCCACCCCCAAATACTCGATTTTTGCAGTAGGTTTTCCGTGGCTGATCGCACATGAAGCACACATCGAAAACATCAAAATCAGAATTAACTTACGCACATTTCCTTCCTTTAAAATGCAACACCACCGATTCCATCAGAACATCTCTGGCTGACAGCCCGGCGCCAAGATCGGCAATATAAATGGCCCATGCATCAGCGTGGTTAACGTCAACCCTGCCATTCATGTTCGGACCGCTCTTCATATCCCACTGTTCTCCGAAATCAGCCACCAGGTCGGAAAAATTCCAGTCCTTGGCATCGGCTCTCACATTCACCCAATATTCAGCCTTAGGCGCGGGCTCTTTTTGATGCTCGCTCGCCCATCCCGTCGTCGTACCCACGTTCTGTCCTCCAAGCGTGAAACCGTCGAGCCGTCGCTTTGGCTGCTCAAGCCGTTGGCACACGCGGTGGCGTTGTGTCTGGTGGCGGGCAGTGCGCAGTCACTACGAAATCCTTTTTGAAATGGCGGTCCCATAAAGAGCCCGCCATTGAGTTTCAAGATTTTTAGTTCAGAGGACGGCCAATGCCGTTGCAAACGCTGGGGTTGTTGATATCGAGGTTATTGCTTGCCACACTTTGGTTGCCAAAGATGCCGCAGGCCTGCAAAAACCTGCTGTTACGTCATAGGCAGTTGGCGGAGGGCGCGACCGAACGGATGTCACGGCTGCAGCCGTTGCGGGGTGGTTGCAGATGACAGAAAGGAGAACCCGAGGATGGTGCTTTTGAGGGTCGGGTGATGCTGACGTCCTGGTAAAAAAGTCTGAATTATTTGTTGTTCTGACGGGCGCCTTCGCGAGCAAGCCCGCTCCCACAGGTTCTTGCGGTGTGACATATATTGCATTAACAACTCTGTCCCCTGTGGGAGCGGGCTTGCTCGCGAAGAGGCCAGACCAGACGACCTCGGAATCAGCTACTGCACCAACTGGTTGATCTCAATGATCGGCAACAACACCGCCATCCCGGTGGCGGCAATCACTTCAGCATCGGATTGCCATCATCTCATCAGCCTTCGGCAAACTCACGCAACACCTTGCCATCCATGCGGTAGCGCACCCACTCTTCCTGCGGTTGCGCGCCGAGGGATTTGTAGAATTCGATGGCCGGGGTGTTCCAGTCCAGCACGCTCCATTCGAAGCGCCCGCAGTCGTTGTCGCAGGCGATTTTCGCCAGATGCCGCAACAGGGTTTTGCCGGCCCCACCGCCGCGTTGTTCGGGGGTGATGTAGAGGTCTTCGAGGTACAGGCAATTGCTGCCGAGCCACGTCGAATAGCTGAAGAAGAACACCGCAAAACCGATCGGCACACCGTCACGCAGGCAGATCAGGCCGTGGGCGGTCGCGCCTTCGCTGAACAGGCTGCGCTCGATGTCGGTGACGCTGGCGATCACTTCGTGGCGAGCTTTTTCGAAATCTGCCAGTTCGGTGATGAAGGCGAGGATTTGCGGTGCATCGCTGGGGGTCGCCGGGCGGATTTCGATCGTCATGAACGGGCCTTGTCGGAAAAGGGAAAGCGCCATACTAAGGCCGGATGCGGCGCTCGTCACATGGCAACACAGAGAATATCCTGCGCCGATATTGCAATGTGGGAGCGGGCTTGCTCGCGCAAGCGGTCTGACAGACAACAATGATGGTGACTGGATTGACGCCTTCGCGAGCAAGCCCGCTCCCACAGGAACTTCGCCAGTCTGAAAGGATGCTCATGAACACTGAGATTTTTATGCCCGTGGAGGCGCTTGCAGCAGCACTGCTGCCCCACGCCCTCGAACCCGGCGACGACGGTGCCCACGACCTCGCCCACCTGCAACGGGTCTGGCACAACGCGCGCACCTTGCAGGCCGAGGAAGGTGGCGACCTGGAAGTGTTGCTCGCTGCCGTGCTGCTGCACGATTGCGTGTCCGTGGAAAAAAACTCGCCGCTGCGCTCGCAGGCTTCGCGTCTCGCCGCAGAAAAAGCCGCCAGCGTGCTGGCCGATCTGGATTGGCCCGAAAGCAAAATCAGCGGCGTCACCCACGCCATCGAAGCCCACAGTTTTTCCGCCAACATCACCCCGCTGACCCTCGAAGCGAAACTGGTTCAGGACGCCGACCGGCTCGACTCGCTGGGCATGCTCGGCGTTGCCCGCACTTTCTACGTCGCCGGGCGCATGGGCAGTGCGTTGTATGACCCGCTGGACCCTGAAGCCAAGGAGCGCGACTACGACGACACCCGCTTCTGCCTCGACCACTTCCAGACCAAGCTGCTGCACCTCGCCGATGGTTTCCAGACTGGCGCCGGTCAGCGTCTGGCGCAGATCCGCCATCAGCGCCTTAAGGGCTTCATGGAGCAGTTCAAGGAAGAAATCGGCCTCGACTGACAGTCCTGTGTCTCGACCGTTCGTCGTTCATCAGGCACCAATCCGATTCGAGGGCAGACCAAATACAGGTAAGGATTCCAATCACTGGAGAAGCCCTATGATCCCGTCAAGGTTGACTGCCCTCGTTTTCGCCGCCCTGCTGAGTCCTACGGTGTTCGCCGCCTCCACCACCGCAGCGGGCACAGGCCCCACCGACCCGGTTCCACCGCCACGCGCGCCCGCCATCAACAGTGCCCCCGGCATGAACACCGATGGCTCCGGCGTACCCTTGATCAACCAGCCACCTGCCACTGGCACCGACCCACGCACCCAAGGCAGTGACCCCGGTCGCCAGGGTGGCATGAACACCCCTGACTCCCCCGCCACACCCGATAACGCCGGCCCCGGCATCGGCTCGAAAACCACCACCGGTGGCTCGGGCTCCGAGGGCGGCAGCCAGTAGTTCGCCGACGCGAGCGTCCTATTCACATCCATGAAGAGGTAACCATGAACGTCGATAAAAACCTGGAAAAAGAAGTCCTCACCCGCCTGCTGCATGCTCATCCAAGCGGACTGGGCAAAGAGGTGCTGGACAATTATCGCGGCGAGAAAGTGGTGGCCAGCGCCCTCGCCTCCCTGCAGGATCGCGGTTTGATTCACCATGGTCATGTGACCTGCAACGAGGCCGGCGAACACTCGTTGAATCTGCCGATCAAGCTCAGTGCGGCGGGCGTCGAAGCGGCGCGCAAGCTGGATCTGCAGTAGTCCTCAGGCCGCTCGCTGCCGGTGCGGCGAGCGGCCGAATCTGCACAAAAGAGGAGAAATCCCATGCCTCGTGGAAGCAAAGACAAATACACCGCCGAACAGAAGCGCAAGGCCGAACACATCGAAGACAGCTATGAGAAAAAAGGCTTGTCGAAGGATGCAGCCGAGGCGCGTGCCTGGGCGACGGTCAACAAACAGTCGGGCGGCGGCGAAAAGGCTGGCGGTTCCGGACGCAAGAAACCGGCGAGTGCCAAGTCCGAAGACCGCAAGGAGTCGTCACGACGCGCAGTGGCCAGTCGCGAGGGACATGCGCGTGACAGCAAGGCCTCCCGGGATACTCAGACCGTAGACAGTCTGCGCAAGGAGGCGCGGGCGAAGAACATCGCCGGGCGCTCTTCGATGCGCAAGGATGAGTTGATTGCGGCGTTGCGCAAGGCCGGCTGATCCATATTTTGTGCTGAGCCGTATGGCCCCTTCGCGAGCAAGCCCGCTCCCACAAAGGGAACTGTGAACGACGCAAATCTCCCTGTGGGAGCGGGCTTGCTCGCGAAGGCGGTTGATCAGTCGCCGCAGGACTCGTGGATAAACGCATCCACCTCAGCAACTCCCGGCGAAGTCGCCGGCCCCCATCGTGTCACTGCCAAAGCCGCCGCCGCATTCGCCCGCCGCGCCGCCTCATGGGCGGGCAAACCCTGCGCCAACCCGGCAACGAACACCCCGGCATGGGCATCACCCGCCCCATTGCTGTCCACGGCCTTCACAGCAAACCCCGGCACATGCCGACGCTCGCCACGCTGCTGAATCCAGCAACCCTGTGGCCCATCGCGCACCACTATCAGCACATCCTTGGGCAGATAATCCGCCAGCCGATTCAGCGCTTGAGCAATGTCTGCAGCCTCGGTAAAGCGCAACGCCTCGACGCTATTGCTGGTCCACACGTCGATGCGCGGCAGCAGCGCCTGCATCAACGCCGAGTCCGGCGACTCCACCAACGGCCCCGGATCGAACACCACGTTGATCACCTCCGGCAGCGCCAGCGTCCAGTCCAGCAAAGCTTGCGCCTTGCCTGCGTGCAGCAGGCTGTAACCGCTTACATAAACGTAGTCGCCCGCCTCGGCCGCCACGCTGTTCAGGTCGTCTTGCGTCACCTCACCTTCAGCGCCGATGTAGGAAATGAAACTGCGCTCGGCCGATGAGTCGGTCAGCGCCACACACAATCCAGTGTCGCGCTGTGCGGGTTGTTCGATACCGATTTGAATGCCTTCATCCTTCATCGCCTGACGCGCCAGATCGCCGAAACGCCCGGTGCCGTGGCGACCGAGATAGACCACCGGCAAACCGTTGCGCACGGCTGCGGCCATCACGTTGAAGCCGCCGCCAGCCTCGAAAGCGGCAGACTGCGCCAGCACATCGCCGCCGATTTGCGGCAGCTGATCCACGGCCATGACCAGGTCGATGATGACCTGGCCGGTGTGCAACATCTTAGGCATGAGCATTCTCGACTTGCGCGGCACGGCGATCTTTCGCCCCGCCAAGGACGAAGTAAATGCCACCGGCCACCACGAAGGTCACGATCCAGCCCAGACCGTTGTGGCCCAGCCACGAGTCGGACAAAAAGCCCTTAAACCAGACGTTCTCAGCGGTGGTGCCGATGGTGGTGAAACTGAAGCCGAGCACGATGGCAATCGCCCACGCGCCGAACGCGCGCCACTCGATGCCGCCGCGATACCAATAGGCGCTGCTCGGGCTGACATCGAGCAGGTCTTTGGGGCTGTAGTAGTGGCGATGAAGCAGGTCGACGACAAAGATCCCGACCCACGCAGTGATCGGCACCGCCAGCAGCGAAATGAAGGTAATGAACGGGCCATAGAAGCTGTCGGCGATCAGCATAAAGTAGATCGAGCCGGCGAAGATCGCCACGATGTCGACCACCACCGCGTACACGCGTTTGACCTTCAGACCGAGGGTCAGCGTGGTCAGACCGGCGGAGTACACCGACAGGTTGTTCGACAGCAGCAAGCCACCGAACGCGGTGATCAGGTACGGCACGGCCATCCAGGTCGGCAGCATGTCGCGGATCGCCACGATCGGGTCAGTCGCCGATGCCAGATCGTTGTTGCCCACCGACAGCAGGCCGCCGAGGGTGATCAGCAGCACCAGCGGAATCCCCGCACCGAACGCCGCCGAAGCGACCAGCCGTACAGCCTTGACGCTGCGGTGCTGATAGCGCGACATGTCCGCACCGGCGTTGGCCCAGCCGATCCCGGTACCGGCAGCCATGGTGCCGATGCCGATGATCATCGCGCTCAACGGCGCCGGCGTGGCGTTGAACACCGCGCTCCAGTCGATGGTCGCGCAGAGGAAGCCGCCGACCAGAATATTCAGCGCGCCGAACACGTAGGTCGCCCACTTCTGGATCACCAGCAAGGTGGCGTGACCGAGGCCGGAAACCGACAGAGTCAGCAGGACGAAAATGGCGATGAAGATCAGCGTCAGCACTGGCGCACTTTTCGCTTCAACCGGCGAGCCGAACAGGATCGAACACAGCGATAGCAGCACGAACGCCGCGGTGGTGGTGTTGACCGTTTCCCAGCCCAGACGCGACATCAGCGAGACCAGCGTCGGGCCGATATTGCCACGCACGCCGAAGATCGCCCGCGACAGGGTCAGACTCGGCGCGCGGCCACGGCGGCCGGCAATCGAGATGATCCCGACCACGGCGAACGAACCGGCGGCGCCGACGATGGCAACGATGATCGCCTGCCAGATTGCCAGCCCGCGAAACGCCACCAGCGTGGCGCCCAATGGCAGGCCGAGAATGGAAATGTTGGCGGCGAACCAGACCCAGAACAGTTGCAGCGGATGACCGTTGCACTCGGCTTCCGGCACCGGCTCAATGCCGCGGGTTTCCAGTTGCCCGGCGCTTTGCCCGGCGTTTGTTGAACTCATGAACAGTGCTCCTGTTTGCCTTTATTGTGGTTGTGGCAATGACGCAAAACGACAAGACATCCCGGCCATCCTCGGCCTGTCTGTGCGATCCATTGCGGGGGAAAAATCCGTAATCCGCAGCGCGCCATTCGCGAGCAAGCCCGCTCCCACAGGAGATTTGTGAACGGCTCAAATCCCCTGTGGGAGCGGGCTTGCTCGCGAAGGCGTCAGCTCAGTCAACGCAGGGTCAACAGCCCCTGCACCAACGGTTCAAGCTCCAGATGATTGACCGCTTTGACCGTGGCAATCATAGGCGCCGGCCAGCTCTCAAGGCCCAGGCAGGCCCCGAGCATGGCGCCAAGAATCGCCGCGATGGTGTCAGTGTCGCCGCCAAGACTGGCGGCCATGCACAACGCATCGAATGCGCTCATCTCGCCAACGGCTACTTGCTGCGCCAGGGCGAACGACACCACGACCGATTCCTGCGAGGCCACCGAAGTGCCGATCACGTCGTACAGCAGATCCGCCAGCAGCGCCTTGTCGCTGTCGACGCTGATGGTTCTCGCCCAACTGATGCGCGAAGCGATGCGCCCGCCGGCCACCCAGTAACCATGTGCCTCGGCCTGTTGCGCAATCTGCTGGCCAAGGTTCAATGCCTCGCCCAGATCCATGCCGTTGATCCCGGCCGAGACCACCGCCGCCACCGCCGCCGCGCTGGAAATCCCCAGCGTGGTGTTGTGGGTGACCTGACAGGCCTGCACCACGGCCGTAATGAAACGCTCGGGATCAGCGACGTCTGCCGCAATGCCCACCGGAGTGATGCGCATCGCCGCGCCGTTGGTGGTGCCGTAACGCCCGGCCTCCTCCGGCGAGTGGCCGGCGAGGATCATTTCAATGGCGCGTTTGGTCGATGGGCCGAGCAGGTCCTGTGAACCCTTGGCCTGCATCTCGGCTTCCCATTCGATGAGCCGTTGGGCGAGGACTGCCGGCTCGATCTGACCCTTGCCTTCGACCAGCAACTGACCGACCAGAATCGCCTGTTCGGTGTCATCGGTGATCGAACCTTTGGGCATGTTGGCGGCAATCGGTTGCAGAGGACCGGCGTCCTGCAGATCGGTGATGTGGCCGAAGCGGGTCTTGATCGTTTCGCGATTCAGCGACTGCGTCGGCATGCCCAGCGCGTCACCGAGGGCCAGGCCATAAAACGCACCGAGGGCACGGTTGAGCGCGGTCATTTCGATTCTCCAAATTGCAGGTGCAGGCGGAAATGCACCGGGTCGAGCAGGCTTTCGACCTGCTCCATGAAACGGTTCTGCCGGTCGTAGGTGGTACGCAGGGCCTTGAGGAACACGGTGCCGACCGGGCGCCCGAGCAGTTCGGCGTCTTCGGCATTGAGTGGTTCGGCGCCGATCCACTGATCGCCGCGCTCGCCGATGTAGCCGTAGGCAGCGAGGGTGATGGTCAGCGAGTTGTCGATCAGACCGACCCGCGGCAGGCTTTCCAGGCCG
This sequence comes from Pseudomonas sp. S3(2024), assembly GCF_036861315.1. NCBI lineage: Bacteria > Pseudomonadati > Pseudomonadota > Gammaproteobacteria > Pseudomonadales > Pseudomonadaceae > Pseudomonas > Pseudomonas sp. S3(2024). The sequence goes on along the minus strand of NZ_JAZAQQ010000002.1, from coordinate 712,064 downwards.
CCGGTGGCCGGCATCAAAGAACGTTCAAGGGACACCAGCGTGCCGTCGTTGGAACGACGACGGCGATCGAGGGTGATGAATTGGTCGGTGCCGAAGCGCGAAAGCAAATCAGGCCGCGTCACCGCTTCCAGGCGCAGCACTTCGGTGTTGATCAGGGCCCCGCTGTCGGCCAAGGCCTGCGCCCAGCCGCTACGCTGATCGAGCGCCACACCGTCGAAGGTGACGATTGAGCCGACCCCGCTTTGCGTGGCGATGTAATTGCGCCGCTTCAGTTCGGCCAGCGCTTCGCGCAACGTGCCACGGCTGACGTTGAATTCCTGAGCCAACTGATGCTCGCCGGGCAACAGAAAGCCGTCCTCCATGAGGCCGCTTTCAATGCGCCGGACAAGTTCGTCGACCACCCGTTGTTTCTTGTCAAATCGTACCTGTCTAATCATGTACAAATTGATACCCGAAACCGGCGCAGACGGGCAAGGAATATTTGGGGAAGGTGACGAGAGGCGGGAGAACGGCGCGATCTACTGTAGGAGTGAGCCTGCTCGCGATGACGTCGGCACATCCAGCAACGATGTGACTGAAAGGACGCTATCGCGAGCAGGCTCACTCCTACATGGGAGTGCGGTTTACCGTTGTTTGAGGCGGTCGATGACCACGGCCAGCAACAGAATCGAACCACGAATCACATACTGATAAAACGTATCAATATTCTTCAGGTTCATCGCGTTCTCGATGATCGCCAGAATCAGCACCCCGGCAATCACGTGGCGGATCATGCCGATCCCGCCGCTCAGCGACACGCCGCCGAGCACACACGCCGAAATCACCGTCAGCTCGAAACCCTGGCCAATCATTGGCTGCCCGGAGGTCATGCGCGACGCGAGAATCACCCCGGCCAGCGCACCGATCACGCCGTGCACGGCGAAGATGATGATCTTGGTTCGATCGACATTCACCCCGGCGAGCAACGCTGCTTCCTGGTTGCCGCCGATGGCCATGGTGTTGCGCCCGTAGGTGGTGTAGTTCAGCAGCCAGCCGAAGAACAGGAAGCAGACGATGGTGATCAGAATCGGCACCGGCACGCCGAACAACTGGCCGTTGCCGAAGACGAAGAACGATTCCTGCGACACGCCCACCGCTTTGCCGTTGGCAAAAATGTACGCCAGGCCGCGAACGATCTGCATGGTCGCCAGCGTGGTGATCAACGCGTTGACCCGCAACTTGGCGATCACGATGCCGTTGATCAGCCCGACAATCAGGCCCATCACCAGCGCTGCGCTGACGCCGAGGAACACGCTGTTGGTGTCGCGCATCACCACCGCCGCCACCACCCCGGCGCAGGCGATCACCGAGCCCACCGACAAGTCGAAGTGACCTGACGCCAGGCAATACAGCATGGTGCACGCGGCAATGCCGGTGGTGGAAATCGCCAAGCCCAGCCCGCGCATGTTCAATGGCGAGAGGAAGTTATCGATCAGCAGCGTGCAGGCGACGAAGATACCGATCGCCGCCAGCAGCATGACCCAGTCGTCGAGGAAGCGCCGCAGGTCCAGCGGTTTGCGGGGAGTCGGCAGCGCCTTGTTTTGGATGGTCATCATAGTCACCTCTCAGTTCGCCACGCCGTCAGCGCGATGGCGCGGCAAAGCCAGTTGCAGCAGGTTGGATTCATTGGCCTGGTCGCGGCTGACTTCGCCGCGCAGCGCGCCTTCGCAGAGCACCAGAATGCGGTCGGAAATGCCCATCACCTCCATGAGGTCGCTGGACACCACGATCACCGAAATACCGTCGGCGGCCAGGTTATGGATGATCTGGTAGATCTCGGCCTTGGCGCCGATGTCGATGCCGCGAGTCGGCTCGTCGAGCAGCAGCACCTTCATCGGCATCGACAGCCAGCGCCCGAGAATCGCCTTCTGCTGATTGCCGCCGGACAGGAATTTGATCTGCTGACCGGCGTGCGGGGTTTTGACTTTCAGCGCCTTGATCTGCTTGTCGGCGTTGCCCTTCTCCCACAGCCCGCGTAGCAGGCAGCCGAGGCTGGCATTGGCGCCGCGCGCGCTGATGTTGATGTTCTCGGCAACGCTGGCCAGCGGGATGATCCCCTCTTTTTTCCGGTCCTCGGGGCACAGCAGGATCCCGGCGGCAATCGCATCGCGCGGCGAGCGCAACTTCAATTCATGCCCGCGCAATTCGAGGCGTCCGGCGGTGTTGCGTTCAAGCCCGCTGAGCAAGCGGAACAGCTCGGTGCGACCTGCCCCGACCAGGCCGAACAGCCCGAGAATCTCGCCCTTGTGCGCCTCGAAACTCACCGGCTCACGCAGCCCCGGGCCAAGTAGACCGTCGACCTTCAATGCCACCGCGCCGCGTGGACGGCTGCGGTAATCGTAGATGTCCTGAATGTCGCGGCCGACCATGCAGGTCACCAGTTGATCGTGGGTCAACTGGCTCATGTCATCGAAGGTGCGCACGTAACGGCCGTCCTTGAACACCGTCACCGCATCGCAGATGCGGAACACTTCTTCCATGCGATGCGAGACGTAGAGCACCACTTTGCCCTCATCGCGCAGGCGACTGATGATCGCCATCAAACGGTCGATTTCGCGCGCCGAGAGGCTGCTGGTCGGCTCATCGAAGGCGATCACATGCGCGCCACGGGACAGCGCCTTGGCGATTTCCACCAATTGCCGCTGACCGAGCGACAGGCGCCCGACCTTGGTCTGCGGATCGATTTCATCGGCCAGGCCCTTGAGGCAGGCCAGGGCATTCTGGCGCAGCAGGCCGCGATTGATCAGGCCGAAACTGGCCGGCAGATGACCGAGAAACAGGTTCTCGGCCACGCTCATTTCCGGCACCAGATGCAGCTCCTGGTGAATCACCGCGACGCCGCTGCCGATGCTGTCGGCGGTCGACTTGAATGCCATGGTCTGCTCGCCGATCTGCAACTCGCCGCTGCTCGGAATGTAGGCGCCACCGAGGATTTTCAGCAGGGTCGATTTGCCGGCGCCGTTCTCGCCCATCAAGGCGTGCACCTGCCCTGGATGGGCGACGAAGCTGATGGCGTCCAGCGCCTTGACCCCGGGGAAGGTCTTGCCGATCCCGTTGAAGCGCAGGCTGCCGCCGGCGCTGCTTGAGTGTGTCTGTACTTGCGCGTGCATCTGAGTCACCTCTTCACACCGATCGAGCAGCCATCAATTCCACAGGCCGATTTTTTCCAGCTCTTGCTTGAAGTTCTCACGGGTGATCAGGGTGACGTCGTCCATCGCTGTGTACTTCGGCGGTTCTTTGCCGGTGGTGACCCACTCGTACATCATCTCGGCAGTCTTGTAGCCTTCGATGTGCGGGCTTGGCAGCATCGAACCGAAGAAACCGCTGTTGGGCTTTTTCAGCTCGCCGATGGCGTCGGTGCCGTTGATGCCGATACCAATCACATTGGCCGCAGCGAACCCGGCGGCTTCCGTGGCGCGGACGCCGCCGAGTACGGTGTTGTCGTTCATGCCGCCGATGATCAGGTTCTTTGCTGCGCTGGGCAGCTTGACCAGCGCCGAGTTGGTGGCGTCCATGCTGCCCGGCACGTCGAGGGTTTTCAGTGCGGCGGTCAGGATGTGGTCTTTCGGCAGACCGGCGTCTTCGAGCGCCTTCATCGAACCGTCGGTGCGCTTCTTGCCGGTGTCGAGTTCGTTGTAGGTGTTGACCACCGCGTAGGTGTCTTTCCAGTCCCAGTTGCGTTTCTTCGCCTCGGCGACCATCGCGTTGCCCTGCTTCTGGCCGACTTCGAACGCGGCCATGCCGAGGTACGGCACGTCTTCCATGAACTTGCCGTTGGCGTCGACGAAACGATCGTCCACGGCAATCACTTTGAGGTCATTGAGTTTGGCTTTGGCCATGATCGCCGGGCCGAGCGAGACGTCCGGCGGGCAGATCACGAAGCCTTTGGCGCCGTTGGCGGCGAGGCTGTCGATGGCCGAGAGGGTTTTCTCGCCGTCTGGCACGGCGATCTTGATCAGTTCGAAGCCCTTGTCCTTGGCGGCTTTTTCGGCGAAAGCCCACTCGGTCTGGAACCATGGCTCTTCAGCCTGTTTGACCAGGAAACCGATTTTCACGGCATCGGCAGCCAGCAGCGTACTGCTCAGACTGAACGCGGTGACCGCCAGGGCGGCACTGCACAGGGTACGAATCCCGAAACGACGTTTCATAAGCTGACTCCTTGTTATTTTTTTTGAGCAAATTAAACAGCTTGTGGCGAGGGAGCTTGCTCCCGCTGGGCTGCGAAGCGGCCCTAAAACCGGTTACCTCGGTCAATCAAACACACCGCGCAGCCCGAATTTACGACTGCTGCGCAGCCGAGCGGGAGCGAGCTCCCTCGCCACAGGTGTGGTGGCGTGACACGTACTGCTGCAAAGCCTGTTGAAAATAGTCATATCGTATGATGATTGGATTTCACGCGGATTTCACCGCCTGAAACACGATCCTCTCAGTCGTGGTACATCACCGAGCGCCCACCATCGATGGTGATGCACGAGGCGTTGATGAACGGCGCTTCATCACTGGCCAGAAACACCGCGGTCATCGCCACTTCGAGCGGCTGGCCGATGCGTTTCGGCGGGTGCAGATCGAATGCTCGCTGACGCTCGGCGTGCGGATCGGCAAAACCGTTCCAGTAATCGACGTTGAGTTGCGTCTCGATGTACCCCGGGGCGATGGCGTTGACCCGAACGCCCTTCGCCGCATATTCGATGCCCAGCGCTCGGGTCAGCCCAAGCAGGCCGTGCTTGGCCACCGGATACGGGAAACAGCCGGGAATGATGTGGCTGGAATGGGTCGAGGCGATGTTGATGATGCTGCCGACACCCTGCTCGATCATCTGCGGCAGCACGGCTTTGCAACCGTACCAGGCACCGTCCAGATCGATGGCGAAGCAACGACGCCAGTCTTCTTCGGTCATTTGCAGCGGGTCGCGGAACACGTTGACTCCGGCGCAGTTGACCAGCACGTCGATGCGCCCGTGCAGCTCGATCGCCCGTCTGGCCATGGCATGCAGGTCTTGCTGGCGCGAGACGTCAGCCTTGATCGCCTGCACGTCGTAGCCCTTGTCGCGCCACTGGGCGGCAACCTTCTCGACCTTCTCTGCCTGAATATCGCTGATCACCAGTCTGGCCTGCTGCGAGGCGAAGGTGGCAACGATGGCTTCGCCGATGCCCTGAGCGGCACCGGTCAGCAGCACCACTTTGTTTTTCAAACGCTCACCCTTCGGCGGCGCGGGCACCGGCGGCAAGGAAAGAGGTTCAGCCATGGATCAGGACTCCTGTTCGTCAGCACAAAAAAACCGGGCATCTGCCGATGTCCGGTCTGGAAGACTGTGAAAACGAAACAGGCAGGCGCGGCGAGCGACGCCGGGCCGTTGCGAGACGCTGACTCCGCTGAGGAGTGCGATAGAGGTTCGCTGCATCACTTCACCTGTTTTGTTCTTTTTAAGTGTGAGTGCGTGTTACTGCTGGAGCCGACTATAAACCCGACCGACAAATAATCTCAATATATAATTTTGCATCCCATATTTTGGGATTTAGCCAGCGAAGCGTGTGCAGAGTTTGCCCGGCACATCGACCCTCATCGACAGGACTGCGCCATCCAGTGGATGGTTGTGCGGACTCTGGGCGCTGGTGATGTACAGGGTTTTCAGGTCTTCGCCGCCGAATACGCAACTGGTTGGACGGCTGACAGGCAGATCGATTTTGCGGTCGACCTTGCCGTCCGGCGTCAGGCGCAACAGGCAGCTGCCGTCCCAACGCGCGTTCCACACATACCCTTCGGCGTCGACTGCCGAACCATCCGGGCCACCGTTCTGGTCGGGGCCGTACCAGATTTCGGCGTTGCCGAGATTACCGTCGGTGTGAATGAAATAGCGATTGAGCGCCCCGTCGAGGCTGTCGCCGAACAGCAGCGTGGTGCCGTCATCACTCCACAGCAGTGTGTTGGGAATGCCGAGACCGAGCAGCAATGGCGTGACACGCTGGTCGGGATCAATGCGAAACAAGCCGCCGGAACGACGCTCGATCGGCAGGTCTTCGCCGTTGTCACCGATGTTGTTCTGCATGGTGCCGAGCCACAGTCGGCCTTGGGCGTCGCAGCGTGCTTCGTTGGGTCGATTGCCGGGTTGCGGGTCGGCGATGCAGAACAGCGTGAGGCGTGGTTCGAGGCCCGGGGAATCGAGATCCAGTCGATACACGCCGCTGCTCAATGTCACCAACGCGTCGCCACTGGCACAGGGGATGAACGCGGAAACGTGCTCGGGCATCTGCCAGATCTGCACGTTGTTGCCGATCAGCCGCAGCGCCTGCTTGCCGGCGATATCGACCCAGTACAGCGCCTGGGTCGGGGCGTCCCAGAATGGCCCTTCACCGAGCCTGGCGCGGTGTTGGGTTACGGCGGTCAACGGCATATCGAATCCTTCATGTTGTTGTTTTAACTGTAGGAGTGAGCCTGCTCGCGATAGCGGTGGGTCAGTGACGACGATTGTGACTGACCCACCGCCATCGCGAGCAGGCTCACTCCTACACGGGGATTTGTGTTTTCAACTGGCTTTTTTGTCGGCCATCACCTGCGGGTAAAAGCGTTTGATCGCCAGGTCGGCGTTGTCGATCAAGGTCATGCAGGCCCAGACCCCGCGTGCTGAATCACGGGCAGCAATGGCGTCGGCCATGTCTTTGTGGATCGGCAAGGTGCGACGCAGTTCATCGGGGTCGGCAGCGGAGACTTCAAACGACACGGCGAGCAAGGCGCCGAGGGCCGGGACCATTTGCTCGATGAACTGGTTGTGGCTGGCGGCCAGAATGCATTCGTGGAAGGCCTGGTCGGCACGGTTGTAATCAATGCCGCTGTCGACCGCCCGTTCCAGCGCGTTGTAGGCCAGTTGCACCGCGTGAATCTGCTCCAGGCTGGCGCGCTCGCAGGCCCAGCGCACGGCCATCGGTTCGATGGTGCGGCGCAGGTCGAGCAGGTCATCAACAAAGTTTTCCGGCAGGCCGTTGCGCGACAGCCAGCCAACCACTTGCGGATCGAACAGGTTCCAGCGCCGTACCGGTAACACGCGAGTGCCAACCTTAGGCCCGACTTCGAGCATGCCTTTGGCGACCAGGGTCTTGATCGCTTCGCGAATCACCGTGCGGCTGACACCTAACTGCTCGCCCAGATCCGCCTCGACCTTGATCGCCTGCCCCGGCTTGACCTGGCCAGCGGCAATCCAGCTGCCCAGCCAATCGACCGTTGATGCATGAAAGCTGCTGGACATGGACACCTCAAAGCAGTTGGCGATGGGTGTCCACGCTAATGATCATATGATTAACAGTCAATCGGGATTTTCTAATGAAACACAATCCCCCTGTAGGAGTGAGCCTGCTCGCGATAGCGTTGGATCAGTCAATGTTGCTGGTGACTGACACACCGCTATCGCGAGCAGGCTCACTCCTACAGGGGGATTGTGTTTAAGGTTCGAGGCCGATGCGGAAGAACTCGCCGCCGCTCCACACGCCCAACCAGCGCTGCCCATCGATCTCACGACTGACCGCCAGCTCCACCAGTTGGTAAAACACATTGCGGTGAATCAACGCTTCGAGGTTGGTGCGCACGTGCACGTAAGGCGCGGGCTCTTGGGTTGTCGGGTCGATCTCGACGCGGATCGGATGTTCCGGCCCGGCCTCGGCGGTCTCTTCAACGTTGGTGGTGAAACGCAGGACCTGCGCCTCGCCCTCGCCTTCGACCTCAACGGCAATTGCCACGAACGGCGCATCGTCGACTTTGATCCCGACCTTTTCGACCGGGGTAATCAGGAAGTAATCATTGCCGTCGCGGCGGATGATGGTGGAGAACAGCTTGACCATCGGCTTGCGCCCGATCGGCGTACCCAGGTAATACCAGGTGCCGTCGCGGGCGATGCGCATGTCGATGTCACCGCAGAAGTCCGGGTTCCACAAGTGCACCGGCGGCAGGCCTTTGGTTTTGGGGATCTGTCCCAACAGGTCATTGGCTTTTTGCGGTCCACTCATGGCGTACTCCTTGGTTTATTGGTCGCCGACTCCCAGCAGGCTGCGCGCGTATTGCGCCAGCGGCGGGCCGATCAGGTCTTCCGGCTTGTTATCGTGGAACGTCAGTAAACCGCCACGACTCTTGATCCGTGCAGTATCAATCAAATACTGGGTGCTGGTCTCGATCAACATGATCTGAATCACCCCGCCATCGATGCCGAGGCGATCCACGGCTTCCTGATCGAGCCACTCATCGGAGTTGCCGATGCGGTCGTCAGCCTTGGCGAAACGGGTGTACAGCAGGTAGTGGGCGCCGGCATCGCGGGCTTCGCCCATCGCCTGATCGAGGCCTTCAGGGGCACGGGCGCGGCGGACCATCGGGAAGTATTCGACAAAACCCTTGAACGCTTCTTCTGCCACCACGTTCGGGCGCGGATAGGAGCCACCCGGCGGTGCAAATGCGCCCTGAGCGATGTAGATGAACGAATCCGGCTGAATGCGGAAGTTGTTCACCCGACGGCTGTCGCTGTGATCCAGCAGCCCCGCGTCGCTCATCTGATAGCGAGTGCCTTCGGCCATATCGCTGACAGTCATACAGCCGCCAAGCGCCAAAACGGCCAGCAGCAAAACCAGGCTACGCATCCTCATCCTCCAGAAGCCGGTGACGGAAAACCGGCGAATGGCCGTTGGATGCAGCTTTTGCGCCAGCTAAGGATCTTCGTCGAATGATGAATCGATTTCGCGAGCAGGCTCGCTCCCACAGGATTGCGCAAAACCCTGTGGGAGCGAGGCTGCTCGCGAAAAAGAGGGATCAGCCGCCGATAATCTTCATGACGGTCGCACCACCGGAGAACGCCATTTCCTGCTTGTCGCCCAACGCCTTGACCAACAGACGCTGCAACGCCGGCAACGCCTGATGGCGCGGCTTGTCGAGCAGATCACCGACATAGTGACGATTGCTCGACGACAGGCAGCCGTGCAGCCAGCCGGTCGACGACAGACGCAAGCGCGAACAGGTGCGGCAGAACGGCACGCTTTCGTTGGCGATCACGCCGAAATGGCCGCGGCCCGGGATCGCATAGCGCACGGCTGTGGCATCCACCGGCGCATCAGCCTGGGCGTACTCGTAGCGCTCGCCGATCAGGCTCAGCAGTTGCTGCAGGCTGACGAACTGTTGCAGGAAGGCGTTGGAGTCGGTGGCGAGGTGGCCCATGCGCATCAACTCGATGAAACGCAACTCATAGCCCCGTTCCAGGCAGTAATCGAGCAGCGGCATCACCTGATCCAGGTTCTGCCCACGCAACGGCACCATGTTGACCTTGATCTTCAGTCCCGCCGCTTTCGCCTGGTCCATGCCATCGAGCACGGTCGCCAGATCGCCGCCACGGGCGATGCTGCGAAACGCCCCGGCATCCAGGGTATCGAGAGAAACGTTGATCCGGCGCAGACCGGCGTCCACCAGCAGCGGCAGCTTCTTCGCCAGGAGTTGACCATTGGTGGTCAGGCTGATGTCTTCCAGGCCCATCTTGCCGACGGCACTCATGAAAGATTCGAGTTTGGGGCTGACCAGCGGCTCGCCACCAGTGATGCGCAAGCGCTCGATGCCGGCGGCTTCGATCAGATAAGCCACGCCACGGGCCATGGCCTCGGCCGACAGTTCATCCTGCGCAGCCACCAGCCGCTTGCCGTTGGGCACGCAGTAGGTACAGGCGTAATTGCAGGCTGAAGTCAGGCTGATGCGCAAATTGCGAAAACGCCTGCCTTGACGGTCAACGATCATGATCACTCCGGCGATAGAATTTCGAGCCGCTAAAACTTGACTCACAAATCAAGTTTTAGCAAGCCCTATGCCTGAGTATATTCCTGCGGTACTGCGTCATGTAGCGAAATCATGGCGCAATAAGGCCGCTGAATGATTCAGCTGCTCGGTGTTTCCGGGTCGCGCTTGCGCTTGTTGCCCATGCGCACGCCGATGTCCATCAGGAACTGGAAGAAACCTTCCTGATCTTCCAGCACATTGCTCCAGAACGGCGAGTGATACAGCGCCACCGCGCCGTGCACCAGCGCCCAGGACGCGCAGTAGTGGAAGTACGGCGGCACGTCTTCGAGCTTGCCTTCGCTGATCCGGCCCTTGATGAGCAAGGTCAGGCGTTCGAAGTTCGAGGCACGGATCTTGTGCAGCTCCTCGACCATTTCCGGCACCTGATTGCCTTTTACCACCTTCTCTTCGAGACGGTCGAACAGGCGGTAGCGCTGCGGGTCGCGCATGCGGAATTCGAAGTAGGCACGGGACAGCGCTTCCTTGTCCTTGTCGACATCGGCCGAATGCAGCAACTCATTCAAATCACGCTCGTAATCGAGCATCAGCCGCAGATAGATCTCGGCCTTGGATTTGAAATGCTTGTAGATCGTGCCTTTGCCGATACCCACGGCATCAGCAATCATCTCGACGGTGACACTGTCTTCACCTTGTTCGAGGAACAGCTTGAGCGCGGTATCGAGAATTTCTTGCTCGCGGCGACGAAACTCACGGACCTTACGAGGTTCTTTGTGCATAAGAAAAGGTCTGTAGGGGTCAAAATTCGAAGCCGCGTATTATGCCTAACTTGCACAAAAATGCACGGATCATCCGACCATATCTGCGTTTCTTGTTCATTTTGCGAACGCCAGGGGTGCAATGAGAACTCAACTGAAGCGCACGTATTCCAAATTTGTTTAAAAACCCCGACCGGCTAACTGGACTGAACGCCAGACTGATCAATACTTGAACTGTCGGGCGGCATCTCCCCCAAGTGCCGTGCCGGTAAAGGTACCAAGGGACCGTGTGCCTTTGTTTTACTCCTAATGGTCTTAACCCGGATTCACCCCCCAGAACCCGGGTTTTTTTTGCCTGCGATTTGCCGATGACCTACATGACAGATTTGACAGAGGCCAGCGGAAACAGCCGCTTGAAGTTGTCGGTGGTCTGCTCGGCAAACCGCTCGTAGCTCTCCCCACGCAGCATCGCCAGAAACTCAGCCACCTCACGCACGTACTGCGGCAGGTTCGGTTTGCCACGATAAGGGATCGGCGCCAGATACGGCGAGTCGGTCTCCACCAGCAAGCGATCGGCCGGCACCTTGCTCGCCACGTCGCGTAGGGCGTCGGCGTTGCGGAAGGTGACGATGCCGGACAGGGAAATGTAGTAGCCCATGTCCAGCGCGGCTTTGGCCATGTCCCAGTCTTCGGTGAAGCAATGCAGCACACCGGCCTGGGGCAATGCCGCTTCTCGCAGCAGCTCAAGGGTATCGGCACGGGCGCCGCGGGTGTGGATGATCACCGGCTTACCAGTCTGCTGTGCGGCTTGCAGGTGCAGGCGGAAGGATGCCTGCTGCAGCTCGGCGGCTTCCGGTTCGTAGTGATAATCCAGACCGGTTTCGCCGATCGCCACCACTTTCGGGTGATTGAGTTCGTGCAGCAGCCAGTCAAGTGCAGGCGCCGCGCCCGGTTGCACATCCAATGGGTGCACACCAACCGAGCAATCGACGTCGTCGTAGCGCTCGGCGAGGGCTTTGACGTCGGCGGCGTTATCGGCACTCACGCCGATACACAGGAAGTGTCCTACCCCTCGCTGGCGAGCCGCATCGAGTGCAGCATCCAGCGAACCGTCATGGGCGGCGAGGTCGAGGCGATCAAGGTGACAATGGGAATCTACGAGCATAAAAAAGACGGCTACTTACATCGTATGAGTGGGACGGTCGGATTTCAGTGCTCCGGCCAGATGGGTTTCAATGCGACTGCGGGCGGTGTTGTCGCCTTCATTGAATTGCACGCCGACACCGGCGGCACGATTGCCTTGCGCGCCTTTGGGGGTAATCCAGGCGACCTTGCCGGCCACCGGAATCTTCTCCGCCTCGTCCATCAGGTTCAGCAGCATGAACACCTCGTCGCCCAACTTGTAGCTCTTGTTGGTCGGGATGAACAGGCCACCGTTCTTGATGAACGGCATGTAGGCGGCGTAAAGCACCGATTTGTCCTTGATCGTCAGGGACAGGATGCCGTTGCGCGGCCCCGGGCTGATGGCTTCATTCATGTTGACCTCCACTGCTGATGTTCAGAGTCTAGGTACACATTCTTATCTTTGACCAGGCAATCCCGCCCATTGCACCAACAACGCTTCCAGCAGCAGTGCCGGATTGAGGTTGGCTTTGCTCAGGACTTTCTGCCGCTGGGCGAGAATCCAGTCCTGAATATCGAGGACTTTGCCCTGGGCGCTTTTCTGCGCCAGGTACTGCACGACTTTACGCATATCGGTCATGCCGAGGCCGTTTTCATCCTGGGTCAGTTGATAACGCAGGATCAGGCTCGACCAGTCGCAGAACCAATCAAACAAACGCAGCATCGGAATGTTTTTCCATTCTTCGGCCAATTGCGTTGGCGACTGCTGTTGCTTGAGCAGCTTCTTCACCCCTTCGACCACCTGCGCCCGCTGTTCGCGCACTCCCTGGGACTGCAGGCTGACCGCAGCCAATGGCGAACCGGCCGCCAGCGTCAGCAATTCGACACGTTCCTCTTCGGAACACTCCGGCAGCGCTTGCGCCAGCCACTGCAGGCTCATGGCCTCGCCCGGCAGCGGACATGCCTGCTGCACGCAGCGGCTCTTGATTGTCGGCAGCAAACGGCTCGGCTGGTGGCTGACCAGCAACAACACGGTATCGCCGGACGGCTCTTCGAGACTCTTGAGCAAGGCGTTGGCGGCGTTGATGTTCATCGACTCCACCGGCTCGATCAGCACCACCTTGCGCCCGCCCAGCTGCGCGGTCTGCACCACGAAACTGACCAGATCACGGACCTGATCGACCTTGATCGCCTTGTCGGCTTCTTCCGGCTCAAGGATGTAATTGTCCGGATGGCTGCCGGCCTTGAGCAACAGGCAGGATTTGCACTCACCGCACGCTTCCGGCGTAGGACGCTGACAGAGCAGGCTGGCCATCAGGCGCTCGGCCAACGCGCGCTTGCCGATCCCGGCCGGGCCGTGCAGCAAGTACGCGTGGGCGTGCTGGCTACGTCCGGCCAGTTGCTGCCAGAGGCTGTCCTGCCATGGATAGGCCTCAGCCACGAATCAGCTCCAGCAAGTTCGGAATCAAGGTATCCAGCGCTTGCTGAACCTTGACCAATGACTGACCGGCATCGATGCGCACATAGCGCGCCGGATCAGCCTCGGCGCGTTGCAGAAACGCATTGCGTACCGCTTCGAAAAACGCCCGTCCTTCCAGTTCAAATCGATCCAGACGACCACGGGCAGTGGCGCGAGCCAGGCCGATTTCCACCGGCAGATCGAAAATCAGCGTCAGATCCGGACGCAGGTCGCCCTGAACGAACGTCTCCAGCGCAGCAATGCGTTCCAGCGACAAACCACGACCGCCGCCCTGATAGGCGTAAGTCGAGTCGGTGAAACGATCGCACAGCACCACCGCGCCGCGAGCCAGCGCCGGACGGATCACTTCGGCCAGATGCTGGGCGCGCGCGGCGAACACCAGCAACAGCTCGGTATCGGGGTTCATGACTTCATCGGCCGGGGCCAGCAGCACATCGCGAATGCGCTCGGCGAGTGGCGTACCCCCGGGTTCGCGGGTCAGCACTACTTCGACACCTTCGGCGCGCAGGCGCTCGGCGAGGTATTCGCGGTTGGTGCTCTTGCCGGCGCCTTCCGGGCCTTCCAGGGTAATAAACAAGCCAGTCACAGGCAGTCCTTAATCAAAGTCATTGCGCGTTCTGCGGTGCGGTCGTCGCGGGTTCGGCAGCAGGAGCCGGCGTCGGCGCGGGTTCCTGAGCAGGAAGCTGTGGCAGCGCTTCAGGCGCGGTATCAGGAGATGCCGCAGGAGTCGCCTCCTCGGTCGTAGTAGCCGGAGCGGCCGGCGTATTTGCCGGGGCCGGGCTGGAGCGGTAATCGGCGCGGCGCTTGAGCTGGAACTCGCGCACCGCGCTGTTGTGCGCATCCAGATCATCGGAGAACACATGGCTACCGTCGCCACGGGCGACGAAATACAGGCTGTTGCCTTCCACCGGATTGAGCGCGGCGTGAATCGCCTCGCGACCGACCATGGCAATCGGCGTCGGCGGCAATCCGGGGATCACATAGGTGTTGTAGGGCGTCGGCTCCTTGAGATGAGCTCGGGTCAACTTGCCGGTGTAGCGATCGCCCAGGCCGTAGATCACGGTCGGGTCGGTCTGCAACTGCATGCCCAGCGCCATGCGACGCACGAACACGCCGGCAATCTGCCCACGCTCCTGCGGCACACCGGTTTCCTTTTCCACCAGCGAGGCCATGATCAGCGCCTGATATGGCTCGCTGTACGGCGCATCAGCCGAGCGGTTCTCCCACTCCTTGGCCAACACCTCGTCGAGGCGGTCGAAGGCTTTCTTCAGCAATTCGACGTCGGAAACACCGCGCACAAAGCGGTAGGTATCCGGGAAGAATCGCCCTTCCGGGAACAGCCCGCGATGGCCGATTTTCTCCATCACTTCGCTGTCGCTCAAGCCCTTGAGGGTCTGCTCGATCTTTTCGTCTTTTGCCAGCGCGGCACGGACCTGGTGGAAATTCCAGCCCTCGACCAGTGTCAGGCTGTACTGCACCACTTCGCCGCGCTTCCACAGGTCGATCAGACCGTTGACAGTCATGCCCGGCTGCATGCGGTATTCGCCGGTATGGATCGGTGTGCCGGCCAGATTGAAGCGCCAGTAGATGCGCAACCAGAATGCGTCCTTGATGACCCCATCGGTTTCAAGTTCAAGAAAGGTACGGGTCGGCGTCGAGCCCTTCGGCACATCCAGCAGTTCTTCCTGCGTGATATTCAGGGGCTGTTCCAGCGCCGAATGAATTTTCCAGGCGCTGGCGCCCATCAGCAGCCCTGCCAGAACCAGTCCGGTTTCCAGCAGCAGCAAGAGTTTACGTCTCACGAATCAGGCATCCAGTAGCGCACGGGCAATGGTTTGCAGTTTACGGGTGAGCGGGCCAACCGGCCAGCTCAGTGCAGCGTAGGCGCGTACCGGCCAGACGCCATACACGCTGTTGCACATGAAGACTTCATCAGCCCATTGCAGCTGTTCGAGGCTGATGTCGGTGATTTGGATGGGGATGGCCAATGACTCGGCCTGAAACAATATTTCAGCACGCATCACACCGGCCACGCCACAGCGCTTCAGATCCGGGGTGATCAGTACGCCGTCGCGCACCAGAAACAGGTTGCTGAACACGCCTTCGATGACGCGCCCGGCCTGATCGAGCATCAAGCCTTCGGCGTGTTCGCTGTCGCACCACTCGGCCCGGGCAAGCACTTGTTCCAGACGATTCAGATGCTTGAGCCCGGCCAGCAACGGCTGATTCGACAACCGTGTGACGCAGGGAAACAGACGCACGCCCTGCTCGCCATGCACGGCAGGATAAGCCGCAGGCGGGTTGCCTTGCAAAATGCGTCGGCCCTGCGCCGCAGGATCGGGCGCGTAGCCACGCAAGCCGTCACCACGAGTGAGAATGAGCTTGAGCACGCCCTCGCCCATTGCCGCGGCATAAGCCAGTAGCTCGCTGCGAACCCGCTCGATATCCGCGGCGATGGCCAGACGCGAGCAGCCCTCGGCCAAACGCGTCAGGTGACGATCCAGCAATATCGGCTGGCCGCCGTGCACGGCAATGGTCTCGAACAGCCCATCGCCATAAGCCAGGCCGCGATCTTTCAGCGACAGAGCGTCAGCCGGCTGACCGTCGACCCAGCTGTCCATCACCCGGCGAACCGACGGAATGCCAATGTGCCGTTGGTGCCGCCAAACCCGAAGGAGTTGGACAGTACGACGTCGATGTCCATGTTGCGCGCAGTGTGCGGCACGAAATCGAGATCGCAGCCTTCATCCGGCTCATCGAGGTTGATCGTCGGCGGTGCCACCTGACTGTTGATCGCCAGTACGCTGAAGATCGCCTCGACCGCGCCCGCCGCACCCAACAGGTGACCGGTCATGGACTTGGTGGAGCTGACCGCCAGGTTGTAGGCGTGCTCACCGAACACGGTCTTGATCGCGTTGGCTTCGGCAAGGTCGCCGGCCGGGGTCGAAGTACCGTGGGCGTTAATGTACTGCACCTGGTCGATGTTGATCTTCGCATCGCGCAGCGCATTGGTGATGCAGCGCGCTGCACCAGCGCCATCAGCGGGTGGCGACGTCATGTGGAACGCATCGCCACTGGTGCCGAAGCCGATCAGCTCGGCGTAGATCGTGGCGCCACGGGCCTTGGCGTGCTCGAGTTCTTCGAGTACCAGCGCACCGGCACCGTCAGACAGCACGAAGCCATCACGGCCCTTGTCCCATGGACGACTGGCGCGAGTCGGCTCGTCGTTGCGGGTCGACAGCGCACGGGACGCGCCGAAGCCGCCCATGCCCAGACCGCACGCGGCCATCTCGGCACCGCCGGCGATCATTACGTCGGCCTCGTCGTACATGATGTTGCGCGCCGCCATGCCAATGCAGTGCGTACCGGTGGTACAGGCAGTGGAAATGGCGTAGTTCGGCCCCTGTGCACCCAGGTGGATGGACAGAAAACCGGAAATCATATTGATGATCGAGCCTGGCACGAAGAATGGCGAAATTCGACGCGGGCCCGTCTCATGCAGGGTACGGCTGGTTTCTTCGATGTTGGTCAGACCGCCGATGCCCGAGCCCATGGCCACGCCAATGCGCTCACGGTTGGCGTCGGTGACTTCCAGACCGGCGTTGCGAACAGCCTGAAAACCCGCGGCCAGACCGTACTGAATGAACAGGTCGAGCTTGCGTGCTTCCTTGACCGACAGGTATTCCTCGACATTGAAGCCCTTTACCGAGCCGCCAAAACGGGTGGAATAGGCAGAAAGGTCGGTGTGTTCGATCAGACCAATGCCACTGCGGCCAGCCAGAATGCCCTGCCAACTGCTCGGCACATCCGTGCCCAGTGGCGACAACATACCCATACCGGTGACTACGACGCGTCTACGCGACACAGCACTCTCCTTTTTCAAATGACGACTTTGCATCAGGCCTAAAGAAAAAACCGCACGCCATGATGGCAGTGCGGTTTTTCCATGACAGCAGACAACGATTACAAACTATTACGCCTGGTGGCTAGTAACGTAGTCGATTGCAGCTTGTACAGTAGTGATCTTCTCAGCTTCTTCGTCAGGGATTTCGGTCTCGAATTCCTCTTCCAGAGCCATCACCAGCTCAACGGTGTCAAGGGAGTCGGCACCCAGGTCTTCAACGAAGGAAGCAGTGTTGACCACTTCTTCTTCTTTAACGCCCAGTTGCTCGGCAACGATTTTCTTGACGCGCTCTTCGATGGTGCTCATACCTTGTTTTCACTCCTAATGGACAAATTCAGGCAGCTGGCCAGTGGGTAAGTGTATAGAAAGGCTTTTCAGCTTTTCAACTGAAAGCTTCACTCCTCAAACCCTGCGGCCCTCTGCCTATAAATAGATTGCAGCTTTATAACGGATTTTAGACAGCTCGTATGACATTTTTTTGAAGCAATCCGTCACATTTTACTTACATGTACATCCCACCGTTCACCGGGATTGTAGCCCCAGTGACGTATGCCGCACCGTCGGATGCAAGAAAAGCGACCACCGAGGCGATCTCTTGAGCTTGTCCCAGACGGCCCAGCGGAATCTGCGTCTGCAAGGCTTCACGCTGTGCTTCCGGCAGTTCGCGGGTCATATCGGTGTCGATGAACCCAGGGGTTACCGAGTTGACCGTAATCGAACGCGAACCGACTTCACGCGCCATCGCACGGCTGAAACCTTCCAGACCGGCCTTGGCGGCTGCATAGTTTACTTGGCCTGCGTTGCCCATGGCACCCACCACCGAGCCAATACTGATAATTCGGCCCCAGCGCGCCTTGGTCATGCCACGCAAAACGCCCTTGGACAGGCGATACAGACTGTTCAGGTTGGTATCGATCACGTCGTACCATTCATCGTCTTTCATGCGCATCATCAGGTTATCGCGGGTGATGCCGGCATTATTGACCAGAATCGCCGGCGCGCCGAACTGCTCCTGAATGCTCGCGATCACGGCGGCAACGGATTCGTCGCTGGTGACGTTCAGCTCCAGGCCGGTACCTTGAATGCCGTGCTCCTTGAGCGTGGCAGCGATCGCCTCGGCACCCTTGGCGGAGGTCGCGGTGCCAACGACGATGGCGCCCTGACGACCCAGTTCCAGTGCGATAGCCTGGCCGATACCGCGGCTTGCACCGGTGACCAGTGCAACTTTACCTTGCAGACTCATGCAAGTTTCTCCTGATTCAGGCCAGCGCTGCACGGGCGGCAGCGAAAGCGTCTGGGGTGTTGAGATTGGAAGTCGAAACGCCTTCGGCGCAACGTTTGTTCAGACCGGCCAGCACTTTGCCCGGGCCGCACTCGACCAGACTGGTAGCGCCTTTGGCAGCCAGGGTCTGAACCGATTCAACCCAGCGAACGGGCTTGTACAGCTGTTCGAGCAGATCACGCTTGAGGGCTTCCAGATCGGCCGGCACTTGCGCGCTGACGTTCTGTACGACCGGGATCTGCGGCGCCTGCCAGTCGATGGCGGCGATGGACTCGGCAAAGCGCTCGGCAGCCGGACGCATCAGTTCGCAATGCGACGGCACGCTCACCGGCAACGGCATGGCACGCTTGGCGCCACGGGCCTTGCAGCCCTCGATGGCACGCTCAACCGCAGCCTTGGCGCCGGCAATCACTACCTGACCCGGCGAGTTGAAGTTCACCGCGCTGACCACTTCGCCCTGCGCCGCTTCGGCACAGGCTGCCAGCACGTCGGCATCTTCCAGACCGAGGATCGCAGCCATGCCGCCCTGCCCGGCCGGAACGGCTTCCTGCATCAACTGGCCACGGCGCTCAACGAGCTTCACCGCGTCAGCCAGGCTCAGGCTGCCGGCAGCAACCAGCGCGCTGTATTCACCCAGGCTGTGACCGGCAACAAATGCCGGACGCGCGCCACCTTCAGCCAGCCACAGACGCCACAGGGCGATCGAAGCGGTCAGAATGGCCGGTTGGGTTTTGTCGGTTTGATTGAGCAGCTCTTCCGGGCCCTGCTGGGTCAGTGCCCACAGGTCATAGCCCAGAGCAGCGGAGGCTTCTTTGAAGGTTTCGAGGATCAACGGATATTCCGCGCCCAGCTCGGCCAGCATGCCGAGGGACTGCGAACCCTGTCCTGGAAAGACGAATGCGAGGGAAGCAGACATGTAACAAGCCCCTAATGATCTTGTCGTCGAAAATGACGCCCCACTGGGGGACGCAAGAAACTGACAGTTGGATGGCCCTTTGAACCGGGCGGTCACATTTAAGCATTGTCCGACGAAAACGCCTAAGACAACAGATCCTCCAGTCGGCCGTGGAGGCGTTCGGGCAGGTTCTCCTGAATCTCGATCAGCGCGCGCTGAATTGCACTCTGAAAACCCTGAACCCCGGCCGAACCGTGACTTTTCACCACGATACCCTGCAAGCCGAGGAAGCTTGCGCCGTTATGTCGCGCCGGTGCGAGATCCGCCTGCAGGCGCTTCATCAATGGCAGGGCCAAAGCACCTACCACGCGGGAAGCAAAGTTTTTCCTGAACAAGGCCTCAATGCGCGCGGCGATCATCGTCGCCAGGCCTTCGCTGGACTTGAGCAGGATATTGCCGACAAAACCGTCACAGACCACCACATCCGCCTCGCCGCGATACAGGCCATCGCCCTCGACAAAACCGATGTAGTTAATGCCGCGCGCCGCCTGCAACAAGGTCGCCGCCAGCTTGACCTGCTGATTGCCCTTGATGTCCTCGGTGCCGATATTCAGCAACGCGACACGCGGCCGGGCGATGCCCAGCGTCTGCGCCGCCACCGAGCCCATCACCGCGAACTGCAATAGATGCTCGGCGCTGCAATCGACGTTGGCGCCCAGGTCGAGCAACTGGCAATACCCCTTCTGCGTCGGAATCGCCGCCACCATCGCCGGCCGATCAATCCCCGGCAAGGTCTTGAGCACAAATCGCGACAGCGCCATCAACGCCCCGGTATTGCCAGCACTGACACAGGCCTGAGCCTTGCCGTCACGCACCAGTTCAAGGGCGACACGCATCGACGAGTCCGGCTTGCCACGCAAGGCCTGGGTCGGCTTTTCGTCCATGGTGATGACTTCAGACGCCGGGACAATTGTCAGGCGCGCGCGATCGGCAGCCGATTGGCCGTTGATCAGTTCTTCAAGTAGGGAGGGTTGACCGACGAGGGTCAGGTGCAGCGAGGGCGTAGCAGAAAGGCAAGCAAGGCTGGCCTGAACAATGCTGCGGGGACCGAAGTCCCCGCCCATTGCGTCAATCGCGATGACTTGAGCGGACAAGTGATTACTCGTCAGCGCCCTTGTCGATCACTTTACGGCCACGGTATACGCCTTCTGGCGATACGTGGTGACGCAGGTGAACTTCACCAGTGGTTTTTTCTACAGACAGGGTGCTAGCCTCGAGAGCGTCGTGCGAACGGCGCATGTCACGGGCAGAGCGGGATTTTTTGTTCTGCTGAACAGCCATAATTGATTAACTCCTAAACGTTTGGGTCACGCTTTAACTGCGCCAATACACTGAACGGGTTGGACCGCGTTACCTCGTCCTCGCTCGGTTCGGGTTCATCTGCTCCCGCCGGCTGCTGGCATTCTTCCGGATGATGAGCAGGCACAATGGGCAAGGCGAGCAGAAGCTCCTCCTCGATCAGTGACTGCAGATCCAATGGATCTTCGCCCAGTTCCAGCACGTCATAACCTTTCGGTAACGACTGGGTATTCGCACCCTCCTTCACTACAGCGTAACTGCATTCGCTGTGGATCGGCAGGGTGACCAGCTCAAGACAACGCTGGCAAACCATTTTGACTTCGGTGTCGATAAAGCTGTGGATCACCACAGATTTACGTTCATCTCGTTCAAAAACGAATTTGGCCTGCACCGTACCGACATCGTCGGAAAGCGGGTCGCAGAGTCTCTTCAAATCGGCCAGCAGCAGTTCACCTTGAAGGGTGGTGCCACGGTCAGCCAATTTGCGCGGGTCAACGTGAGGTGGAATCGGGTCATTCAACATAGGCGCAGCATTATAGGGATGCACCCACCCATGTCAAAGGAAATTGTGCCCTGTCCGTCACTTGCGTGCCTCCGCTAGAATTCGCACCTGCCTCAGGAGACGCCAATGCTGCCTTTATTACTCGCCTCAAGCTCGACTTATCGCCGGGAATTGCTCGCCCGCCTGCACCTGCCGTTCGTCTGCAGCTCGCCGGATATCGACGAAAGCCACCGACCGGGCGAATCCGCCATCGAACTGGTCAAGCGCCTCGCCGAACAGAAAGCCCGCGCACTCGCCGCGAGCCATCCCGCTCATCTGATTATTGGCTCGGACCAGGTCGCAGTGCTCGGCGATCAGATCATCGGCAAGCCACACACCTTCGACAAGGCTCGCGAGCAACTACTCGCCGCCAGCGGCGCCAGCGTGACCTTCCTCACCGGCCTGGCGCTGCTCAACAGCCAGACCGGCCACTGCCAGGTCGACTGCGTGCCGTTTACCGTGCACATGCGTCAGCTCGACGAGGCGCGAATTGAACGCTACCTGCGCCTGGAGCAGCCCTACGACTGCGCCGGCAGCTTCAAGGCCGAAGGATTGGGCGTGAGCCTGTTCCAATCCACCGAAGGGCCTGACGCCACCAGCCTCATCGGCCTGCCGCTGATTCGCCTGATCGACATGCTGCTGGCCGAAGGCGTGCAAATCCCTTAACGCACAGAAAACCGGCCATTGAGGCCGGTTTCTTTTCAACCCTGCACCAGGCTTAACGCAACGAAGGCCCGTGGAACCCCATCCACATCGCCAACTGCTCAGCCACACTGGCGCCAAGTTTCTTCGAGAAGCGGTCGAACGGCGATTCCTGCACAGTGAAATCCACCAGCTCTTTCTCGCCAATTACGTCGCGCGCCACCGAACTGGCATTGCCCAGGCCATCGATCAAGCCCAACGGCAGCGCCTGCTCGCCGGACCAGACCAGCCCGGAGAACAGCTCCGGATGCTCCTTGTCCTTCAAGCGATCGCCACGACCCTGCTTGACGCTATTGATGAACTGCTTGTGCGTGGTATCCAGCACGGTCTGCCAGAATGCGGTTTCGTCAGGCTTCTGCGGTTGGAACGGATCCAGAAACGATTTGTGCTCGCCCGAGGTATAAGTGCGACGCTCGACGCCGAGCTTGTCCATGGTGCCGACAAACCCGTAACCGGCCGCCGTTACACCAATGGAGCCGACCAGACTGGCCTTGTCGGCATAGATCTGATCCGCCGCACTGGCGATGTAATAGGCACCGGACGCACCGAGATCGGAAATCACCGCGTACACCTTGGTATCCGGGTGCAGACCGCGCAGACGCTTGATCTCGTCATACACATACCCCGACTGCACCGGACTGCCGCCAGGACTGTTGATCCGCAGGATGACACCCTTGACCTTCTTGTCTTCGAAGGCAGCACGCAAGCTGCCGACGATGTTATCGGCACTGGCAGGCTCCTTGTCGGCAATCATGCCGGTGACGTCGATCAGCGCGGTGTAGTTCGGGCCACGGGTGGCGCTCTTCTCCATGTCCATCAGCGGCGTGAACAGGATCAGCGCAACAAACAGATAAACAAACGTCAGCAGCTTGAAGAAAATCCCCCAACGCCGCGAGCGACGCTGCTCCTGCACACTGGCCAGCAAAGTCTTTTCCAGCAGCTTCCAGCTTTTCTCGTCACCGTCGTCGGCACTTGCCTTGGCCGGTGCTTTCCATTCGTCGGTCATGCGCTGTACCCCAGCAAAAACGTATTAAGCCTGCTGCCCCAGCCAGGCGTGCAATTCACTAAAACGGTCGATCGACAGGCGCGGTTCGAACTGCTGCAACGACTCGATCGACTGCGCGCCGTAACTGACCGCCACCGACGCCATACCCGCATTGCGTGCCATCAGCAGATCGAAGGACGAATCCCCGACCATCAGCGCCTGCTCGGGCCGCACGCGACAACGCGCGAGAATCTGCTCGAGCATCAGCGGATGCGGCTTGCTCGCGGTCTCGTCGGCGGCACGGGTGATATCGAAATAATCTTCCCAGCCATTGGCCTTGAGCACCCGATCCAGTCCACGACGATTCTTGCCGGTCGCGACCGCCAGGTGGTAGCCCTGCTCGCGAAACGACGCCATCGACTCCACTACGCCTTCGAACAACGGCGAAGGCACGGCTTCTGCCGCGATGTAGTGGTCGGCGTAATACTCGCGAAACAGGGTCATCTCGGCATCGCTGATGTCCGGGTACAAGGTGCGGATCGCCTCGGGCAAGCCCAGGCCGATGATGCCCTTGACGGCAAAATCATCACGCAACTCGAAACCGGAACGCGCGGACGCAGAATGCATCGCTTCGACAATCCGACCAATGGAATCAGCGAGGGTGCCGTCCCAATCGAAAATCAGCAGTTTGTAATCAGATGGGCGCACTCAATCGCTCCACGGTCTTGGCCCACATTTCATCCACCGGCGCCTGCAACTTGAGCTCGCCGCCATCGGGCAGCGGCACGGTCAGCATGTAGGCGTGCAGGAACAGACGCTTGCCGCCCAGATCACGGATCTCCTTGCTGAAACCGTCATCGCCGTACTTGGTGTCGCCGGCAATGCAGTGCCCGGCGTGCAACGTATGGACGCGGATCTGATGGGTGCGACCGGTGATCGGCTTGGCTTCGATCAGAGTGGCAAAGTCGCCGAAACGACGCAGGACCTTGAACACGGTCACCGACTCCTTGCCCTCCTCCTCGTCGACCTCGACCATGCGCTCGCCGGAGCGCAGATTGCTCTTGCCCAGCGCCGCACGGACTTGCTTGATCGAGGTCGCCCAATTGCCGCGCACCAGCGCCATGTAACGCTTGTCGACACCGTCACCGCGCAAGGCGGCGTGCAAGTGCCGCAACATGCTGCGCTTCTTGGCGATCATCAGCAGGCCGGAGGTGTCACGGTCGAGACGGTGAACCAGCTCCAGCTCTTTGGCATCGGGGCGCAACTGACGAAAGGCTTCGATGACGCCGTAATTCAAGCCACTGCCGCCGTGAACCGCAATGCCGGCGGGCTTGTTGATCACGATCAGGGCTTTGTCTTCGTAGACAATCGAGGCTTCCAGGCGCTGTAACAGACCCTGGGCCAAGGGCACCGGTTCGTCGCGTTCAGGCACGCGAACGGGCGGCACGCGCACGATATCGCCGGCCTGCAGCTTGTATTCGGGCTTGATCCGCCCCTTGTTCACGCGCACTTCGCCTTTACGCAAAATGCGGTAAATCAAGGTCTTGGGCACGCCTTTGAGCCGGGCAAGGAGGAAATTGTCGATTCGTTGGCCGGCATACTCCGGCGAGACTTCAAGCAGTTGAACGCCTGGAGTCGAAGGGGCAGTAGTTGTCATGCCGCGGATGATAACAATTTTTATGGAATTGAAGCACTTAATCATTGCTGCTATAGTCGCGAACGCCGCCAAAAGCGGCCTGGACAGCGGAACCACGGTCAAAAACCGGCCCTGACCAACGCAATTCACCAGGACGCGAGGCCGTCCTACGGGGCTTTCGCTACGTAACGGTGGAGTTTGCAGTTGTAACAAGCGCAGGTGACATGAGGCCTGAATTACACCGTCGAGCAGAGTTTTCACTCGCCTGACAGGCAAATATTCGAGGCCAGTTCACAAAGTGCAGTCAGCTGCAGATGACCCCGAGCGAAGGCTTCGGAAACATCGCCTGAATTAGCCATGATGCGTGACCTCCCCTTTCGGAGCTCACGGTAAATGCCAACCCGCTGCGGATTCTGCGCGCGGCAGCACCCGAATTATCAGGGATACGTGTAGGGTGGAGATGCACAACCGCCGGACTGTGTAGCAATAGGCTTTATCAAGACGCTTCATCTCGTCCACAGCCGCTGGTTGATTCCTCCTCCTGACTGAGTGCTTAAGTAGCCACAGCAAGCAGGACGCGTACGTCGCGATATCGGCCCAATTGGCCTGACATCGCTGGACACGGGAATGGCCAACCACTCCCGACGCACCTGACACCGACCGTGAGAAGTCGTGTGTGCCGAACGCCGTTTCCGGCAGCCCGGAAACCGACGGTACTACATGAAAAGAATGCTGATTAACGCAACTCAACCCGAAGAGTTGCGTGTTGCACTGGTAGATGGCCAACGCCTCTACGACCTGGACATCGAATCCGGTGCACGCGAGCAGAAAAAGGCCAACATCTACAAAGGCCGTATCACTCGCATCGAACCAAGCCTTGAGGCTGCCTTTGTCGATTTCGGCTCCGAGCGCCACGGCTTCCTGCCCCTCAAAGAAATCTCCCGCGAATACTTCAAGAAAGCCCCTGAAGGCCGCGTCAACATCAAGGACGTCCTGAGCGAAGGCCAGGAAGTCATCGTTCAGGTCGAAAAAGAAGAACGTGGCAACAAGGGCGCCGCCCTGACCACCTTCATCAGCCTGGCCGGTCGTTACCTCGTGCTGATGCCGAACAACCCGCGTGCCGGCGGTATCTCCCGTCGCATCGAAGGCGAAGAGCGCAACGAACTGCGTGAAGCGCTGAACGGTCTGGTTGCTCCAGCCGACATGGGTCTGATCGTGCGCACTGCCGGCCTGGGCCGCAGCAGCGAAGAAATGCAGTGGGACCTCGACTACCTGCTGCAACTGTGGACTGCCATCAAAGAAGCCTCGCTGGATCGCTCCGCGCCATTCCTGATCTATCAGGAAAGCAACGTGATCATCCGCGCCATCCGCGATTACCTGCGCCAGGACATCGGCGAAGTGCTGATCGACAGCGTTGAAGCCCAGGACGAAGCCCTGACCTTCATCCGCCAGGTGATGCCGCAGTACGCCAGCAAGATCAAGCTGTACGAAGACAGCGTGCCGCTGTTCAACCGTTTCCAGATCGAAAGCCAGATCGAGACCGCTTTCCAGCGTGTCGTCGAACTGCCTTCCGGCGGCTCCATCGTCATCGATCCGACCGAAGCCCTGGTGTCCATCGACATCAACTCGGCGCGCGCCACCAAAGGCAGCGACATCGAAGAAACCGCGCTGCAGACCAACCTTGAAGCCGCCGAAGAAATCGCCCGTCAGTTGCGCCTGCGCGACATCGGCGGCCTGATCGTCATCGACTTCATCGACATGACCCCGGCCAAGAACCAGCGCGCCGTGGAAGAGAAAGTCCGCGAATGCCTGGAAGCCGACCGCGCTCGCGTGCAGATCGGCCGCATCTCGCGCTTCGGCCTGCTGGAAATGTCCCGTCAGCGCCTGCGTCCATCGCTGGGCGAAAGCAGCGGCATCGTCTGCCCGCGCTGCAACGGCACCGGCATCATCCGTGACGTCGAATCGCTGTCGCTGGCGATCCTGCGCCTGATCGAAGAAGAAGCCCTGAAAGACCGCACTGCCGAAGTGCGCGCTCAGGTGCCGATCCCGGTCGCCGCGTTCCTGCTCAACGAAAAACGCAACTCGATCACCAAGATCGAACTGCGCACCCGTGCCCGTATCGTCATTCTGCCGAACGATCACCTGGAAACCCCGCACTTCGAAGTTCAGCGTCTGCGTGACGACAGCCCGGAAGCTGCGACCAACCAGTCCAGCTACGAAATCGCTGCTGCCGCTGCCGAAGTCGAAGAAGTCCAGCCAGCCGCTGCGACCCGCACCCTGGTTCGCCAGGAAGCCGCGGTCAAGACTGCGCCGGCCCGTGCCAATGCGCCGGTGCCGACCGAAGTCGCCGCGCCTGTCGCTGCTGCACCGGCTCCGGTTGCCGCGCCAGAGCCAAGCCTGTTCAAGGGCCTGGTGAAATCGCTGGTCAGCCTGTTCGCGACCAAAGAAGAGCCAGCCGCTCCGGTCGTCGTTGAAAAACCGGCCACCGAGCGTCCAGCCCGCAACGAAGAGCGTCGCAACGGTCGTCAGCAGAGCCGCAACCGTAACGGTCGCCGCGATGAAGAGCGCAAGCCGCGCGAAGAACGTGCGCCGCGTGAAGAGCGCGCCCCACGCGAGCCGCGTGAAGAGCGTCAGCCACGTGAAGCCCGTGAAGTCCGCGAGCCGCGTGAAGCCCGCAGCGAAGCACCGGCCGCTCGCGAAGAACGCGCACCCCGCGCTCCGCGTGAAGAACGTGCACCACGTGCGCCGCGCGAAGACCGCAAGCCACGTGGCGAGCGTGAAGAGCGTGTACGTGAACTGCGCGAACCACTGGACGCCGCTCCGGCTGCACCCGTAGCGGCTGCCGCTGCCGCTGTGGTCGCAGAAGAACGTCCGGCCCGTCAGCCCCGCGAAGAGCGCGCTCCACGCCCACCGCGTGAAGAGCGTCAACCGCGTGCCGAGCAGGCTGCTGCCGCCGTTGCTGAAGAAGAAGTGAACAGCAACGAAGAGCAACTGCCGGAAGACGGTCAGGACAACGCCGAAGGCGATCGTCCACGTCGTCGCTCCCGTGGTCAGCGTCGTCGCAGCAACCGTCGCGAGCGTCAGCGTGATGCCAACGGCAACGTGATCGAAGGTTCGGAAGAGTCCGAGTCCGGCGAACACGCTGAAACAGCACCAAGCGCTGCCGGCCTGGCCGTCACTGCCGCTGTTGCCAGCAGCGTGATCAGCGCTCCGGCCGAAGCACAGGCTCACGAGCAAGCCGAACGCGCCACCGCCGCTGTTCAGGAAACCGCTCCAGTGGAAGCGCCGGTTGTTGAGGCCACTACCCCAGTGGAAGTGGTTGCTGCTCCGGAAGTCGAAGTGGCACCGGTTCAAGAAACACTGCCTCAGGTTGAAGCCGCTGCACAACCTGCCGTTGAGGCGCCAGTCGTGGCCGCAGAGCCGGTTGCTGAAACCGTCGCTGAAACCGTGACCGAAACCGTGCGTGAAGTACGCGAAGAACAGACCGCGTTCAACTGGGTTGCCGAGCCTGCCGTCGCTGAAACGCCAGCGCCAGTCGTTGAAGCCCCAGTGGTTGAAGAAGCCAAGGCTGCCGCGCCAGTGGTCGAAGCCGCTGAACCTGCTCCAGCGCCAGTGGTTGAAACACCGGTGGTCGAAGCGCCAGTGGTTGCCGAAGCCCCTACCCCAGTGGTTGAAGCCGCTCCGGTCAGCGCCCTGACGCCAAACGGCCGTGCGCCAAACGACCCACGTGAAGTGCGTCGCCGCAAGCGTGAAGCCGAGCGTCTGCAGAAGGAAGCCGAACTGGCTGCCGCTGCTGCTCCGGCGGCTGAAGTGGTCGAGGTTGCTGCGGTGACTGAAGAGGCCGTGGTTGAGTCGGTGATCGCCGAAGCACCACGCTCCGTTCAGGACGCGGTCGAGCATCACCAGGCGACCGAGGAAAAACAGCACGAGCCTAAACCGCTCGTCTGATTCCGCAAGCCAATAAAAAGCCCCGCCTGAGCAATCAGGCGGGGCTTTTTCATGCCTCCAGTTCAAGCATCGCCCCGACTCCTTGTAGGAGTGAGCCTGCTCGCGATAGCGGTGTATCAGCCACCACAAATGACACTGACCCAACGCTATCGCGAGCAGGCTCACTCCTACAGAGGATTTATGCAGGGCTCAGGATTGAGGGAATACAAGAGAATCGGGCACATCGATATCCCACAACACCCCGGGATCATCCACCGCTACCTCAATCACCCTGCCCTGCTTGAACAGAGGCCTGGCGCCGCGATCACCACTCAATGCCTGCAAGCCCGGCCCGAACGAACGCCCGAACCCCACCGGATGCCCAAATTCGCCCTCCTGCACCGGCACACTAACCGCGTCATCGGCCATTGCCGCCACCACCCGCTCAATACTCGACGGCAGGATAAACGGCATGTCCCCCAACACGATCAGCCAGCCTTCTGCATCCGGACAAACCGCAACGCCAGCCGCAATACTGTCACCCATCCCGGTCGATTCAATCGAGACCACGTCACAGCCATAAGCCTGAGCCATGCGCATCGCCTGCGGCCGCGCTTCAGTGGTCACCAGCACCCGCTTGTCGAGGTTGGCCGGCAGATTCAGCAACACTTGCTCGATCACCGAGCGCACCGCGCCATCACGCCCGGTGCAATCGGCCAGCAACTTGTCTTTATCGGCACCGGCAACCTGGCGAAAGCGACTGCCCTCGCCCGCCGCCAGTACGATTACAGCGATGGATCGACTCATGCGCCCTCCACGACATTCTTCTGCTTCAACTCGACGCCGTTCTTGATCGCCACAATCTCCGCCAACAACGACAGGGCAATCTCCGCTGGCGAATGACTGCCGATGTGCAGACCGATCGGCCCGTGCAATCGCGCAATGGCTGATTCAGACAAGCCTAGCTGAGCCAGATTGTCCCGGCGCTTCTGGCTGTTGACTCGCGAACCCAGTGCACCGACATAAAAGGCTGGCGAATCGAGTGCGGTGAGCAGCGCCATATCGTCCAGGCGTGGATCGTGGGTCAGCGCCACAATCGCCGTGCGTTCGTCCGTCTGAATGCTCAACACCGCGTCATCCGGCATACCCGGGACGAACCGTCCGTGGTGCTCTTCCCAGCCATAAACGAACTCGGTACGCGGATCGCAGATCAGCACTTCGAAATCCAGCAACCGGGCCATATCGGCCACATACCGCGAAAGCTGTCCGGCGCCGATCAGCAGCAGGCGCCAGCGCGGGCCATAAATGGCGCGCAGGGTCTTGCCGTCGAATGCCAGTACATCGGATTTGCACGCCGCTGACAGCACAACTTCACCGGTTTCGATGTTCAGCTCACGGGCGACAATCTCATGGTTTTCACAACGCGCCAGCAACTCGGCGACCCACGCCGGATCAGCGACCCGCTCCTCGGTCAGGCGCAGCGTGCCGCCACAGGGCAAGCCGAACCGCGCCGCCTCCTCGCGGGTGACGCCATAGGTAATCAGCTGCACCGGCGGGCCGTCACTGGTGATGCGCCCGTCGTGCAGACGGGCGATCAGGTCATCCTCGACACAGCCGCCGGACACCGAGCCGATCACCACGCCGTCCTCGCGCAACGCGAGCATCGCGCCGGGTGCCCGGGGCGCAGTGCCCCAGGTCTGCACCACGCTGAACAGCACCACCCGCTGCCCGGCGCGGCGCCATTCAAGCACGCTGCGCAGGACGTTGAGATCGGCGCTGTCCATTACGCCTGCGCCTTCTGCCAACCCTGCAACTGATAACGCACCGGCAAGTTACGGATGCGCTGGCCGGTGGCGGCGAAGATCGCATTGCACAGTGCCGGCGCAATCGGCGGCACGCCGGGTTCACCGACACCACCCAACGGCACGTCACCCGGCGGCGTCACCAAATGCACCGCGATTTCCTTCGGCGCCAGCGACATGCGCGCCACTTCGTACATATGGAAGTTGTCCTGCTGGACCTTGCCATCCTTGAAGCTGATTTCACCCAGCACCGCGTTGCCCAGGCCCATCACGCACGCGCCCTCGAACTGCGAACGGATACGTTCAGGGTTGATCTGCGGCCCGCAATCAACAGCGATGTCAGCCTTGTGCACGATCAGCGTACCGTCGTCCTTGACCTCGACTTCGATCACCGCCGCCACATAGGTGACGAAGCTGTAATGCACCGCCAGACCGAGGCCTCGGCCCTTGGGCAATTGGCGCCCCCAGCCGGCAGCCTTGGCCGCGGTTTCCAGTACCGTGCGCATGCGCCCGGTGTCGATCGGGTAGCGCTCGGGGGATTCGCCGTAATTCCACTCCTCGCTCAGGGTGCGCGGGTCGATCTGCCGATCCGGGCCCAGCAACTTGATCTGGTACTTGAGCGGATCGACGCCAGCCTTGTGCGCCAGTTCGTCGACGAAACTCTGAATCGCAAAACCGTGAGGAATGTTCGACACCGAGCGATACCAGCCGACGCGGGTATGCACCGTGGCTTCGGGGTTTTCCAGGCGCACGCTGGGAATCGCGTAAGCCATATTGGTGAAACCCATGCCCAGTTCGAACGCCGCTTCATGGTTCATGCCCGGGGCGAACAGCGCCGTAATGCTCGGCGCCACTGTGCGATGCAGCCAGCCGGAGGGCATGCCGTCCTTGCCGACAGCGGCTTTCAAATACTCGGCGGACACCGTGTGGAAATACGAGTTGTGGATGTCATCCTCGCGGGTCCATTGCACCCGCACGGCTTTACCGGGGAACTCCTTGGCAAGGATCGCTGCTTCGACGACGAAATCCGGCTTCGATTTACGGCCGAAACCGCCGCCCAGCAGCGTGACGTTGAAGGTGACATTGTCGAACGGCAGCCCGAGGCGCTCGGCGATGCGTTCGCGAGTCACCTGCGGCGCCTGACTCGGCGCCCACGCTTCACACACACCTTTGTCGTAGCGCGCGATGGCGACCATCGGCTCCATCGGTGCCTGGGCCAGATGCGGCAGATAATAGGACGCTTCGAGGCTGCTGGCGGCGCCGCTCAAGGCTTTGTCGATATCGCCAGTGTTGCGCACCACTTTGCCGGGTTTGCGCGACGCCGCTTCCAGTTCCTTGCGATAAGCGATCGAGTCATAACTGGCATTGGGGCCGTCGTCCCATTCGATCTTCAGCGCCTCGCGGCCCTTGATCGCCGCCCAGGTATTGCTGGCAATCACCGCTACGCCGCCCAGCGGCTGGAATTCCGAAGGCAGCGGATGGCTCTCGATCTGCATGACCTTCAGCACACCCGGAACCTTCAGCGCAGCGCTGTCATCCAGCGACTTGACCTTGCCGCCGTACACCGCCGGACGGGCGATGGTGGCGTAGAGCATGCCGTCGAAATGCACGTCCGCGCCGTACACCGCGCGCCCGTTGACGATATCGGCACCGTCGATGGCTTTGGTGCCTTCCTTGCCGATGTAGCGGAACTCTGACGGCTGCTTGAGGCGCAGGCTGTCACGGGCCGGCACTGTCAGCGCACTGGCGGCAGCGGCAAGTTCGCCGTAACCCAGCTCGCGACCGGACGGTTTATGCAGGACTTTGTGCAACTGCGCCTGGCACTCGCCCACCGGCACCTGCCATTGCGCGGCGGCGGCTTGTTCCAGCATGGTCCGGGCCGCCGCGCCGCAACGACGCATCGGCTCATACCAGTGACGCATGCTGCGCGAACCATCAGTGTCCTGGTTGCCGAAACGTACTTCGTCACCCGGCGCTTGCCGGACTTTGACCTTGGCCCAATCGGCGTCCAGTTCATCAGCGACCACCATGGTCAGGCTGGTGCGCACACCCTGGCCCATTTCCGAGCGGTTGCAGACCACGGTGACCGTGCCATCCGCTGCGATGCTGACGTAGACCTTGGGATCGTCGATCCAGCCGTTGGGCATGCCGTCGGCACCGAACTTCTTCGGCGCGTCTTCAGCCAGTGCATCCTGCCAGCCCCAACTCGCGGCCAGTACCAACGCGCCAGTCGCGCCAACGCCTTTGAGAAAACCGCGACGGCTGAGATTGCTCAGGGCGAAATCATTCGGCAAGCGGCTCATGCCTTGGCCTCCTTCAGGTGAGTGGAGGCCTGACGGATCGCGGTCTTGATCCGGTTGTAGGTGCCGCAACGGCAAATGTTGCCGACCATGGCCTCTTCAATCTGTTCGTCGCTCGGGTTCGGATTGGTTTTAAGCAACGCCGTGGCAGACATGATCTGCCCACCCTGACAGAAACCACACTGCGCCACCGCGCTGTCGAGCCAGGCTTGCTGCACCACTTGCCCGACCGGATCGGCGTGCAGATTGTCGATGGTGCTGACGTTCTGCCCGACCACCGAGCCGATCGGCGTGATGCAACTGCGCGCCGGCAAGCCGTCGATATGAATGGTGCAGGCACCGCACAGGCCCATGCCGCAGCCGAATTTGGTGCCGTTGTATCCGGCGACATCACGGATTGCCCACAGTAGCGGCATGTCTTCGGTGACATCCAGTGGGTGATCCTGGCCATTGAGTTTCAGGGTAATCATGGGCACGCCCGCATATTCTTGGTGGTTATGGGGTCGAGCAGAACTGGCGGTGGTTCACGCAGATCGACTCAGGCTAATGGGCCAATACACATCAGTGAAGCCGAACACTGAGCCTGTGGCGAGGGTGCTTGCTCCCGCTGGACTGCGGAGCAGGCCCTTCTTGAAAGCGGGGCCGCTACGCGCCCCAGCGGGAGCAAGCTCCCTCGCCACAGGATCATCGCTGACTTATATGTGGTTGGCACAGGCTCTCTTGTGCCGACGCGAACGTCTGCACCGGGCCTTTGGTGGAGCAAATGACGGTTATCGTTAGCTGGCTAAGTTAACCCACCGTTAACAAAAAAGCCCTGCACTTTTTGTTCAGTGCAGGGCTTTGGATACCGACCTGAAGCGTAGCCTCAATAGCGGTTCGGCTCCATTTCCAGTTCGACATTGAAACGTTCGGCAATATCTTTCTGGATGCGTTGCGCCAGCTCCAGCAATTGCAGACCGGTCGCGGTGCCGTAGTTGACCAGCACCAGCGCCTGCAATTTATGCACGCCGGCATCGGCCTCGCGGAAACCTTTCCAGCCAGCGCGCTCGATCAGCCAGCCGGCGGCCAGTTTCATCTGCCCGTCTGCTTGCGCATAGGCCACCAGATCCGGGTGTTGCGCCTTGATCTGTTCGACCAGCGCCGCTGATACCAGCGGATTCTTGAAGAAACTGCCAGCATTGCCGAGCACCGCCGGATCCGGCAGTTTTTCGCTGCGAATACTGCAGATCGCGCGGCTGACGTCGCTGGGTGTCGGGTGATCAATGCCTTGCTCGGTCAGGCGCTGACGCACCGGGCCGTACTCCAGATGCAGATGGGCGACCCGATCAAGCTTGAAGCGCACCCGCAGGATCAGCCAACGCCCCGGCTGCTGCTTGAACAGGCTGTCGCGGTAGGCGAAGTTGCATTCTTCCAGGCTGAAGTCGCGCAGCTCGCCGGTCTGGCGATCCAGCGCGGTCAGCCCGGCGAACACATCCTTGATCTCGACGCCGTAGGCGCCGATGTTCTGCATCGGTGCCGCGCCCACGGTGCCGGGGATCAGGCTGAGGTTTTCCAGACCGGAAAAACCCAGCGCCAGCGTGTGCTGCACGAACGGGTGCCATGGCTCACCGGCTTCAGCCTCGATCACCACGCGGCTGCCGTCATCGCTGATCAGCCGAATGCCACGGCTGGCCATGCGCAGCACCAGCGCGGGGATATCAGCAGTCAGCAGCAGGTTGCTGCCGCCGCCGATCACCAGCAATGGCAGGTCATGGGCAGTTGCATAGGCCAAGGCTTCGCGCACGTCGGCATCGCTGTGGGCCTCGGCGAACAACTGCGCGCGAACGTCGACGCCGAAACTGTTGAACGGTTTCAGCGAAACCTGTGATTGAAGCTGCAAACTCATAACCGGCCCTTCACTTCGATCAACAGTTGGTCACAGGCTGCTTCAATCAGATCCAGTACCTGCTCGAAACCCTGATCGCCGTCGTAGTACGGATCCGGCACTTCATCGACCACACCGGCATAACGGCGCAGGAACAGGTCCAGCTCGGCCTTGCCGGTGGACGGTTGCAGCGCCTTGAGGTTGCGCAGGTTGCTGTTGTCCATGGCCAGAATCAGGTCGTAACTGGCGAAATCGGCACGACTGACCTGCTGCGCGCGTTGCGCCGACAGGTCATAACCACGCACTTTGGCTGCAGCCTGGCTGCGCTTGTCCGGCGGATTGCCGACGTGCCAGTCACCGGTGCCGGCGGAGGCCACTTCGACCTGATCCGCCAGCCCCGCTGCGCGCAGTTTGTGACGCAACACGCCTTCAGCGGTGGGCGAACGGCAGATGTTGCCCAGGCACACGAACAGAACGCGCATCAGGCCTCCAGCAGGCGACGAACGCGCTCGAGGTCTTCAACGGTGTCGACCCCGGTCGGCGGCGCGATCAACGCATCGGCGACATGAATC
Organism: Pseudomonas sp. S3(2024); assembly: GCF_036861315.1. Lineage (NCBI taxonomy): Bacteria > Pseudomonadati > Pseudomonadota > Gammaproteobacteria > Pseudomonadales > Pseudomonadaceae > Pseudomonas > Pseudomonas sp. S3(2024). The sequence goes on along the minus strand of NZ_JAZAQQ010000002.1, from coordinate 677,146 downwards.
CGCACGCCATGCCACAGGGCACGCAGTTGTTCGAGGGATTCAGTGTTTTCCAGCCAGCACGGGCCCCAGCTCACGAAGTCCTGAAGGAACCCGGCGCGGTAGGCGTAAATGCCAATGTGGCGACGGTACGGCACGCCTTCCGGCAACACGTCGCGGCTCTTGGCGAAGGCATCGCGGGCCCACGGCAAGGTGGCGCGGCTGAAGGTCAGCGCCAGACCATTGAGGTCGCTGACGACCTTGACCACGTTCGGATTGAACAGGGTTTCGACGTCTTCGATCGGCTCGGCCAGGGTGGCCATGCGCGCTTCGGTGTGGGCGGCGAGGTTGGCCGCGACCTGATCGATCACGCTCGGCGGGATCAACGGCTCATCACCCTGCACGTTAACCACGATCGCGTCCGGCGCAAGACCCAGCTTCGCCGCGACTTCCGCCAGGCGGTCAGTCCCGGAATTGTGATCTTCACGGGTCAGCACTACTTCCGCGCCGAACACTTTGCAGGCCTCGACGATGCGCGCATCGTCGGTCGCGACCACCACACGGCTGGCGCTGCTTTTGCTCGCCTGCTCCCAGACATGCTGGATCATCGGCTTGCCGGCGATATCCAGCAGCGGTTTGCCTGGCAGGCGGGTCGAGGCGTAACGCGACGGGATGACAACGGTGAAAGCAGTGGTCATTTATCCAGACGCTCGTCAGTGGTCAGGGTGCGCGCTTCGCTTTCGAGCATCACCGGGATGCCGTCGCGGATCGGATAGGCCAGGCCGGCGCCCTTGCTGATCAGTTCGGTCTTGTCGGCGCTGAGCTTGAGCGGGCCTTTGCAGATCGGGCACGCGAGGATGTCGAGCAATTTGGTGTCCATGAACATTCCCTGGATAAAGAGTTAAGGCAAAAGACGATCGGGCAACAGGCGCATCAATTGGGTGTCGAACCAGGCCACGAAGGCCGGTGACGGCACGGCATCGACCGCCAGATACCACCAGTCGTCTGCTGCGAAGGCACGGCACTTCACCGCGTCCTTTTCGGTCATCACCAACGGCAATGACGGTGTGAAATTCAAGGCCTGCACGCTGTATTCTGCGTGGTCGGCAAACGCATGGGGGACTGCTCGCCAGTCTAGCGCTTCGAGGGTATTGAAAAAACGTTGCGGATTGCCGATCCCGGCCACCGCGTGCACCGATTGACCGGGCGCAAAATGACCGAGCGGCTTACGCTCGCCGCTGCGCAGATTGACTAGTGCGGTCGGTTGCAGGTGAAAGGCGAAGCCGTCTTCACGATCCGCAGTGGCACCGTTGAACAGCACGCCATCGACGCTTTGCAGGCGCTCGATCGGCTCGCGCAACGGACCGGCCGGCAGGCAGCGCTTGTTGCCCAAACCACGGGCGGCGTCGATCAGCACCAGCTCCAGATCTCGCGCCAAGCGGTAATGCTGCATGCCATCATCGGAGAGGATCAGGTCCAGCGGCTCACTGGCGAGCAAGGCTTTGACCGCTGCGCTGCGATCAGGGTCGATCATCAGCGGTACGCCGGTGCGCTGCACGATCAACAGCGGTTCATCGCCGGCGACGTCGGCGCTCTGCTCGGCGGTGACCCGCCACGGCAGTTGCGGCGGTTTGGCGCCATATCCACGACTGACCACACCAACCCGCAGACCGGCGCGTCGGCAATGCTCGATCAGCCACAGGATCATCGGTGTCTTGCCGGTGCCGCCGACGGTGATGTTGCCGACCACGATCAACGGCACCGGTGGCTGATAGATCTGGCCGTCACCGTCGAGAAAGCGCTGACGCTTGTTGACCACCACGCGGCGGTAGAGCATTTCCAGCGGCCGCAGCAGCGTCAGGGCCGGATGCCCCTGATACCACGCGGCGAGCAAACGATCGGACAGGCTCATCAGGATTTGGGCGCCGCCTCGACCGTGGTCATGCGCAGATGGCTGAAACCGAGCTTGCCGGCCGCGTCCATGGCGGTGATCACCGATTGGTGTTGGGTCTTGCCGTCGGCGCTGATCGACAACGGCATGTTGGTGTCACCGTTGGCTTCTTTCTGCATGGCTTCCATCAGCGTCGCCAGGTCATTCTTCGGCAAAACCTTGTTGTTCACCGAAAACACGCCTTCGGCGCTGATCGCGACGTCCAGTTGCTTAAGCTGCTGGTCTTCGGCGGGGGATCCGCTGACCGATTCCGGCAGATCGACGCGCAACTGGGTTTCGCGGGTGAAGGTGGTGGTCACGACGAAAAACAGCAACAGGATGAACACCACGTCGATCAGCGACGCGAGGTTGATGTCGATCGTTTCCCGGGGTTTGCGACGGAATTTCACGCTTTGTCCCCGGCCAGATCGACGTCACGGTCGCCCTGCACCACTTCGACCAGTTTGATCGCTTCCTGCTCCATGCCCACCACCAGCTCATCGATGCGGCGTTGCAGGAAACGGTGGAAGAACACCGACGGAATACCGACCATCAGGCCCGCCGCAGTGGTGATCAGTGCCTTGGAAATACCGCCGGCCAGGACCGAGGCGTTGGTGGTCATGCCGGAACCGGTGAAGGCGCTGAAAATGTCGATCATGCCCAGTACCGTGCCCAACAGGCCCAGCAACGGCGACATGGCGGCAATCGTGCCCAGCGCGTTGACGTAGCGTTCGAGCTCGTGAATCACCCGCGCGGCGGCTTCTTCGATGCATTCCTTCATGATCTCGCGACCATGCTTGGAGTTGGCCAGGCCCGCGGCGAGGATTTCACCCAGCGGCGAGTTGGCGCGCAATTCCTTGAGCTTTTCTTTATTGAGCTGCTTGTCCTTGATCCAGACCCAGACCTGACCGAGCAGATGCTCGGGGGTGACGCGGCTGGCGCGCAGGGTCCACAGGCGCTCGGCGACAATCGCCATGGCCGCGATGGAACTCAGAATGATCGGCAACATCATCCAGCCGCCGGATTTGACCAATTCCCACACAGTGACAGTCCCCTCGAAAAAGTGCGCCACTTTACCATACCGGTTCGCGATTAAGACCCGCTGCCCCGACGACCTGATGCCACATTCGGCGATCCCGCGATCAATGGTGTTTCAACGCCAGAAACGCCGTTGTTGACGCATCAGCCTCGGTGCCTGAAAGCTGCCCAGGCGCAGTTGAATGGCGCCGTGCTGCGCGCTGTCGTAGATGCGCAGCCCTTGCTGGCGATAACGCGCGAGCACCAGCGGGTGCGGATGACCGAACGAATTGCCCTGCCCCCGGGAGATCAGCACCGAATGCGGACGTAATGCCCGCAGCAAAGCCATCGAAGAGGAACTGCGGCTGCCATGGTGCGGCGCTTGCAGCCAGTGCGTCGGCAGCGCCAACGGACTTTCCAGCAAAACCCGTTCGGCAGCCGTGTCGATATCGCCGGTCAGCAGCAGCCGCTCGCCATTGGCATCGATCTGTAACACACAGGAGCGCTGATTGCTGTCATGGGCCGCCGACCATTGCCACAGCTGAAAACTGACCCCGTCCCACTGCCATTGACGTCCACTTTCACAGGCCTCGGCCTGCAGGATGGCGGGTAGCCCCGGCGGATCGCCGCTGATCACCCGCGTCACTTTCAAGCCCCGCGATACTGCCAACGCACCACCGGCATGGTCGGCGTCGGCATGACTGAGCAGCATCAAATCAATGCGCTCGACCCCCAGTTTGTGCAGCGCCGGCAGCACCACCCGCTCCCCCAGATCGAAATCGCCGAAGCGTGGACCGGCGTCGTAGAGCAACGCGTGATGGCGGGTGCGGATCAGGATCGCCAGGCCCTGACCGACATCGAGCTGCCAGACATCGGCCTGGCCCTCGGCCACCCGCTCGCGAGGCGGCGCCAGCAGAATCAACAGCAACGGCCAGCCCAACGGTCGCAATGGCACCCCGCGCGGCAACAGCAACAGCAAGGCGCCGAGACTGCCGAGCAGCAAAACCCACCACGGCAACGACGGCGAGATCCACGCCGGCCAAGCCCCGGCGATCAGCGACAAGCCACGAAACAGCCAGTCGATCAAACCACCGGCCAGCCACAACAAGCCTGCACCGACGTAAGGCACCGGCAACAACAGCGTGCCGAGCAGCGCCGGTGGCAGCACCAGCAGACTGACCCACGGCACCGCGAGCAGATTTGCCAATGGCCCGCTGAGGCTGATCGGCAGGTTCAGCGCCAGCAACAGCGGGCACAGACCCAGCGCAATCAGCCATTGCGCGCGGGTCCAGGTCTGCCACCATTTCCACGCACCGAGTCGCCCGCCGAAGGTGAAAATCAAAATCCCCACCGCGGCGAACGACAGCCACAAACCCGGACGCAAACTGGCTAACGGGTCGAGCAACAGCAACGCATCGAATGCCAGCAACAGCGGCCACCACGCGCCGAGATGGCGAAAGCGCAGGCGCCACAACAACACCAGCCCGACCATCACGCAGGCCCGTTGCACCGGCACGTCAAACCCGGCGAGCAAGCCGTAACCAAGCGCCGCGGCAAACGCCAGGCCGCAGGCCCATGGCAGCCATGGCCAGCGCAGCGGCCACCAGCCGTAGCGCGCCAGCCCGGCGACCAACAGATAGATGACCGCCGCCAACATCCCGATGTGTTGACCGGAAATCACCAGCAGATGCACGGTGCCGGTGTCCTGCAGGATCTGCCAATCCTCGCGACTGAGCCCGGAGCCGTCGCCGAGCACTAGCGCCGCCAATGCACCGCCCCGGCCTTGGGCATCGACTGCCATCAAGCGCTGACGAATGCTGTCGCGCCATGCCCAGTTTGCCTCGGCCAGGCGCTGACCATCCTTGATCGTGCCGGTCGCGCCGATGCGTTGCGCCAACAGCCAGGCTTCGTAATCGAAGGCGTCGGGATTGAGCAAACCACCGGGGCGCCTGAGCTTCACCGCCAGGCGCCAGCGCTCGCCGCTGTTGAGCGGCGGTCCGGCGTACCACGCCAGACGCATCAACGACGGCAATTTCTCGTGGCGCGAACGAGCATCGGCTAACTCGAAACGCACCACGCCCTCGCTGTTTTGCGGCAAACCTACCACCCGCCCCTCAACCCAACGGGTTTCGCCATCAAGCACTGCGGGCAGACGATCATTCAATGCCCATTGCGCACTGACGCACGCCCAGGTGAAACCGAACAGCAGAAACGCCAGGGGATAGCTGCGAAACGGCAGCAACATCAGTCCCACCAACGGCAACAACATCATCAACCCGACCGGCGGTAAAACCGGCAAAAAAACCGGAACCAGCAGACCGACTGCCAGCGCCATCATCCCTGTGCGCATAAGCCCGTCCTTGAGAGTTCGTGCATTAGGCGTAGCTGGTATGAGGGCGGGTCGTCGTCAACAATTGTCACAAAGTCTGAATGGGCGCTTCGTAGAATCCAGACATACTTGCCGCCTTAACCGACCGAGAAGCCTTATGCCCCGGCGCTTATTCAAACGTTACATGCCCGATCCGACGAGCATCAGGGAACACAAATCCTTACGCTTTCTCGGCAAGTTGCTGCATGACCCGAACCTCTGGCACCTCAATCGGCACTCGGTGGCCCGGGCGATGGCCGTCGGCCTGTTCGCGGCGTTCCTGCCGATTCCGGCGCAGATGCTGGTGGCGGCGGCACTGGCAATCACTGTGCGCGGCAACATGCCGATTGCCGTCAGCCTGGTCTGGCTGACCAACCCGATCACCATGCCGGCGGTATTTTTCTGCACGTACCAGACCGGGGCCTGGTTAATGAGTGTGCCCGCCCGCACCCTGCCCGATTCGTTGACCTGGGAATGGATCAGCGGAGAGTTGTCGACCATGTGGCAGCCGTTTCTGCTGGGATCGGTGGTATGCGGGCTGCTACTCGGCATCCTCGCCTACTTCACGGTCATGCTGTATTGGCGCTGGTGGGTGGCGCGGCAATGGGCGCGGCGCAAGAAAAGCCGCAAGCCTTGAATGCAAAACGGCCTCCGCAGTGGAGGCCGTTTTTTGTAGCGTCTGAATAGGCCCCATCGCGAGCAGGCTCACTCCTACATAGGAACGCGCCCTTCTGTAGGAGTGAGCCTGCTCGCGATGGCAGCGACGCGGTTTCGGATCAGGTCCGCATCCCGCGCCCACTCACCAGCAACCGCGCACAACCGAGGTACAACACCACCGTCGCCACCAGCATGAAGGTGATCGCGATGCCGATGCGGATATCCGATACGCCAAGAATGCCGTAACGGAAGGCGTTGACCATGTGCAGCACCGGGTTGGCCAGCGACACGGTCTGCCAGAACGGCGGCAGCAAGGTGATCGAGTAGAACACGCCACCGAGGTAAGTCAGCGGCGTCAGCACAAACGTCGGGATGATCGAGATGTCATCGAAGTTGCGCGCAAACACCGCGTTGATGAAGCCCAGCAGCGAGAAGATCGTCGCGGTCAGCACCACCACAAGGATGGTCACGCCGAGGTGATGCACCTGCAGATGAGTGAAGAACAACGACAGGATGGTCACGATGACCCCGACCATCAAGCCACGCAGCACGCCGCCAATGGTGAAGCCGATCAGAATCGTGTGCGGCGACACCGGCGAGACCATCAGTTCCTCGATGGAACGCTGGAACTTGCTGCCGAAGAAACTCGAGACCACGTTGCCGTAGGAGTTGGTGATCACCGACATCATGATCAGCCCCGGCACGATGTACTCCATGTAACTGAAGCCACCCATGCCGCCAATCTGCTTGCCGATCAGGTTACCGAAGATCACGAAGTACAGAACCATGGTGATCGCCGGCGGCAGCAGGGTCTGCGGCCAGATCCGCGTGAAGCGTTTGACCTCGCGATAAACGATGGTCTGGAGGGCGACGAGGTTGGGGCGGAACTCGGAACTCATACCGCCACCTTCGACAGATTCTTCTCTACCAGAGACACGAACAGCTCCTCGAGGCGATTGGTTTTGTTACGCAGGCTCAGCACTTCAATATTCTGCTGCGCCAATTGGGTGAACAGCGCGGTGATGCCCATGGATTTGTCGACCTGGACCTCCAGGGTATGGCCGTCGAGCAACCGAGCGGGATAGCCGATCAGTTGCGGCGCGGCGTGCAAGTCGTTTTTCAGGTCGAGCAGGAAGGTTTCGACGTGCAGCTGGCCCAGCAGCTGTTTCATGCTGGTGTTCTCGACAATGGTGCCGTGGTCGATGATGCCGATGTTGCGGCACAGCTGCTCAGCCTCTTCCAGATAGTGCGTGGTGAGGATGATGGTGATGCCTTTCTGGTTCAGCTCGGTGAGGAACGTCCACATCGAGCGACGCAGTTCGATGTCGACGCCAGCGGTCGGCTCATCGAGGATCAGCAGGCGCGGCTCATGCACCAGGGCACGGGCAATCATCAGTCGGCGTTTCATGCCGCCGGACAGCGAACGCGACGGCACATCGCGCTTGTCCCACAGGCCGAGCTGGGTCAGGTACTGCTCGGCGCGTTCCTTGGCGATCTTCGCCGGGATGCCGTAGTAACCGGCCTGGGTCACGACGATGTCGAAAGTCTTTTCGAACTGGTTGAAGTTGAATTCCTGGGGCACCACACCGATCGAGCGCTTGAGCGCGGCGGGGTTCTTGTCCAGGTCATGACCGAAGATATTCACCGTGCCGCTGGTCTTGTTGACCAGGGTCGAGAGAATGCCGATGGTCGTGGATTTGCCGGCGCCGTTGGGGCCGAGCAAGGCGAAAAAGTCACCTTCGGCGACGTCCAGATCGATACCACTCAAGGCCTGGAACCCGTTGCCGTAGGTTTTGGTTAGCTGCCGGATGGACAGAGCGGAACTCATATCGGATTTACGCACCAAGAAGGGAAGAAAAGGAAAGATTGGGCCGGGCGGCGAACAAAACAACCACGGCGCATGAGCGCAATGGTGCTTGCCGCCGCCACACAAGTACAGTCAAGAGTGTCGATAGTTATTATCAAGTCAACGCGGTCATGACTGCTTTTTGATAAGCCGGACGCTGCTTCAACCGTGCATACCACGCTTCCAGATGCGGCTGCGCGGCGCGTTCGATGGGCATCTCGAACCAGGCATAAATGAAACTGCCCAGCGGAATGTCGCCCATGCCGATTTCGCTGCCGGACAGGTACGGCTGGCTGGCGAGGGCCTGATCGGCCATGGCCAGCAGCGCGGTGCATTCCTTGATTGCGGCGTTGATCGCCGGCCAGTCCTGCTGGTCCGCTGGGGTACGCAATACGCCCCAGAACACGGTGCGGAACGGCCCGGCAAAACTCGAGGTGGTCCAATCCATCCACTTGTCCGCGATGGCCCGGGCTTGCAGGTCTGCCGGATACCAGGCGCTGTTCGGTGCATGCCTGGCCAGCAGGTAACGCACGATGGCATTCGATTCCCACAGCACGAAGCCGTCATCCTCGATCACCGGTACCCGGCCGTTCGGGTTCATCGCCCGGTATTCAGGCGTGTCGACCACACCGAAGGCGCCACCGGCGTCAATCGCCTCGTAGGCCAGGCCCAGTTCCTCGGCGGCCCACAGTGGCTTCCTGACATTCGATGAGTTTTTCCGTCCCCAGATCTTCAGCATGACCGCCTCTTTTCCAATGCGTGGGCAGGCAGCATACGCCGGATCAGACCCGACTCAAATCACTCTGCATATCGCCCAAGACCTTCGCCTGATGTTCGCCGAACAGATGCGGGTAGCACTTTTCCAGGTGTTCGAAAAAGAACTGCTCCGGCACATCGGTGAACTGGCCGTGATCGACCAGATACTCCATCAGCAGCGCGCCGTCACGGTTGTACGGGTGGAAAACGCTGTCATTGATCCCGTCAAAGTCCAACGGTGCGACGTTGAACAGTTCGCACAGTTGCTGATTGAAGGCCGGCGTGGCTTTGACCCAGCGCTCGTTGAGGAACAGCTCGGTGTAACCGTGCATGGCGAACACATCGCTGCGCAACAACTCCAGCAAACGCGGGGTCGACAGGTGATTCTTGACGTCGGCCAGACCGATGCGTGCGGGAATGCCGCAATGCCGTGCGCACCCGGCCAGCAATGTGGCCTTGGGCACGCAATAACTTTCCCCGGCCGCCAGCGCATGACTGCCGCACAGGGTCTGTGGGTCGAGGCTGAAGGTATAAGGGTTGTAGCGCACCGCTTCGCGCACGGCGTAATAGAGACTGATCGCCTGCGCGAGCGGGTCGCGGCTGGCACCACGCTGTTGTTCGGCGAACTCCACCACCGCCGGGTGGTCACTATCGATGAAGCGGCCGGGGCTCAGATACTCGCGCATGACGATGTTCTCCTGGGTAAGCCCCGAGTCTAGCGACAGCTCAAGCACAGAGATAACGACGTTTCGGCCAAACATGCACGCGAAGACGCGGGAGCGGCGAACGATTTCCCACGGGTGTTGCCCACCGAACCTACGAAAACCATCCGGGGTTTCCCACGAGTTCAATCACCATGTTCTGACCACCCCGTTTTACAGATGCCGTCTACGCTCTGAAGGGTCGGTTTGCCTTGGTTCACGGAGGATTACATATGCTGTTGTTGTGGATACTGGTTCTGATCGTCGGTGTGGCGTATCTCGCCCACCGCCGCATCGCCCCCCTGCCCGCGTTGGGTATCGTCGCCGTATACCTGCTGGCGATGGGCATTTTCAGCCATGCCCCGGGCTGGCTGCTGCTGGTATTTTGGGTGGTGCTCGCGGCGGTTGCCGCGCCGCTGCTGCTGCCTGACCTGCGCCGCAAACACTTCACCGCGCCGCTGTTCAACTGGTTCCAGAAAACCCTGCCGCCGATGTCGCAGACCGAACGCGATGCGATCGATGCCGGTACCGTGTGGTGGGACGGTGAGCTGTTCAGCGGCCGTCCGGACTGGGACAAGTTGTTGTCCTACCCGAAAGTGCAACTGACCGAAGAGGAACAGGCCTTTATCGACGGCCCCACCGAAGAACTCTGCGCGATGGTCACTGACTGGCAGATCGGCCAGTCGATGGACCTGCCGCCCGAAGCCTGGAGCCACATCAAGGAACACGGTTTCTTCGCCCTGATCATTCCCAAGGAATTCGGCGGCAAGGGCTTTTCGGCCTATGCCCACTCGCAAGTGGCGATGAAACTCGCGACCCGCAGCGGCGACCTCGCCTCCACCGTGATGGTGCCCAACTCCCTCGGCCCGGCCGAACTGCTGCTGCATTACGGCACCGATGAGCAACGCAACCACTACCTGCCGCGGCTGGCCCGTGGCGACGACATTCCGTGCTTCGCCCTCACCGGCCCACTGGCCGGTTCCGATGCCGGCGCCATGCCGGACACCGGGATCATCTGCAAAGGTGAATGGGAAGGCCAGGAAGTCATCGGTCTGCGCCTGAACTGGGAAAAACGCTACATCACTCTCGGCCCGGTCGCGACCCTGCTCGGTCTGGCCTTCAAAGCCTATGACCCGGAGCATCTGCTGGGCGACAAGGAAGATCTCGGCATCAGTCTGGCGCTGATCCCCACCGATACACCGGGTGTGGAAATCGGCCGTCGTCACCTGCCACTGGGTGCCGCGTTCATGAACGGCCCGAACTCGGGCAAAGACGTGTTCATCCCGCTGGACTACCTCATCGGCGGCCAGGACATGCTCGGCAAGGGCTGGATGATGCTGATGAACTGCCTGTCGGTCGGGCGTTCGATTTCGCTGCCGGCAGTCGGCACTGGCGCGGCCAAATTCACCAGTCTGGTGACCGGTCAATACGCGCAGATACGTGAGCAGTTCAACGTCCCGCTGTCGGCCTTCGAAGGCATTCAGGAAGCCATGGCACGCATCGGCGGCAACGCCTGGATGATGGACGCCGCGCGCATGCTCACCGCCAACGCGGTGGATCTGGGCGAGAAACCATCGGTGCTGTCGGCGATCCTCAAGTATCACCTGACCGAACGCGGCCGCGAGTGCATCACCCACGCCATGGACGTGCACGGCGGCAAGGCGATCATCATGGGGCCGAACAACTACCTCGGGCGCAGCTGGAACGGCGCGCCGATCTTCATCACCGTGGAAGGCGCGAACATCCTCTCGCGCAACCTGATGATCTTCGGTCAGGGCGCCATTCGTTGCCATCCGTTCGTCCTCAAGGAAATGGCCCTCGCCGGCCGTGAGGACAAGGAACAGGCATTGAAAGAATTCGATGGCCTGCTGCTCAAGCACATCGGTTTTGCCGTCGGCAACGCCGCCAGCACCCTGGTGCTGAACCTGGGCTTCGGCCACTTCGAACATGCACCCGGGGACAGGATCAGTCAGGGCTACTTCCGCGCACTCAATCGGCAGGCAGCGGCATTTGCCATGCTGGCCGACTTCAGCATGATGCTGCTGGGTGGCGAACTGAAGCGCCGGGAACGCCTGTCCGCACGTCTTGGCGATGTGTTGAGCAACCTGTATCTGGCCTCCGCTGCGCTCAAGCGTTATCACGATCTGGATTCGCCGGCGCATATGGAGCCGCTGTTCCGCTGGGCCATGGAAGAAAGCCTCGGCCAGTCGGAACGGGCGCTGGATGAGCTGCTGAGCAACTTCCCGAACAAAGTATTTGGCTGCCTGCTGCGGGTGATCGTGTTCCCGTTCGGCCGTCGCCACAAAGGCCCGTCGGACAAGCTCGGCGCCGAAGTGGCAGCGGTGATCGGTCGTGCCAAAGGCGATCCGACCCTCGAAGAACTGCTCGCCGGCTGCTATCGCCCGCAGTCCGTCGACGATGCCGTCGGTGCCCTGCAACACGCCAGCGATTTGCTGAATGCCGCCCAACCGCTGCACAAAAAACTGCACACCTCGCTCAAGAGCGGTCAGGTCAAACCGGTGGCTGGCGAACACGCCATCGACGCCGCACTGGAGGCCGGGGTGTTGCAACCGCAGGAAGCACAGACCCTGCGCGATGCCGAAGCGGCGCGGCGCAAGGTGATCGACGTCGATGATTTCGACAAGGAAGAACTGAAACAGGCTGAGGGCAAAGTCCGCTGATGCCGACGACCGTGTAGCTGTTTATTTGTGAAAAACGGGCACGAGAGCTTTATACTCCCGCGCCCGTTTTGCTCTTGAGGACTTATCTCGTGTCCAACGTCGTTGCCGATCATCTGGTTTTGCTCGACCATCTGCGCAGTATCCTGGTCGCCGTAGGTGAGGCCGAACAGGTTCCCGAAGAAAGCCATGCCTTGTTCCTGGAGCGCTTTGACGAACTGCTGGCGTCCCTGCCGATCGATCCGATCGAAAGCCAGTACCTGGGCCAGGACATCCTGACCCAAGTGATTACCCGTTATCCGCAAATTGCCCACCTGATTCCACGGGATCTGCTGTGGTTCTTTGCCGGCGACTGCCTGCACTACCTGTCCGATGAAGAAATCGACCTGTATCAGGCACTGGAAGAACGTCGCTACGAGGCCGAACAGAACGACGAACCGTTCGACTGGAATCAGGAAAAACAGTTGCTGGCGATGTCTGCTCAGGACAGCAAGCACTGATTTTCTGCCCGGTTGAGAAAAGGCCCGCATGGTGATTCATGCGGGCCTTTTTATTGTTCGGCGTTTACAACAATCCTTCGCTTTCGGGCAGCTCGTAGGCCATCGCCAGATTATTCGGCGCCCCCGCCTTGCCCGGCTTGCTCAACGTCGGCTCCTTTTCCAGGCACTCCACCAGATAGTCGATGAACACCCGTAGCTTCGGCGGCAGATAACGCGTGGGCGAATGCAGCAACCACAGACCACCGTGGTAGGAAGCGAGGAACGTCCACTCCGGCAACACCTGCACGATCAACTTCTGCTCAAGCGCATAACGCGCGGTGAAGTACGGCAAGCTGCCAATACCAATGTGCTGCAACACTGCCCCGAGCCGCACGCCGGTATGGTTGGCGGCATAGCGGCCACGTACGCCGACGGTCACCGCTTTACTGCCCTTCTTGAATTTCCAGCGTGCATCGCTTGGGGTTTCCCCCAGATAGATGCAGCTGTGATTGAGCAAGTCATGCGGGTGGGTCGGCGTGCCGTGTTCGGCCAGGTATTGCGGGGTGGCGCAGAGCAAATGGTCGATGGTCAGCAACTGCCGTCCGACCAGCCCGGCCGGCGGTCGATCAGTGATACGAATCGCCAGGTCGACATGATCGTCAATCAAATCAACCTGGCGGTCTTCCAGCAGCAACTCGACATCGACTTTCGGATAACGCCGCAGAAACTCAGGCATGTGCGGATGAATCACGAAACGCCCGACCGCTTTCGGCACACTGACCCGCACCAGCCCTTCCGCCTCGTGGGTGAACTGCCCACTGATCTCCATCACCGATTTGGCGGCGCTGACCATCTCCTGACAGCGCTTGAACACTTCCTCGCCACCGTCACTCAAGCGCAGTTTGCGCGTAGTGCGCTGCAGCAAACGCGTGGCCAGGGCCTTTTCCAGCCGGGAAATGCTGCGACTGATCGCCGACGGCGACGAGCCCAACTGGCGGGCCGCCTCGGAAAAACTGCCGGTCTCCACGACCTTGACGAAGATCGCCATTTCACCGAGCAGTGGCAGCGGAAGATTAATGCTCACAGCGCACAAGTCCTTTGATGTTTGAACGGATTATCACGTTATTGCACGATTCATATAATAAAAACAGACACTTTAATAAGGGCATGGAATATGACGCTTCGCCTCTTTTTCCATAGTGATGACCTCAAGGCTAATGTGGAAGTCCTCGACTGCACGCCCCACGAGAACGAATTTGCCGTGGTGCTGCGCGCCACGTTGTTTCATCCGCAAGGCGGTGGTCAGCCTTGTGACACCGGCATGATCGGCGAAAGCCAGGTGCTGCGCGTGGTGCAGGAACCTGACCGGATAGTGCATTACGTCGATCGTCCGGTAAAACCCGGCATGACCTGTATTCATGTGGATGAACAACGTCGCCGCTACAACACCCGCATGCATTCGGCCGGGCACCTGATCGGGCATTTCGTGCAGGCCATGGGCTGGACGCCGATCAAGGCACACCACTGGCCAGACGAAGGCCGGGTGCAATTCAAGCCGGGCGATGCCGCTCAGGAAGTCGACGCGCCAACCGTTCAACACGGTATCCGTCAGTGGATCGAACACGATCTGCCGCGCCTGACCTCACTGCGCGAAGGCGCGCGGGAAATCGGTTTTGGCGAGCTGCCGGCCTATGGCTGCGGTGGCACCCATGTACGCAGCCTGAAGGATTTGGGCACAGTCACGATCGCCTCGCTTTCGCAGAAGAAAGGCACGTTATCCGTCCACTACAGCGTGGATTAAGCTTCTCGGGCGCTGCTCTGCGCAGCGTCCGACGCCGGGGGAACCGCACTCGTCGGTTCCGTTGACTATCGATAGATGGACCTAAAAACAATGATGCTAGACGTCGAGCGTCTCGATGAGACGTGCATAAAAAAACTGGCCAACGAAGAAGTCCTCGCCATCCGCGTCAAAGGCTTCTTGCCCGAGCCGCTGGCGATCGAGATTGGCGACAAGATTCTTGCACCGGGCTTTGAGGGCTACATCAACGCGCCGAGCATCGGCCGGATCGGCATGGCGTTTTACGAGGCGGAAAACCAGCCGCTGCTGATCGAGGACTACTTCGAGCGCGCCACCCGCAACATCGCCGAACTGCGCGAGCGCTGTGCGCCCTATTCCTCGCCGGTCGACACCCTGCGCTGCATGCTCGACGAGTCGTGGCCGGCCGGCGCGCATCTGGAAAACCTCTATGGCCGCAAGATGTATGTCGGCCTGTCGCGGGTGGTCAAACCCGGTGTGTGCTTCCTTGCCCACCACGACATTTTCGCCAAGGACGCCCCGGACAGCTTTCAGGCCCGCAGCCTGGAGGCGCAGTTCGCCTGTAACGTCTACTTGAACATGCCGACCGAGGGCGGCGCACTGCAGATGTGGGACGACGACATCACCCCGGATCAGTTCGACCAGATGCGTGGCGACAGTTACGGCATCGACCCGGCGCTGCTCGGCCCACCGACCCTGGAAGTGCGGCCTGAGCCGGGCGATTTCATCATGTTCAATTCGCGCTGCATGCACTCGGTGACCCCGGGCGTGGCGGATCCGCGCTTGAGCCTTTCGTTCTTTGTCGGCTATCGCGGCAATGCTTCACCCCTGACCTTCTGGAGCTGAGATGTTATCGAACTACCTGGGCGAATTTCTGGCGCTGGCCACCATTCACTTTCTGGCCGTGGTCGCTCCCGGCCCGGACTTTGCCGTGACCATTCGCCAAAGCGTGCGCTTCGGCCGACTGGTGGGCATCTGCACCGCACTGGGCATCGGCACCGGCATTTCCGTGCACGTTCTCTACACCTTGCTCGGCGTTGGCGCCCTGATGCACACCACGCCGTGGTTGCTGACGGTGGCCAAGGTGATCGGTGGCGCATACATCTTTTACCTCGGCATCAGCCTGATCCGCAGTAAACCGAAGACCACGCTCGAAGGCGAAAAAAGCGCTGACGAACCGCTGGTCGAGCAGTCGCTGTTCAAGGCGTTCAGCACCGGTTTTCTGACCAATGCCACCAACCCCAAGGCCACGCTGTTCTTCCTGGCGATCTTCACCACGATCATCAGCGCCAGCACCCCGCTGAATATTCAGGCGCTGTACGGGGTGTGGATGTGCTTCGTCAATGCGCTGTGGTTCGTGATCGTCGCGCTGTTTTTCTCCAGCAGCCGGGTACGCACCCTGTTCATGCGCATGGGCCATTGGTTCGAGCGCAGCATGGGCGTGATCCTGATTCTGTTCGCCGGCAGGCTGGTGCTGTCGATGTAAAAACGACACCCAAAGACAAGGCCCGGTCAGTTGCACACTGCTCGGGCTTTTTTCGTTTGTGCGCCGCTTTTGCATTTCTGTGCGACGGATCCCACTTCAGGGGCTCCCCTTCAACACCTTCGCGGTGTTAGTTTGGAAAAGATTTGTTTCAACTTTCAAACACTTCCACTCAACTGCCTGCAAAGGAATGCCCACCGCAATGAATTTTTCTCTCAAGCGACTGGCCGCTACCAGCCTGATCCTGGCCAGCTTTTCTGCGTTCACCCTGCCCGCGCAGGCCAACATCACTCCGCAACAGAGCGCAGCCATTCTCAAGAGTTTCGATGAGGCGAGCCTCACCGACTTCCGTCAGTTTCTGGGTGCCGTAGGCAAGAGCGACCTGGGTAAAACCGACAACCTCGGCCCGGCGATCAACGCCTTTCTCGACAACAAGACCCCGAGCGCGGAACAGCAGAACGAGATCTACCGCCTGCTGGGCATCTACACCCGCGCCAAGTACGGCAAAGCCGCCTTGGAAACCCTGCGCGAACTGGTTGAAATCCCGACCTTCCAGAAAGAAGGCGTGGCCCAGCACGACAATCCGGAGTTCATCAAGATCGCCGAAAAGATCAAGAACCTCGCCGAATCGTTCAACCTGAAGTTCCGCAACGTCGACAACCGCGTCTATGAAATTTCCCTCGACGGCAGCGGCGACGAAGTCGTGGGCATTCACGCGCACGCCGACGTGGTGCCGGTCACCCCGGAAAACTGGGTGCTGAAGGACGGCACCAAACTCGACCCGTTCAAAGTCACGCTGATCGGCGACCGCATGTACGGTCGCGGCACCGAGGACGACAAGAACGGCATCGTCGTCGCGATGTACGCGATGAAAGTGATCAAGGAAGAAAAGCTGCCGCTGGCACGCAACTTCAAACTGCTGGTGGACACCACTGAAGAAACCACCGGCGACGCGATCCCGTATTACTTCGAACACAACCCGACACCGAACTACAACATGGCGCTGGACGGTGGCTACCCGGTGGTTATCGCCGAGAAAGGCTACGGCACGGTCATGGCCAACTTCCCGCTGCGCAAGGCTGAAGGCAGCGGCGCAGAAATCATCTCGATGACCGGCGGCCTGGCAACCAACCAGATTCCATCGGTCTCGGTGGCGACACTCGTCACCGACAAGCCTGAGCAACTGGCTGCGAGTCTGCAGAAAGCCGGCAGCGAATACGCGAAAAAACACGGTGGTGACTTCCAAGTCGCAGCCAAGGTTGACGGCAAAGACGTCAAGCTGAGCGTTACCGGCGTGTCAGCGCACTCCTCCGAGCCAGAGTCCGGCGTCAACCCGGTCGCGCGGATGCTCGACTTCATCAACAGCCTCGACGGCGAGGTGGCGCTCAAGCACAACCAGATCACCGACGCTGCACGCTATGCGTCCACCAACTGGGGCCTGGATTACCTCGGGAAAAAACTCGGCGTGGGCTTCTCAGATTCGTTCATGGGCCCGTTGACCACCTCGCTGACCTACGTTGGCGTGGACGACAAAGCCTTCAAACTGGCAGTCAACCTGCGTGTGCCGAAGGGCAAATCGCCAGAAGTGCTGAAGAAGCAAATCGCTGACAAGCTGGCGGCCTGGAGCAAGAAAACCCACGTTGCCGTGGACTTCACCTACTCGATCGCCGAGCCGATGTACCGCAATCCGGAAGGCGAATGGGTCAAAGCCCTGCTGGCTGTGGCCACTGAAAACCTTGGCATGAAGCACGAGTTCGGCACGTCTGCCGGCGCGACCTCAGTGCATGAACTGCCGAACGGCGTGCAATTCGGCCTGGCCCGGCCTGAAGTGAAATACACCGGGCATACCGATGGCGAGTTCAAGACGGTTGACCAGTTCCTGCTGGATCTGCAGATCGTTACTGAGATGATGGGCCGTGTCGGCCAGCTACCGAAGCTCTGATAAGGCATGGGCCCGTGATTCAGCGGGCCTGACGTGAAAACAAAAAAGGACCCGAAGGTCCTTTTTTGTTGCGCGCTGAATGCTGCACAAACAAAAACGCCGATCATCACTGATCGGCGTTTTTGTGAAATTGGAGCGGGAAACGAGACTCGAACTCGCGACCCCGACCTTGGCAAGGTCGTGCTCTACCAACTGAGCTATTCCCGCAATGGCGTCCCCTAGGGGACTCGAACCCCTGTTACCGCCGTGAAAGGGCGGTGTCCTAGGCCACTAGACGAAGGGGACAGGCTACAACTTTCACTAATAAAAACGCCGCTCACTGAGCGGCGCTTTTAGAATTTGGAGCGGGAAACGAGACTCGAACTCGCGACCCCGACCTTGGCAAGGTCGTGCTCTACCAACTGAGCTATTCCCGCAAATGGCGTCCCCTAGGGGACTCGAACCCCTGTTACCGCCGTGAAAGGGCGGTGTCCTAGGCCACTAGACGAAGGGGACACGCTACCCGGAACACATGGTGTGTGTTTCGGTGTCCAGACCCGCATCCGAAGACTTGGTTCTGGTTTCACTCAGCCCCGCCCTAGAGCAGTGCTGTTTAAAATTGGAGCGGGAAACGAGACTCGAACTCGCGACCCCGACCTTGGCAAGGTCGTGCTCTACCAACTGAGCTATTCCCGCATTGGCGTCCCCTAGGGGACTCGAACCCCTGTTACCGCCGTGAAAGGGCGGTGTCCTAGGCCACTAGACGAAGGGGACACGCTACAACATTCACTCCCTGCCGCGTTTCGCTGTGTGCTTTACGCTGCAAGTGGCGCGCATTCTATGGATGGTTTGAGAGGTCGTCAACCCCCGAATATAAATTTATTTAAATCAATGACTTCGACCTGCTTTACGGGAGCATTCGGGCTTTTCCGTCGCCCGACGATTGACGCCTATATTCCGCCACTCGCCAAGGCGTTATAGTCCGCAACACAATGATGGCAATCTGCGCACCTTGCGCCAGCATTCATATAAGCAGTGTGCAGCCGATATAGACAGAAGCTGCTGAATCAACTCGTCGAGCGGCGCTGGGCGCCTGAATGTCCAGCCACTACACTCGCATGCGAACCCTATAAAGAGGTCTTACCGGTGACACCACTCATGATCACCCTGCTAGTCATAGCCGGGATCGCAATTCTGATCGCCATTGGCTACATGAACCATGTGGTGGAAAACAACAAACTGGAGAAGGCCCGCACCAAAGTCGAACTCAACGACCGCCTGCGCCGCTGCGGTGAGCTGACCGAAACCTTCCCCGGCCAGTTCATGACCCCGGCACTCAAGCTGCTGCTGACCCGTCTGGAGCTGAACGTCTGCCAGCGCCTGCTGAACCTGGAAAAAACCAGCGCCACGACCAAGGCACGGATCACCGAACTCAGCGCACTGGTGGCCCAAGGCGAATCGATCCCGGTCAACAACCCGCCGGCACCGATCCTGACCGAAGCCAAAGCCAAGGACGTCCGCTTCCTGCTCGAAGCCCTGCACGGCCAGATCACCCGCGCCGCCCATGACGGCTTCCTGCCACCGAACGAAGCCAAACACTGGATCAAGGAAGTCCGCCACATCCTGGTCCTGCTGCACATCGAATTCTTCAACAACCTCGGCCAACAATCCCTGCAACAAAACCAACCCGGCCAGGCCCGCCTCGCCTTCGAACGCGGCGTGCAATACCTGCGCAAACAGCAAGACCCGCAGATGTACTCGGAACAACTGCAATACCTGGAAAAACTCCTGGCCCGTGCCAATGCCCAGGTCATGGACAAGATTGCTCCGGTTGAAGGCGAAGTCAACCAGTTGACCGAAGGCCTCAAAGAAGTCGAAGCCGATGCGGACTGGAAGAAGAAAGTGATTTACGACTGATGGTCGAGAGTTGAGAGAAGCCACCGGGAGGTGGCTTTTTTGTGGGTGATGGGCTGACTGCCATTGCGAACATTCAGTTAGAGATTGGTTGGCAGTAAGGCCGCCTTCGCGAGCAAGCCCGCTCCCACAGTGGGCATGAGTTTATTCAGTTGGAGACTGGTCGGCTGTCAGGCCGCCATCGCTGGCAAGCCAGCTCCCACAGTGGGATAGGGTGAGTGAGTTAGAAAACTTGTCGGCTGTCAGGCCGCCTTCGCGAGCAGGCTCACTCCTACAGAAGAGCGAGATAGTGCACCGCTTCGCTCTTCCCCACTCAAATGGCCGAGTGTCAGCTCGCCGAAAGCTCTTGATCTTGCCGTGCCGGCCCCGTCGGCAGGCTGAGTGGAGGGGTTCATCCGGGGGTGGGAGCGCAGCGACCGTTTGGCGCAGCCAAACACATCGAGAGCAGGTGCAGCGAAGCAAACCGGAGGCGATGCGCCCGGATGAATCCCGGAGCGAAGGAACCCGAGCCTAAGCGAGGGCCGAACGCCGGGGCCAAGCCTTTTGCTTACTTTTCGGCGTCTGGAAAAGTGAGCCGCTGTAAGAGCGGAACCATAAGAAGCCGTTACCGCAGCAACGGATATTCACCCAAAACCCCAAGAACCTGGTCGGCCCAGAGGCCGCCAAGTCAAAGCCGAAAATGCCCAACCATCCCCTTGAGCTCCCCTCCCAACCGCGCCAGCTCAACACTCGAAACCGCATTCCCCCGCATCGCCATCGAAGACTGATCCGCACTCGCACGAATACTCGTCACACTGCGATTGATCTCCTCAGCCACCGAACTCTGCTCCTCCGCCGCCGCCGCAATCTGCTGATTCATCTGCTGAATCAACGAAACCGCCGCCGCAATACTGCCCAGCGCACTCTCGGTCTGCAGCGCATCACTGACCGCCAGCTTCACCAAGTCACCACTGCTCTGAATCTGCTGCACCGACGAATGCGCCGCCGAACGCAACGCACTGACCAGCCGCTCGATCTCCTCGGTCGATTGCTGCGTACGCCGCGCCAACGCGCGAACCTCATCAGCCACCACCGCAAAGCCCCTGCCCTGTTCCCCGGCCCGCGCCGCCTCGATCGCGGCGTTGAGCGCCAGCAGATTGGTCTGCTCGGCAACGCTCTTGATCACATCCAGCACCGTACCGATGTTCTGGATCTGCGCACTGAGGCTTTCGATGCTCGAACTGGCTGATGTCGCCGAATCCGCCAGTTGCTCGATCCGCACCATGCTCTGGCGCACCACCTGCTGCCCGCTCTCGACCTTGGCATCCGCCGTTTGTGCGGCCAGCGCGGCCTCCTCGGCATTGCGCGCCACGTCATGCACGGTGGCGGTCATCTGGTTCATGGCCGTGGCCACTTGCTCGGTCTCTTCCTTCTGGCTGTTGACCTCAAGGTTGGTCTGCTCGGTTACCGCCGACAGCGATTGCGCGGAACTGGCCAACTGCTCGATGCCCGCCTGCAAACCGCTGACGATCGTGCTCAGCCCGGTGCCCATCTGCTGCATCGCCAGCATCAGTTGCCCGATTTCATCACGACGAGTGACCTCTATCCTCGCACTCAAATCCCCCGCCGCAATCTGCTGTGCGACCCGCATCACGCTGCGCAACGGCGTGACAATCAAACGGGTGATGAGCCACGCGGCAATCAGCCCGACCAGCAATGCCAGCGCCGAAGAACCGATGATCAACACCGAGTTCTTCTTCAATTCCGCCTGCATCGCGCCGTCCTCGGCGCCATACGCCTGATCCACACGCTCCATCACCTGCGCCGCACGCTGGTGCAACTGTTCGTAGACGGTTTTTTCCTGGGCCAGCAGGCCGGTGTACTCGGCGAGCTTGTCGTTGAAACCGGCGATGTGCCCGGACACTTCATTGAGTACCGTCAGATAGCCCTCATCCTTGACCGTGGTCTTCAACTGCTCGGCCTGAGCCTGCGCCTGGGCGGCCTGCTCGATATTGCCCTTACCGGCACTCTCGGCATCGCCCTTGCGGCTCTGGTCGAGACGAACCCGCGCCTCGTTCATCGCCTGCAACATCAGCCGCGACACCTGGCTGACCTGGCTGGCCTGTTCGATGAACTGTGCGCCGTCCTTGCCTTCGGTGTCCTTCAAGGTATACGCGCCATCATCGGCCAGACCGGCCTGCAATACGTCCAGGTTATTGGCCACGCTGGACACCGACCAACTGGCCATTTCCAGCGCCAGATCCTTGGCCTGGGTCAGCGAGACAAACTCATCGAAAGCCTTGCGATAAGCGCCCAATGCCTGTTCGACATCGCTCATCACCGCCACGTTGGCCGGGGATTGCGCCTTGAGTTGCGCGGCCTGGGCCAGCAAACCGTCTACGCCTTCGTGCAAGGCATCGACGGTTTTCGGGTTGCTGTGCAGCGCATAGTCCTGCTCCAGCAGCCGCACCTTGAGCAGTGCACTGTTGAGCGACGACATCTGCTTCAGCCCATCGAAGCGCTGACTGATGGTCTGCAGGGACCAGACACCAATGGCAGCCACCAGCGCAGTCAACAGCAGCACCAGCACGAACCCGATACCCAGTTTCTTCGCCATACCGAGGTTGGCAAAACGTCCTTGCACGGCGGAAATCATTGCGCGTAGTCCCCTGCCAAAGTCTGTTGCCGAAGATTCGCAACGGCCATGGAGCAGCACAAGTCTCTGGCGACGGAATAATGGCAAAAAGCTACGCACGCGTCGTTTTCAGAACGCTTGAGGTCGATTCACACCGGTACTGCGAAAAAACTGCCGGGCCCTGGGATCACAGGCATAGGCCACGTTGATCCGCTGCCACTCACTGGGTTCGCCACTCGGACTGAAGGCCCCCGGGTCGCAAAGGCTGACACCATTGCACTGCGCCTGACTGTGCAAGCGGCCAGTATCGCCCAGCGGGGCACGGGCCCAGATGAACAGGCCGCCACACGGCTTACCGAAAACCTCCCAGTCGGCGTCCTCCAGCGCCTGCAACGCGGCGACCCGATCGGTATTCAACCGTTGACGCTGGCGCTGGACCATTTTGCGATAGGCGCCATTGGCCAGAAGAGTGGTCAGCACCGCCTCATTGAAACTCGAAGCGCCCATGCTACTGATCATCTTGATTCGCCCCAGCCGCGCAATCAGCGCTGGCTCGGCGTACACAAACCCGACGCGCAGCGAGCTGCTCAGTGTCTTGGAAAAGCTGCCGACATAGATCACTCGCTCATCGAGTGCCGCCAGGCGTGTGCCATTGCCATTGTGCAGGTCGGCGTAGACATCGTCCTCGATCACTCGCACATCGTGAGCGTTGCACAACCGCAGGATCTGTTGGGCAACGCCAAGTGTCAGGCAAGAGCCGGTGGGATTGTGGTGGTGACTGTTGATGAAGATCGCGACCGGCCGGAACTGCCGCAACAGTGCTTCCAGCGCCTGGGGATCCGGCCCGCTCGGCGTGCGGCGCACTTCCAGCAACTGCACGCCGTACAGGCGCAACAGCTCGAACAGCGGCGCATAGCCCGGGGTTTCGACGACAACGCAGTCACCGGCCTTCAACAATGTGCGCGCGAGCAGATCAAGCGCCTGGCTCGCACCGGAGGTCGTCAGCACCTGTTCATCCAGAGCCTCGACGCCGATCAGCCTGAGGCGTTTGACGATCTGCTCGCGTAAAGCCGGCAGCCCCAGCGGGCTGCTGTAATTGAACAGACTCGCCATGTCGGTACGGGCCACCTGACGGATCGCATAACTCAGGTCGTCGGATTCACGCCAGCTCTGCGGCAAGCCTCCCTCGCCGAGTTTCAACCCGCTGTGTGCCTGCCCGCAGTCAATCCCGATCACCCCACGGCCCTGCGCGGCCACCATGAACCCGGCGCCCTGACGCGGGGCCAGAACGCCTTGCGCCACCAGCCGTTCGCAGGCTTCGGCCACACACGACTGACTCAGCAGATTGGAGCGCGCAATCTGCCTGACGGAGGGCAAACGCGTGCTCGGCGCCACACCGCTTCGCGAGATCCACTCAGTCATGCCATCAACAATCTGCTGTACGACCGGCACCATTGCCTGTCGGTCAATTCTCAATTCCATGAGCACGCAAACTCCTGTCCATTTTGCTGGCGGCAGTAAATCACAGCCGCGTCGCTCAGGCTGTGCGACAACGCCGTCAAAAGCAGCCGTTCTAACCGTTTGATACACATTGTTTAGCGGTTTAACGGAACGGGCGCCCAGCAACAGGAAAACCCGCACTGAGGCGGGTTCCAGAGTCTTGCCACTCGGCGTCAGAAAGCCGTGACGCCGCCATCCACGGCCAAGGAATGACCGGTGGTAAACGCCGCGCCATCGCTGCACAGATACAGCACGGCGCTGGCGATTTCCTCGACCTTGCCGATGCGCCCCACTGGGTGCATCGCGTTGGCGAATTCGCCTTTCTTCGGGTCAGCCTCGTAAGCGCGACGGAACATGTCGGTATCGATCACCGCCGGGCACACGGCGTTGACGCGGATTTTCTTCTTCGCGTATTCGATCGCCGCCGACTTGGTCAGGCCGATCACCGCGTGTTTCGACGCCGCATAAATGCTCATCTTCGGCGCCGCACCAAGCCCCGCCACCGACGCGGTGTTGACGATCGCCCCGCCGCCCTGAGCGAGCAACAACGGCAACTGGTACTTCATGCACAACCACACACCTTTGACGTTGACGCCCATGATCGCGTCGAACTCGTCCATCGAGCCGTCGGCCAGTTTGCCTTGCTCGATTTCGATCCCGGCATTGTTGAAGGCGTAGTCCAGACGACCGTAGGTATTGATCACCTCGTCCATCAGATTCTTCACTTCGCTTTCGACGGTAACGTTGCAGCGTACGAAGGTCGCTTCGCCGCCGGCTGTACGAATCAGCGCCACGGTGCCTTCGCCCCCTGCCGTGTCCAGGTCGGCCACCACCACTTTCAAACCTTCGGCGGCGAACGCCTGGGCGGTCGCCCGGCCGATACCGTTGGCCGCTCCGGTGACTACGACCACTTGGCCGGAAAACGTCATGCTCATTGTTATGTCCTCGAAGGGAGAGATGCAGGAGGGATTTGCAGACTCGCAGCATAGTCACCGGGGCCCGTCCCGAGTCAGCACTATCAGAAGGCTGTTTATGCCTTCATCCGTCGCAGTGATAAAAGCTGCCGTGGGACTATCACTGCACTGGATCATTGCGCATTCGCCGCATCAGCCAACCTTGCGGCATTGGCCTCGAGGGTCTATCAACTAGGCTTCATTCAGTTCGAGTGCCTGCCATGACCAGCCAGACCAATCGCCAGTTCCTCCTCGCCAAACGCCCGGTGGGGGCTGCGACCCGTGAGACCTTCACTTATCAGGAAGTCCCGGTCGGCGAACCGGGCGCAGGCCAGATCCTGGTGAAAAACCAATACCTGTCCCTCGACCCGGCCATGCGCGGCTGGATGAACGAGGGCAAGTCCTACATTCCGCCGGTGGCGATTTGTGAAGTCATGCGCGCCTTGGGCGTAGGTCAGGTCATTGCCTCGAACAACCCGGGCTTTGCAGTCGGCGACTACGTCAACGGTGCCCTCGGCGTGCAGGATTATTTCCTTGGCGAGCCCAGAGGTTTCTACAAGGTCGATCCGAAACTGGCGCCGCTGCCAGTGTATCTGTCCGCGCTGGGCATGACCGGCATGACCGCCTATTTCGCGCTGCTCGACGTCGGCGCCCCGAAGGCTGGCGACACGGTGGTGCTGTCCGGGGCTGCCGGGGCGGTGGGCAGCATTGCCGGGCAGATCGCCAAAATCAAAGGCTGCCGGGTGGTGGGCATCGCCGGGGGCGCCGACAAGTGCAAATACCTGATCGATGAGCTGGGCTTCGACGGTGCCATCGACTACAAGCACGAAGATGTACTGGCCGGGCTCAAGCGTGAGTGCCCGAAAGGCGTTGATGTGTATTTCGATAACGTCGGCGGCGAGATCCTCGACGCTGTGCTCAGCCGTCTGGCGCCGAAAGCCCGGGTGGTGATCTGCGGCGCCATCAGCCAGTACAACAACAAGGAAGCGGTCAAAGGCCCGGCCAACTACCTGTCACTGCTGGTCAATCGTGCGCGCATGGAAGGCTTTGTGGTGATGGACTATGCCGCGCAGTACGCCGGTGCCGCGCAGGAAATGGCCGGCTGGATGGCCAAGGGGCAGCTCAAGAGCAAGGAAGACATCGTTGAAGGTCTGGAGACCTTTCCGGAGACGCTGATGAAATTGTTCAGCGGGGAGAATTTCGGCAAGTTGGTGCTGAAAATCTGAAACTTAACGCGACAACCCCCTAAAACCACTGTGGGAGCGGGCTTGCTCGCGAAGAGGCCGGGTCAGTCGATATCAATTTCGACTGAACCACCGCATTCGCGAGCAAGCCCGCTCCCACATTATTGGATCTTGCGTGTTTGATCAGGCCAGTTCGGCCACGACCGACGCCAGTGCCTTGGCCGGATCCGCCGCCTGGCTGATCGGACGGCCGATCACCAGATAATCGGAACCGGCATCCAGCGCCTGACGCGGGGTCAGGATACGGCGCTGGTCATCTTGCGCACTGCCCGCCGGACGAATCCCCGGGGTCACCAGTTGCAGCGACGGGTGCGCCGACTTCAGTGCGGTGGCTTCCAGCGCCGAGCACACCAGACCGTCCATCCCGGCCTTCTCGGCCAGCGCAGCCAGACGCAGCACCTGCTCCTGCGGCTCGATGTCCAGACCGATACCGGCCAGATCCTCGCGCTCCATGCTGGTCAGCACGGTCACACCGATCAGCAACGGCTGCGGGCCGCTGCGCTTGGAAAGCTCTTCACGGCAGGCCGCCATCATGCGCAGGCCACCGGAGCAATGCACATTGACCATCCACACGCCCATCTCGGCAGCGGCTTTCACGGCCATCGCGGTGGTGTTGGGAATGTCGTGGAATTTCAGGTCGAGGAACACCTCGAAGCCTTTGTCACGCAGGGTGCCGACGATTTCCGCGGCGCAACTGGTGAACAGTTCCTTGCCCACTTTGACCCGGCACAGTTTCGGGTCCAACTGGTCGGCCAGCTTCAGTGCGGCGTCACGGGTGGGGAAATCCAGGGCGACGATGATAGGAGTCTGGCAGGCGGACATGGATGGGCTCTCAGGCAAGTCGAAATCGGCGCGCATTGTAGCGGAAGCGGCGCCAGCGCGGCACCCGATGATCGGTAAATCGTCGCCGCAAACGTGATCAGCATAGCGCTCGCGGCTATTGTGTCGAACCCGATACACAACCGACACGCCGCCAACAAGCGTGCGCGCTAGCCTCGCCAGCCGCAACACGTCCTTACATCAGCACTTCCCGCCTCACGGCAGGACGCCTATGCTGAAACCACCACCTCGCAGCCCATCTTTGTGGTTGGCGGCCTACTGGCAGATGAACAGCCCCATGCACAACACCCAGACCACCGTGACTGATGAGCATAAAGACGACAAGCGCTGGAGCATCCGTGCGCTGATCGTCGATGACGATGTGCCGATCCGCGAGCTGATGATCGACTACCTCGCGCGCTTCAACATCCACGCCAGCGGCGTCACCGACGGCGCAGCCATGCGTCAGGCGATGCAGGCCGAGCATTTCGACGTGGTGGTGCTCGACCTGATGCTGCCCGGTGAAGACGGCCTGTCGCTGTGCCGCTGGCTGCGCGCCGAATCGGACATCCCGATCCTGATGCTCACCGCCCGCTGCGAACCCACCGACCGCATCATCGGTCTGGAACTGGGTGCCGATGACTACATGGCCAAACCGTTCGAACCCCGGGAACTGGTGGCGCGGATCCAGACCATCCTGCGCCGTGTGCGCGATGACCGCACCGAACAGCGCGCCAACATCCGCTTCGACAACTGGCGCCTGAACAGTGTGTTGCGCCAGCTGATCGCCGACGATGGCCTCGTGGTGCCGCTGTCCAACGCCGAATTCCGCTTGCTCTGGGTCTTCATCGAACGCCCGCGCCGGGTACTCAGCCGCGAACAACTGCTGGATGCCGCCCGTGGCCGGTCGATCGAAGCGTTCGACCGCAGCATCGATTTGCTGGTGTCGCGCCTGCGGCAAAAACTCGGCGACGACCCGAAAGCCCCGCAGTTGATCAAAACCGTGCGCGGTGAAGGTTACCTGTTCGACGCGCGAGACATCGGCTAATGCGAGCGCGCTTCGACACGCTGTTCGGCCGTCTGTTTGGCATGCTGTTCGTGGCGATCGTCCTGGCGCACTTGCTGGCCTTTGCCTGGTTTCATCACTATGGGCCACCCCCACCGCCGCCCCCGCCGGAGTTTGCCGAGGGCGTCGACGGCCAACGGCCACCGCCGGATCCACGGTTCGCCCATCGCCCGCCGCGTCCGTGGTTCGGCGGGCCGCTGGTGCCGCTGACCTTCCAGTTCATCTCGCTGATGATCGCTGCGTGGTACGGCGCCAAACTGCTCAGCCGGCCGATCCAGCGCCTGAGCGATGCCGCCGAACGCCTCAGCGAAAACCTCGACAGCCCGCCGCTGGACGAGTCCGGCCCGCGTGAGGCACGACAGGCGGCGCACACTTTCAACCTGATGCAACAACGCATTCGTGAACAGGTGCAGCAGCGAGCACGCATGCTCGGCGCCGTCTCCCACGACCTGCGCACTCCGCTGTCGCGGTTGAAGCTGCGCCTGGAACAGATCGACGACGAAAAACTGCAAGGTCAGATGCGCCAGGACCTTAACGACATGATCGGCATGCTCGACGCCACTCTCACCTACCTGCACGAACAGCGCACCAGCGAAGCGCTGCAGTTGATGGACGTGCAGGCGCTGGTCGAATCGCTGTGCGAAAACGCTCAGGATCAGGGCGCCGACGTTGACGTCAGCGGCCATTGCGCACCGCTGCAAGTGCAGCCGATGGCGCTGCGCTCGTGCATCAACAACCTGATGGACAACGCCCTGCGCTATGCGGGGCAGGCGCGCATCGAATTGCAGGATCAACGCGAGCAATTGCTGATCCGCGTGATCGACCACGGCCCGGGGATTGCCGAAGACAAGCGCGAGGCGGTGTTCGAACCGTTCTTTCGCCTGGAAGGCTCGCGCAACCGCAACTCCGGCGGCGTCGGCCTGGGCATGACCATCGCCCGCGAGGCAGCGCAGCGTTTGGGTGGACAATTGAATCTGGAAGAAACCCCGGGGGGCGGCCTGACCGCAATCATCCGCCTGCCGCGCACTTGAGAAACACACCTATCCCCCGTGGGAGCGGGCTTGCTCGCGAAAGCGGTGTGTCAGTCGACTTCTGTGTTGAATGATCGGCCGCCTTCGCGAGCAAGCCCGCTCCCACAGGTTTCAGTGGTGTTCACTCCATCGTGTATACCCACCGGTACAAAGCCAAAACACCCAGGACATCTTGCCCCTTGAGTCTGCACAAGCCGGTACACCCACCGGTTTTACAGTCCAAGGAGTGAGCCCATGATCGGTAGCGTCAGCAATTACACGAGCTATACCAGCAACAGCAGCACCTCCACCCAGAACGCCCGCAGCCAACAACTGCAAAAGCAGCTGTTCGCCAAACTCGACAGCAACGGCGACGGCGCGGTGGACCAGGACGAACTGAAAAGTGCGCTGTCGCAGAAGTCCGACGATGGCCTGCTGGTCAACCTGCGCAAACAATTCGGTGATCTGGACAGCGACGCCAGCGGCAGCCTCAGCGCCGAAGAAATGACCGCAATGGCGCCCCCACCGCCACCGCAGGATCAAGCCCCCAACACCGATCTGGCCGACGCCCTGATCAGCGCCCTCGACGCCGATGGTGATGGCTCCATCAGCAGCGACGAACTGAGCAGCGGCCTGACCAGCGCCGGCAGCAGCGCCGACAGCAACCAAATCTTCTCGGCCCTGGACAAGAACAAGGACGGCACCGTCAGCCAGGACGAACTCACCGCCAGCCTCACCCCACCACCGCCACCGCCGCCGCAACAAGCCTCCAGCAACGAACTGTTCAGCCAACTGGATGCCGATGGCGACGGCAGCATCAGCGAGACCGAACTGAGCAGCGCGTTGCAAAGCAGCGACAGCGCCTCGCCGATTAGCACTGATACCAGCGCTGCATTGCTCAAGGTACTGGACAGCGACAGCAGTGGCGGCGTGAGCAGCGACGAACTGAAAGCGGCGCTACAGGCAGGTCGGGAACGCCCGCCCGAAGAACAGACCACCAGTACCCAGACCACCAGCGAAGCGCTGAACCGGATGATTGCCAACTTGAGCAAACAGTACTCGCTGGACAATGCTGCGTCGGTGGGCAAGTACCTGAATGTGGCGACCTGACCTTATGTCGTGATGGGTGATCGTTTCCATGCAGTGGTGTGGGAACGGTCATTTGGGTACAGCGGGAAGAGAGTGGTTGGTTGAGAAGGCCTCATCGCCAGCAGGCTGGCTCCTACAGTTGGATGGAGTGCATTCAGTTGGAGATTGGTTGGCTATAAGGCCGCCTTCGCGAGCAAGCCCGCTCCCACAGTGGGAATGGGGTTTATTCAGTTGGAAATTGGTCGGCTATAAGGCCGCCATCGCTGGCAAGCCAGCTCCCACAGGGATTCAAGGCATTCAGTTGGAAATTGGTCGGCTGTAAGGCCTCCATCGCCAGCAGGCTGGCTCCCACAATTTTGAACTGTATGCACCGTACGCGGCGAAGCCGCCCCACTCAATGGCCGAGTGTCAGCTCGCCGAAAGCTCTTGATCTTGCCGTGCCGGCCCCGTCGGCAGGCTGAGTGGAGGGATTTATCCGGGGGTGGGAGCGCAGCGACCGTTTGGCGCAGCCAAACACATCGAGAGGAGGTGCAGCGAAGCAAACCGGAGGCGATGCCCCCGGATGAATCCCGCAGCGAAGGAACCCGAGCCACGGCGAGGGCCGTACGTTGGGGCCAAGACCTTTGCTTCCTTTGGGGCGTTTGCCAAAGGGAGTCGCTGTAAGAGCGAAACCGTCAGCGGCAGCACCCGAAGCAACGGATATTCACCCAACCCCCCAGGAACCTGGTCGGCCCTAAGGCCGCCAAGTCCAACCTAAACCCGAGCCTGACTCTTGCTCCAATCCGTCAACAAACTATAAGCCACCGCCAACAACGTAGGCCCGATAAACAACCCGATAAACCCAAACGCAATCAACCCGCCAAACACCCCAAGCAACACAATCACCAACGGCAGATTCCCCCCGCGGCTGATCAGATAAGGCTTCAACACGTTATCCACGCCACTGATGATGAACGTCCCCCAGATCCCGAGAAACACCGCCATCCCGTACTCGCCCTTCCACGCCAGCCAGGCCGTGGCCGGAATCCACACCAACGGTGGCCCCATCGGAATCAGACTCAACAGAAAGGTCACGATCCCCAGCACCAGCGCCCCCGGAACCCCGGCAATCAGGAACCCGACCAACGCCAGAACCGCCTGCGCCGCCGCCGTACCGATCACCCCGTTGACCACCCGCTGTACGGTGCCGGCCACCAGCTCGATGTAATACCCGGCTCGCTCGCCGATCAGGCGCTGCAGCAGACCGTGCACAAACGCCGCCAAGCGCGGCCCGTCGCGATAGAAAAAGAACACAAAGACAATGCTCAGGGTCAGCTCGAGAATCCCGCCGCCGATCTGCGCACTGCGCGCCAGCAACCAGTTACCGACCTGCCCCAGATACGGTTTGATCGACACCATCAGCGCTGCGCCCTGCTGATCAATGCTGTTCCAGATCCCCACCAGCCGCTCGCCCACCAACGGTACGCTGCCGAGCCAGACCGGCGCCTCCGGCAGACCATCGACCTGCACATCCTTGATGAACGCCGTGGCGTCGCGCACATGATCCGCCAGGTTGAACCCCAGCCACACCAGTGGCGCCGCCACCAGCAACATCCAGCCCAGGGTCAAAATGGCCGCGGCAAGTGATTCGCGGCCATTGAGCCAGCGGGTCAGCAGACGCATCAGCGGCCAACTGGCGAACGCCAGCACCGCGCCCCAGAACAGCGCCGACCAGAACGGCGCCATCACCCACAGGCTGGCACCGAACAGCACCAGCAGGAGGATTTGCACCAACAGCCGATCGTTATTGAGCATGTACAGTCTCGAAGAAGTCAGTCGGTCAAAGAGTAGGCGAACACGCCGCGCGTGCACGCCCGATGCAGCTTACCGCAACAGATCGATGCGCAGGCCAGAGCCGTCGGCGCTCCCCGCCTCCATCCGTGCCGCCCGCACCCCCTGACCGATCAGCGCCTGACGCCAGGCCTCGGCCTTGGGTCCGGCAATCGTCACGCGTTGGGTGGTGTCGAGGTTCAAGCCACGGGAAATCAGTCGTAACCAGGTGTCATCCGGATCGCCGGTCAGCTTGGGAAAGTCCAGTTCACCGGTACTTTTGAGCTGTCGCAACAGCGTGGCCGAGGTCGGCAGCAGCTCGCCCAACGGTGCGCCCGCTTCGAACTGTTCGACATGCAGATAGGCTTTGCGATTGCCGCGGGTGATGCTGTAGAGCGCCACCAAGGTGTTGTCCTTCGGTGCGGCCAGACGCAACAGCAGATAGGCCTGTTGCTCGTCGGCGCCGTACAGCTTGGCGTTACCGAACACTTCATTGGCCCACAGGCTGCTTTCGCCACAATCGCGGGCCTGGCACCAGAACAGCAACTCGGCGTCCTGCTTTTGCAGGGCTTCGCGGGCGGCGGTGAAGGCTTCGGTGGCGGAATGCTCAGGCGGCAACTCGTAGGTGACCGAAGTGGTCTGGCCGCGCGCCGTGACCTGGCCGTCAAAGCGCAACTGGCCGCTGATCTTGCGGATCGAGCCCAGCGGATAGATCCGCTCAAGCTCCACAGGAGGGCGATA
This sequence comes from Pseudomonas sp. S3(2024), assembly GCF_036861315.1. Taxonomy (NCBI): domain Bacteria; kingdom Pseudomonadati; phylum Pseudomonadota; class Gammaproteobacteria; order Pseudomonadales; family Pseudomonadaceae; genus Pseudomonas; species Pseudomonas sp. S3(2024). The sequence continues at coordinate 644,759 of NZ_JAZAQQ010000002.1, read as the reverse complement.
GTCGACGATCTGCGCATCGGCCAGACGCGGCACGATCTGCAAATCCTGGCTGCCGGGCACGTCGGCGGCGAACGAAACGGAACTGAACCAGCACAGCGCCAACAGACTGAGTGACCGCATAGTCAGGCTCATCGGATCGGCATGGCTTGGCGGGTCGGGGGCGCAGCGGTATAGAAATCCATCGAGTTTGTCTCCCATTTCAACCCGCCCAGCCTCGACAGTTGCCCGGTGCAAGTCAAGGAATGGCGAAGAAGCGATTGAAACAGTCTGCGACAAGGTCGGCACCGGACTCATCGTTCAGGTGCAAATGATGCCCGCCCGCCAGCTGTTCCTGGCTAAAGGGTAGACGCTCCAGCAACTCCGGATGTTTGGCCAGCATGCCGTCGGCGGCCACCACCAGTTGCGCCGGGCAGGTGATGCGCTGGACGAAAGCCATCGCCTGCTCTTGAGTCAGGCGCAGCGGTGACGGCAGGGTCAGGCGATTGTCGGTGCGCCAGGTATAACCGCCGGGCACCGGCATCAGGCCGCGTTGCGCCAGCAGTTCGGCGGCTTCGCGACTGACCGCCACCAAGCCCTTCATCCGTGCTTCGATAGCGCGGTCGAGGGTGTTGTAGACCGGCTTGCGCTTTTCGCGCAGATCCAGTTGCGCCTGCAGGGCCATGCCCATGCGCTCGGCAGCATTTTCGCCTTTGTCCGTAGGAGGAATCACCCCGTCGATCAACGCCAGGTGGCTGACGCGCTCCGGCAACGAACCGGCCAGCACCAGCGAAACGATCGCGCCCATCGAATGCCCGAGCAGGCCGAAGCGCTTCCAGCCCAATTGCTCGGCGACCTGCAACACGTCGTGCGCATAGTCCCACAACGCATAACCGGCGCCGTTGGGTCGATGCCCGGAATGCCCATGCCCGGCCATGTCCAGCGCGATGATGCGCAAACCTTTGAGCTTGGGCGCCAGGCGTGCAAAGCTGTTGGCGTTGTCGAGCCAGCCATGTAGGGCAATCACCGGCAGACCGTCCTCGGGGCCGAACAAGTGCGCCGCCAGTTCGATATGCGGCAGGCTCAAGCGCACTTCTTCAAAGGTCGGGCTCATGCGCAGTCCTTCTGTTGGCGGCGCTCCCAGCGCGTAAACAGCTCTTTGAGCAGGCGCGCCGTGTCTTGCGGACGTTCCAGCGGAAACATGTGCCCGCCCGGCATGCTCAGTGCTTCACCCTGCGGCAGGCGCCCGACGAATCGGCTGTGATGACGCATGACCACCCGACTCTTGTGCCCACGCACCACCGCCAGCGGCACTTTCAGCTGACGAGTGCGACCGGGACTGGTGTGCGGCACGCCGCGATAGATGCTGATTTCAGTGGCCGGATCAAAGCGCAGACGCAACTTGTCGCCAACCGTATGCAGCCCGTGCTGCAGGTAGGCATCGAAGCATTCCGGATCGAAACCGCGAAACAGGGTCTTGCCGGCAAAATAGCTGCGCGCCGTGTCGAGATCGGCGAACTCTTCGCGCCGCCCCAACGTACGTCCGGCCGGGGTCAGTTTGTCGATGAAGCCGAAGCGCTTGGCCGCGCGGATCACCCACTGGTCTGTGCGGGTCAGCACCGGCGAGTCGAGCATGACCACGCCGCGATACAGCTCAGGGCAACGCAACGCCGCGTGCAGGTGCAACACACCGCCAAACGAATGGCCGACGCCCCACACCGGCTGATCCTGCTGCTGCAGATGGTGGATCAGTTCGTCGACCAGGTTGTACCAGTTATCGTCCGCCGGAAACCGTGGGTCATGGGCATGCTGTTCCAGATGCGCGACCCGATACTCGGGCGCCAGCGCCGCGAACAACTTGCCATAGGTGCCCGAGGGAAACCCGTTGGCGTGGGCGAAAAAGATCGGTTGCGACATGCAGGTTTATCCATGAGCGGAAACATGCCGCTGATTGTCCGCAAGAGCGCGGCCCTGAGCAATGACCGTAACTGCCAGGAATGATGACAGTCCGGTCATGGCGATGGCGCATCTGACCTCAACGCGCCGGCGGCTGCTCGCCCAATGGCACCACCGCCATGGTCAAACGCGACACACAACTGGCCTTGCCTTCATCGCTGGTCAGGCGGATGTCCCAGACATGCGTGGTGCGACCGATGTGAATCGGTTTGGCCACCGCGGTCACCCGCCCGCTGCGCAAACCGCGCAAATGGTTGGCATTGATCTCCAGCCCCACGCAGTAGAACTTGCTGGCATCGATGCACAGATAACTGGCCATCGAACCGACGGTTTCCGCCAGCACCACCGAGGCGCCGCCGTGCAGCAGACCGTAAGGCTGGTGGGTGCGGTGGTCGATGACCATGCTCGCCGTCAGCGATTCCTCGTCGAAGGACTCGAAACGGATATCCAGCACTTCGCCGATGGTGTTTTTCTGGATTGCGTTCAACTGCTCGATGTTCGGAGTGGTGCGCCACAAGCTCATCGCAGGCTTCCTTTGTTGTTTTGGTGGTCACTCAATCCTGCCACAGCACCGCCTCGTTGCGCGCGCTCCATTCTTCAAACCGCGCGCCATAGGTGTCTTCGATGACATTGCGTTTGATCTTCAAGGTCGGGGTGAGAAAACCGTTTTCCACCGCCCAACTGTCCTTCACCACCACCAGCCGCCGCAGGCGCTCGTGCTTGTCGAGCACGGCGTTGACCTCTTCGAGCAGTTTTTCCAGGCTCGAATGCAGGCTGGCCCGCCCCTCCTCCTGATTGACCGTCGAGAGCACGCACAAGCCCAGCGGCGCACTCAGGCCATCGCCGACCACACAGACCTGTTCGATCCGTGAGTGCACTGCCAGCCGGTTTTCAATCGGCGCCGGGGCCACATATTTGCCTTTGCTGGTCTTGAAGATCTCCTTGAGCCGGCCGGTCAGGCGCAAGCGCCCCTCGGCATCCTGCTCGCCCTTGTCGCCGGTACGCAGGAAGCCGTCCTCGGTGAGGGTCTCGGCGGTTTTCTGCGGCTCCTTGAAATAGCCGAGCATGTTCGCCTGACTGCGCACCTGCACCTCGCCGGACTCGTCGATCCGCACCTCGACCTCCGGGCACGGTTTGCCGATCCAGCCCTGTTTGTATTGGCCCGGCAGGCAGATGTGCGAGTAGCCGCAACTCTCGGTCATGCCATAGACCTCCAGCACATCGAGGCCGAGTTTCTGATACCAACTGAGCAAGGTCTGTGGTACCGGCGCCGCGCCAGACAGGGCGACGCGCAAGGCATCAAGCCCCAGCCCGGCCAGCACCTTGTGCCCGACCCGCTTGCCAATGAATGGCAGGCCGAGCAGGAAATCCAGACGCTTGGCCGGAATCTTGCCGTACACGCCCATCTGGAATTTGGTCCAGATGCGCGGCACGCCAAACATCGCCGTGGGCCGCGCCCGGCGCAGATCGGTGATGAAAGTGTCGAGGCTTTCCGCAAAGAACACCGTTTGCCCGGTGTAGATCGAGGCCAGCTCAACGAACATGCGTTCGGCGACATGGCACAGCGGCAGGTACGACAGCAACCGGTCTTGCTCGTCAAGCCCGAACAGTTGCGTGCCGCGAGTCGTGGCGAACCCCAGATTGGCAAAACTGTGCATCACGCCTTTGGGCAACCCGGTGGTGCCGGAGGTGTAGATGATGGTTGCCAGTTGCTCCGCCGCAGGACGCGGATCGTCCTGGATCGGCGAGCTTTTTTGCAGGTCATCCCAACTGAAATCGAACTCGCCGGGCGGGTGCAGCGGCAGGCTGATGGTCGGCAAATCCGCCGGCACACCGACGGACATGCCCGGCCAGTCATCGAGTTTGCCAATGAACGCCAGCACACTTTGCGAATGCGTCAGCACCTGATTCACCGAGTCGGCGGTGAGGTTGGGATACAGCGGCACCGAGACGTGCCCGGCCATCCAGATCGCCAGATCGGCAATGATCCAGTGCGCGCAGTTTTTCGAGATCAGCGCGATATGGCTGCCCTGCGGTAATTCCCGCGCGCGCAGCCAGTGCGCGGCGCAACGGGCCTGATGACCGACATCGGCCCAGGTCAGGGTCTCGACCTGCCCGCCGCCGATGGGCTGCACCAGAAAACGCTGGCGCGGGTGCCGGGCCTCTCGCTCATAGAACACGTCCAGCGGCAAACGGAAGGCGGCAGACATGCGACTCGCTCCTGTTTTTTGGGTCTGGAGCAAGCGTAGTCAACCAAGCAAGTGCTTGGTTGGAAAATTCAAACAAATAATTTCAACTGAAAATGAGGGCACTGTGGGAGCGGGCTTGCTCGCGAATGCGGTCTATCAGTGACATTTACAGTGACTGACACAGCGCATTCGCGAGCAAGCCCGCTCCCACAAGGATCAGCGTCAGGGGTGCTTGAGGCTGTTGAGGGTCATCGAGCCAATCAGCAATTCAGGGCTTTCCAGCTCGGCAAGGCCAGCGGTGCCGACCTTCTCCGGCGGATACCCGGCGCCGTGCTGCAGATAACTCAACAGATTGCCCACCAACGGGTTATGGCTGACCAGCAGCACATTGCTCACCGACACCAGTTGATCGGTGACCTTGTCCGGATCGGTCTCCGGGGTCAGCCATTCGACGGTACGAATCTCCGGCTCGAAGCCCAGCGCCTCGCGGACAATCTGCGCGGTCTGTTGCGCACGCAGATAAGGGCTGGCATAGATCGCCGTCAGTGGCTGACCGATCAATCGGGCTGCACTGTTCAAGGCCTCTTTGCGACCCTGCTCGGTCAACGCCCGCTCGGAATCGGGGCACGAGCCGTAAGGCACCGCCTCGCCGTGACGCAACACCCAGAGTTTCATAGCTTGGGTTCCTCATCGCGGGCCGGATGCGGCGCTGGCGGCACGGCGTGCGGTGCTTCGCCTTCCGGGGCACGCGGGGTTGGCCAGTCGGCAAACGGCCAGGGTTTCTGGTCGCTGTGAAAGCTGCCGAAGCGGCCGATCTGCGCGAGGAACTGGCTCAGGCTATCGCCGAAATTCATCAGGCTGGCGCTCGGCGCGCCGTAAATCAAACGATAGATCAGTTGCACCAGCACCACGGCGCCGAGGATGAACTGCGCCACTTGCCAGACCAGCACGTAGACGATCATCCACAGCACCCGCAGGAGAATGGATTCGTACTTGGCTTCGGTTTTCGGATCGTTCATGGCTCGCTTCCTGTTGAATCAGTTGAAACCGCTGGTGGAAATAAAGTCGACGTCGGTTTTCGGTTCGGCACGCATCAGTAGACCGATCACCTGCTCCAGCGTGCGTCCTTCAAACAGAATCGCATGCAGCCCGGCGACCAGCGGCATGTACACGCCAACCTCCTGGGACTTGGCCTTGAGCACCTTCAGGGTGTTCACGCCTTCGGCGACTTCGCCCAGACGCGACACCGCTTCATCAAGGCTCAAGCCCTGACCGAGGGCAAACCCGACCTGGTAGTTGCGGCTCTTCGGCGACGAGCAGGTGACGATCAGATCACCGACCCCGGCCAGACCGAGGAAGGTCATCGGGTTGGCACCCTGGTTCACCGCGAACCGGGTCATCTCGGCCAGGGCGCGAGTGATCAGCATGCTCTTGGTGTTCTCGCCCATCTCCAGCGCCACCGCCATGCCGGCGATGATCGCGTAAACGTTTTTCAACGCCCCACCCAGCTCGACACCGAAACGGTCAGCACTGGCGTAAACGCGGAAGGTGCGACCATGCAACGCAGCCTGTACCGCTTTGCAGAGTTCTTCGTCTTCGCTGGCGACCACGGTGGCGGTCAGCGCGTGTTCAGCGATCTCCCGCGCCAGGTTCGGCCCGGACAGCACACCGATGCGCGCCTGCGGGGCGATCTCTTCGAGAATCTGGCTCATCAGTTTGAAGGTGTGCGCTTCGATGCCCTTGGTCAGGCTGACCAGCATCTTGCCGCTCAGGCGCTCGGCGTGGGCGGCCAGCACCGTGCGCAATGCGCTCGAGGGCAGCGCGACGAAGCACAGCTCGCAGGCATCGAGGGTGGCCTGCAGGTCAGTGACCGCAGTCACTCCCGGCAGAATCTTGATGCCTTTGAGGTAACGCGGATTCTCGCGGTTGACCCGGATGGCCTCGGCCTGCTCGGGGTCACGCATCCACTGCCGGACTTGATGGCCGTTCTCGGCCAATAGATTGGCCACGGCGGTACCAAAACTTCCGCCTCCCAGGACCGCAATCGGGCGCTGTTCAGTCATATGCAATCCGTTAATCCATACCAGTGGCGATGCCGGCATTATACGGGGCGGCCGGAGCGCGGCCAGCCCCTGCGTCAATTACCGACACTTGTAGGAAGAAGACCAATAAAGCCGAGGAAAATGCCCGCATCGTGACTGGAAAAGTCACTGTCCTCGGTTAACATGCGCGCCAATTCTTTGCGATCAAGGCCGTGCCGTGTCTTTTGGCTCTCCCCCCTCGCGTTCGTCACTGCTGCTGGCGCTGCTGTTCAGCCCGGTGTTGCAGGCGGACGACCTGTTTGTCGACAGCGAAACGCTGCCGCAGGTGCTGACGGCTACGCGCCTGAAACAGACACCGGCGGAAGTGCCGGGGAGCATGACCGTGCTTGACAGTGAGCTGATCAACGCCAGCGGCGCGCGGGACATCAGCGAGTTGCTGCGGCTGGTGCCGGGGATGATGGTCGGCAACATCAGCGGCAATCAGGCGGCGGTCAATTATCACGGGACCAATGCCAGTGAAGCGCGGCGCATGCAGGTGCTGATCGATGGCCGCTCGGTGTACCGCGCAGGCCTGGCCACGGTGGACTGGAGTGACATTCCGGTGGCCATGGAAGACATCGAGCGGATCGAGGTTTTCCGTGGGCCGAACACCGTCAGCTACGGCGCCAACGCGCTGATGGCGGTGGTCAACATCATCACCCGCAACCCGGCGGACAGCCACGGCACGCGCCTGAAGGTCACCCGAGGCCAGCGCGGCATCAACGATTTCTATGCCAGCCAGGGCACGGGGTGGAATGGCGGCGACCTGCGTCTGTCGTTGTCCGGCCAGGAAGACGATGGCTTCGACAGCGACCGCACCGGCGCCGATTACCGTGACAGCCGCCGCTTGAACCGCTTCAGCCTCGCCGTCAGCCAGACCCTGAGCGACAACCAGAGCCTCGACTGGCAGATCAACGCGAAGGACGGCAGCAACCAGCGGCCCTACACCTACCACCCGGTGTTCTCGGGGATTACCGCTGCCGGGAACAATTCCGACGTGGTCGCCAAGGATTACGCCGGCTCGGTGCGCTGGAATCTCGACATCAATCCCGAACACAGCCTTTATATACAAGGTTCGGCCCAGCACTGGGATCGCCAGCAAGTGTGGCGCGCCTGCGATGCCGAAGTGTCGTTCAGCCCGCAACTGACCCAACTGTGGCAACTCAACCCGAACTACACCGAACGCCTGGCGCGCAACATCACCCGCTTCACCGGCCCCGGTCCGGAAGCCGGAACGCCGCAGGAAATGGCCCTCGCCAATCAGGTGCTGAATCAGTGGCGCAACGGTGCCAGCCAGACCTTGTGTGGCGACATCGATCAAAGCGCCCGCGAATCACGCTACGACCTCGAATTGCAGGACACCCTCAGCCTGTCCGACAACCTGCGACTGGTCAGTGGCCTGAACTATCGTTACGACCGGGCCGACTCCGAGACCTACTTCAACGGCACGCTGGACGACACCACCTGGCGCGCGTTCGGCCAACTGGAGTGGCGCGCCAGTGAACACTGGCTGTTGCAGGGTGGCGCCATGTTCGAAAACACCCAATTGATCGGCAGTTCGCTGACGCCCCGGTTCGCCGTCAACTACCTGATCAACCCACGCCATGGCCTGCGCGCGGTGTACTCCGAGGCGATCCGTTCGCCGGACATGTTCGAGAACAACGTCAACTGGAGCTATCAGGTGAGTAACCTGCGACCGTCCGCCTATGGCCAGTCTTCGGCGCGCTACTTCGTCAAAACCCGTGGCCCGGGCAATCTCGATCAGGAACACATGCGCTCGCGCGAACTGGGCTACAACGGCTATTTCGCCGAGCTAGGGCTGGCTGTGGACGTGAAGCTGTTCTACGACGAAATCACCGGGATGATCAGCGAGCCGCTGCGCAACAACCAGTACATCGCCAGCAACGCCAACAGCTCACGCTTTCGCGGCAGCGAAACCCAGCTCGACTGGCGCCTGAGCATGATCGATCGCCTGCGCTTCACTTACGCTTTCGTCGACGCCGAAGCGAGCAATCCGCTGGATCAGCAATTCACCTCGCGCAACAGCGGTTCTGCCGGCTGGCTGCGTGATTGGGGCCACGGCTGGAACAGCGCGCTGTTCTATTACGGCGACAACGCGCTCAACGGCTACCGCTTCGAGCGCGTCGACACGCGCATCGCCAAACGCATCCCGCTGGGCAAGGCACAACTGCAACTGGCCGGCGTGCTGCAGCAGCGGCTCGACAATGAACCGACCACTTTCGTCGACAACAATTACGACGAACGCCGGGTGCTGTACTTCAGCGCCGAGCTGGAGTTCTAGGGTGCGCTACGCCACGCCAAACAAGACGCCAACCCTTGGCCACTGGCTGGCGGGTGTCTGTCTGTTTTTGACCGCGTGGCTGCACGGCGTGGCGGTGCAAGCCGCCGATATTCTGTTGACCGGCGCCGAAGAAAGCCCCGGGGTGCAAGCCTTCGTCCAGGCCCTGAGCGAGCTGCGTCCCACCGACAACGTGCGGTTCCAGCCGCTGGCCAGCCTGCCGGCGCCGGGCAAGTTGCCGAGCAATCTGCGGATGATTCTGCTCGACCTGCCCAGCCTCGACTGGCGCCTGCAGGAGCCCCAGGGCCCGGCGACGCTGGTGTTGCGCATCAGCCGACTGCAAGCGCGGCAACGCCTGGGTGGCGCACAACCGCCGCACTTGAGTCTGCTGTGGAGCGACCCGCCGCTGGGGCGGCAACTGCAACTGATTCGGCGGATTCTGCCGCAGGCGCGCCGGGTCGGCGTGCTGTTCGACCAACACAGCGAATTCCTGCTCAAGGAGCTGCACCAGGCCGCAGCGCCGCTGAATCTGCAAATCGTCAGCCAGCGTTGGGACAACACCCAGGACAGTCGCCCGTTGCAAAGCGTGCTGAGAAACAGTGATGTGTTGCTGGGCCTCGACGATCCCGATCTGTACAACCCGAAAACCGCGAAAAACCTGTTGCTCAGCAGTTACTCCCGGCAAGTGGCGCTGGTCGGGCCGAACGCGGCGTTCGTGCGCGCCGGCAGCCTCGCCAGCACTTACAGCGATCAGCCCGACTGGCTGGCGATCCTTGACCAGTTGCTCGATCGCCCGCCGGCGACGTGGCCGCGCACGCTCTACCCCGATCGCTTCAAGGTCTCAAGTAATGTGCAGGTCGCTCGTTCCTTGGGTATCGAGCCAATCGATGAAGCGTCTGTTGCCCGCCAGTTGGCTGAAGGAGAAAGCCACCCATGAATCTGCGTCGCCGCTGGGACATCAACACCCGCACGCAATTGATCAGCCTCGGCCCGGCCCTGCTACTCACGCTGCTGCTGATCAGTTTCTTTACCTTCGTGCGAATTCAGGATTTACGTCAGGAGCTCAATCACACCGGGCAACTGATCGCCAACCAACTGGCGCCTGCCACCGAGTACGGAGTGATTTCCGGCAACAACGAAGTGCTGGAAAGCCTGCTCAAAGCGACCCTGGCCACACCGAACGTGCGCTTTCTGGAAGTGCAGGACAGCGCCAACCGGATTCTGGCCTACGTTGAGCAAGCCGCCGATGCGCACAACCGCCCGCATCAGGTCGAGGTGTTCCAGGCCCCGGTGCGCCTGCAACGAATCGCCCTCAACAGCGATTTTTTCCACGACGCCAAAGCCAGCAACAACGTGACCAGCGAGGATTACCTGGGCCGGGTAATCGTCGGTCTGTCCAACGATGCCTTCAGTCAGCGCCAACAGGAAATTCTGTTCAAGGCCGGGATTCTGGCGTTGTTTGCCCTGCTCTTCACCTTTGTTCTGGCGCGGCGTCTGGCCGGCAGTCTGTCAGCGCCGATTCGCGATATCGGCAACGCGGTCAAGGCGATTCAGCAAGGCGACTACAAGACTCCGCTGCCGATCGTCGATGACACCGAGTTGGGCGCGCTGTCGCAGCACATCAACAACCTCGCCCAGGCACTGGAGCAGGCCAGCCGCGAACAGCATCAGGCGATGGCGCAACTGATCCAGACCCGCGAGGAAGCGGAAAAAGCCAACAATGCCAAATCCGATTTCCTGGCGATGATGAGCCACGAACTGCGCACACCCATGAACGGCGTGCTGGGCATGTTGCAGTTGCTGGAAACCACGGACATGACCGAGGAGCAGATCGAGTACGCGGCGCTCGCGTCCGAGTCCACCGAACACCTGTTGAAAGTCATCAATGACATTCTCGACTTCTCGCGGATCGAACGCTCGGAGCTGGAGCTTGAGCACATTCCGTTCAACCTCGCCGACCTGATCGGCGCGTGTGCCCAGTCGTTCCAGCACAGCGCGGTGCAGCGTGGCCTGGACCTGAACCTGCGGATCCCCGAGGACATGCGCGCCTTGCAGGTGCAGGGCGACCCGACGCGGATCCGGCAGATTCTGGTCAATCTGGTGGGCAACGCGTTGAAGTTCACCGAGCGTGGCCGGGTCAGCATCGAGGCGCAGTGGCAGTCGCTGGATCACGAGTTGCTGTGGTTCACCTGTTCGGTGCGCGACAGCGGCATCGGCATCTCCTCGGAAAGTCTGGAGTTGATGTTCAACGCCTTTCAGCAGGCCGACAGCTCGATTTCCCGACGCTATGGCGGCACTGGCCTCGGCTTGCCGATCGCCCGCACCCTGGCCGAACGCATGGGCGGGACGTTGCGCGCGCAAAGTGAAGAAGGCCTGGGATCGGTGTTCACCTTGGAAATCCCGCTGGCCTTATATAAGCAGACGTTGCCGCAACTGGCTGCACCGCGCGCGGCCAATGGCAACGGGCATGGTGAGGGGCGCAATGTGTTGCTGGTGGAGGACAACCCGGTCAACCAGACGGTCATCGAAGCCATGCTGCGCAGCCTCGGCTTTACTGTCAGCGTCGCCACCGATGGCGCGCAAGCGGTGCGCAGCGCCGAAGGCAATGATTTCGAAGTGATTCTGATGGACTGCCGCCTGCCGATCATCGACGGTTACGAGGCGACTCGGCAGATCCGTCAACTGCCCGGACGCGGCGAGGTACCGATCATCGCGCTGACCGCCAACGCCTTGCAGGGCGACCGCGAAACCTGTCTGTCGGCGGGCATGAACGATTACCTGGCCAAGCCGTTCAAACGCAATGACCTACAACAGATTCTGCAACGCTGGGTGCAGTAGTGACGGTTTTTCGACCATCTGCGACTGGCGTGAAAAGCGAAAGTGCGGCAGTCTTAGGCACCCGAACGAGCCTCAAAAGAGGCTTGAATAAAAATTTCAGTGCACAAGTGTACATTCATGTCCTTGGTGCTGTGACTTTCACCACAACGCAATAGTCTATGAGTAGGCTGCCGGTACGAGGCATGAACGCGTCGATCGGCCGGGAAGATTTGCCCCACCTGCCGCATGGGATTATTGAGGAGCTCGCATGACCAAACAAAACGCCTTTACTCGGGAAGACCTGCTGCGCTGCAGTCGCGGTGAGCTGTTCGGCCCAGGTAACGCGCAACTGCCCGCCCCGAACATGCTGATGGTGGATCGCATCACCCTGATCAGCGAAGAAGGCGGCAAGTACGGCAAAGGTGAATTGGTCGCCGAGCTGGATATCAACCCTGACCTGTGGTTCTTCGCGTGCCACTTCGAAGGCGATCCGGTAATGCCGGGCTGCCTGGGTCTGGACGCCATGTGGCAACTGGTCGGCTTCTTCCTGGGCTGGCAAGGTCTGCCGGGCCGTGGCCGTGCGCTGGGTTCGGGCGAAGTGAAATTCTTCGGCCAGGTCCTGCCGACCGCCAAGAAAGTCACCTACAACATTCATATCAAACGCGTCCTCAAGGGCAAGCTGAACCTGGCCATCGCCGACGGTTCGGTGACTGTCGACGGTCGCGAAATCTACACCGCCGAAGGCCTTCGCGTCGGCGTGTTCACCTCCACTGACAACTTCTAAGGGTTATTCGCATGCGCCGCGTCGTTATCACTGGTCTGGGCATTGTTTCGTGCCTGGGCAATGACAAAGAGACCGTCTCCGCTAACCTGCGTGCAAGCCGCCCTGGCATCCGGTTCAACCCGGAATATGCTGAAATGGGTCTGCGTAGCCAGGTTTCCGGCTCCATCGACCTCAACCTTGAAGAACTGATCGATCGCAAGATCTATCGTTTCGTCGGCCACGCAGCGGCTTACGCCTACCTGGCCATGAAAGACGCGATCACTGACTCCGGCCTGACCGAAGAGCAAGTGTCCAACCCGCGTACCGGCCTGATCGCCGGCTCGGGCGGCGCGTCGACTCTGAACCAGATGGAAGCGCTGGACATCCTGCGCGAGAAAGGCGTGAAACGCGTTGGCCCATACCGTGTAACGCGGACCATGAGCAGCACCGTTTCCGCGTGCCTGGCCACGCCGTTCAAGATCAAGGGCCTGAACTACTCCATCGCTTCTGCCTGCGCCACTAGTGCTCACTGCATCGGTACCGCCATGGAACAGATCCAGATGGGCAAGCAGGACATCGTCTTCGCCGGTGGCGGTGAAGAAGAGCACTGGAGCCAGTCGTTCCTGTTCGACGCGATGGGCGCCCTGTCCAGCAAGCGCAACGACACCCCGGAACAAGCCTCCCGCGCCTACGACGCCGACCGTGACGGTTTCGTCATCGCTGGCGGTGGCGGAATGGTCGTGGTTGAAGAGCTGGAACACGCTCTGGCCCGTGGTGCCAAGATCTACGCTGAAATCGTTGGCTACGGCGCAACGTCCGACGGCTACGACATGGTTGCCCCAAGTGGCGAAGGCGCGATCCGCTGCATGCAGATGGCAATGTCCACCGTCGACACCCCGATCGACTACCTGAACACCCACGGCACCTCGACTCCGGTCGGCGACGTCGCGGAAATGAAAGGTGTGCGTGAAGTATTCGGCGACAAGGCTCCTGCGATCAGCTCGACCAAGAGTCTGTCCGGTCACTCCCTGGGCGCCGCCGGCGTTCACGAAGCGATCTACTGCATGCTGATGATGGAAGGCAACTTCATCGCCGGTTCCGCCAACATCGACGAACTGGACCCTGAAGTGGCCGATCTGCCGGTGCTGACCAAGACCCGCGAAAACGCCACCATCAACACCGTGATGAGCAACAGCTTCGGCTTCGGCGGCACCAACGCCACGCTGGTGCTCAAGCGCTGGGAAGGCAAGTAAGCCCCCGCTGCTGAGCCACACATGAAAACGCCCCGACTGGTTCGGGGCGTTTTTTTTCGTCTGAAGAAAGTCGCCAGGCACTCCGCTTTCCCTTGTGGGAGCGGGCTTGCTCGCGAAAGCGCTGGGTCAGGTATGAAGGCGGCGACTGACACTCCGCTTTCGCGAGCAAGCCCGCTCCCACAGGGGATATCAGTGCGCCTGAAAATGAAACTTCTGTCATGAAACTTCCCGCCATGCGACCGAATGTCGCGGATTACGCGGGCTGCAGCACTGTTGCAAAAACCGCAACAACACCTTGCGCAAATCAAGCGTTTACTTAGCAAGCTAACAAATCATATAAAAGAGTCCTGCACACGCCTTGCTGCAGATAACTTGAGATTTGGAGCTAGCAGATGACTGTAAAAGTAACTGAACGCGACGATTCACACATGTCCCACGAAGGCGTAGCCGCCGGTATCCGCATCTGGGATGTGCATCAACAAGACTTGCTGGTCGGCATGTTCCACAACGAGATTGACGCCCACAATTACAAGGCCGAACTTGAACTGCAGGAAAAGCAGCGGGATCTGAAATCCGCCTGAAGCAACCACAGCATTGAAAACGACAAACCCCGCCATGAGCGGGGTTTGTCGTTATTACAGCTTTATCGGTTTACCACATCAGGTCATCCGGGATCTGATAGGCCGCGTACGGATCGTCTTCGGCATTGACCTCTTCGGTCTGCACGTTGAGCTGCACGATACGTTGCGGGTCGCGCTCCTGGATCTTCAGGGCCGCTTCACGAGGGATCACTTCGTAGCCGCCGGCATGGTGCACGATCGCCAGCGAGCCGCTGCTGAGCTTGTTGCGCATCAGCGTATTGACCGAGATGCGCTTGACCTTCTTGTCGTCGACGAAGTTGTAGTAGTCCTCAGTGGTCAGCTTCGGCAGACGCGAGACTTCGATCAACTGCTTGACCTGCGCGGCACGGGCCTTGGCCTCGGCTTTCTCCTGCTGCTGACGGTTCAACTCCTGGTCGCGTTTGACCTTCTCGGCCATGGCTTCCTGAGCGGCGCGCTGCTGCGAATCATCCAGCTCGGCCTGCCCTTTGTGGGCCAGACGTTGCTGCTTCTGCTTGTCTTTGCTGACCTGCTTGGCCTGCTTTTGGTTGACCAGGCCTGCTTTGAGCAACTGGTCGCGAAGGGAAAGGCTCATTAATGCTTACTCACTTGGGCAACGGCTCAGCCGCAGCTGGGCAAATTCTTTTCCTGACGTTTGGCTTCACCCCACAGGGCGTCCAACTCTTCGAGGGTGCAATCTTCCATGGGACGACGGGTGTCGCGCAATGCCTGTTCGATAAAACGGAAACGTCTTTCAAACTTGGCGTTGGCGCCACGCAGCGCGGTTTCCGGATCGACCTTCAGGTGCCGGGCCAGATTGACCACGGAAAACAGCAGGTCACCGATCTCGTCAGCCACCGCTTGCGGATCGTTTTCGGACATGGCTTCGAGCACTTCGTCGAGCTCTTCGCGCACTTTGTCCAGCACCGGCAACGCATCCGGCCAGTCGAAACCGACATGCCCGGCACGCTTTTGCAACTTGGCTGAACGCGACAGTGCCGGCAGCGCGGCAGGTACATCATCGAGCAGTGACAGCTGCTCGGGCGCGGCGGATTTCTCGGCGCGTTCTTCGGCCTTGATCTCTTCCCAGCGCTGCTTGACCTGCTCTTCGCTCAAGCGTGGTACGTCCAGCGGCGCATACAGATCGCCGGTGGGGAACACGTGCGGATGGCGGCGGATCAGCTTGCGGGTGATGCTGTCGATCACCCCGGCGAATTCGAAGCGCCCTTCTTCCTTGGCCAACTGGCTGTAATAAACCACCTGAAACAGCAGATCACCCAGCTCGCCCTGCAAGTGATCGAAGTCACCACGCTCAATGGCGTCGGCCACTTCGTAGGCTTCTTCGAGGGTGTGCGGGACGATGGTCGCGTAGGTTTGCTTGATGTCCCACGGGCAACCGTACTGCGGATCGCGCAGACGGCTCATCAGGTGGAGCAGGTCTTCAAGTGAATACATCTGTCATGCCTCTACACAAAACCAATGTGGGAGCGGGCTTGCTCGCGAATGCGGTGTGTCATTCAGCGCAAATATCGACTGACACGCCCTCTTCGCGAGCAAGCCCGCTCCCACCTTCGAACGAAGCTATCTTCACGGGGTACGGTTACGCCGCGTCTCGATGATGTTCGGCAACTGCGAAATCCGTCCCAGCAAGCGCCCCAGCGCATCCAGCCCCGGGATCTCGATGGTCAGCGACATCAACGCAGTGTTGTCTTCCTTGTTCGAGCGGGTGTTGACCGCCAGCACGTTGATCCGCTCGTTGAGCAGCACCTGCGAGACGTCCCGCAGCAGACCGGAACGGTCGTAGGCGCGGATGACGATGTCCACCGGATAGGTGAGCACCGGCACCGGGCCCCAGCTGACCTGGATGATCCGCTCCGGCTCGCGCCCGGCCAGTTGCAGCACCGAGGCGCAGTCTTGCCGGTGAATGCTCACGCCGCGGCCTTGGGTGATGTAGCCGACGATCGCGTCGCCCGGCAGCGGCTGGCAGCAGCCGGCCATCTGCGTCATCAGGTTGCCGACACCCTGGATCTGAATGTCGCCGCGCTTGCCCGGCTTGTAGCCAGTGGCTTTGCGCGGGATCAACTCCAGCTGTTCGTTGCCGCGTTCCGGCTCGACCAGTTGCTGTGCGAGATTGACCAGTTGCGCCAGACGCAGGTCGCCGGCACCGAGGGCGGCGAACATGTCTTCGGCGGTTTTCATGTTGGCCTTTTCGGCCAGCTTGTCGAAGTCCACCGCCGGCAGACCGAGGCGATTGAGTTCGCGCTCGATCAGGGTTTTACCGGCCGCGACGTTCTGGTCACGGGCCTGCAACTTGAACCAGTGAACGATCTTCGCCCGCGCCCGCGAGGTGGTGACGTAACCCAGGTTCGGGTTCAGCCAGTCACGGCTCGGCGTACCGTGTTTGCTGGTGATGATCTCGACCTGCTCACCGGTCTGCAGGCTGTAGTTGAGCGGCACGATCCGCCCGTTGATCTTCGCGCCACGGCAGTTGTGCCCGATTTCGGTGTGCACGCGGTAGGCGAAGTCCAGCGGCGTCGCGCCCTTCGGCAAGTCGATGGCATGACCGTCCGGGGTGAAGATGTAGACCCGGTCCGGTTCGATATCGACCCGCAGCTGTTCGGCCAGACCACCGATATCGCCCAGCTCCTCGTGCCACTCCAGCACCTGACGCAGCCAGGAGATTTTCTCTTCGTAGTGGTTCGAGCCGGATTTGACGTCGGTGCCCTTGTAGCGCCAGTGCGCGCAGACGCCGAGCTCGGCTTCTTCGTGCATCGAGTGCGTACGGATCTGTACTTCCAGCACCTTGCCTTCCGGACCGATTACCGCGGTGTGCAGCGAGCGGTAGCCGTTCTCTTTCGGATTGGCGATGTAGTCGTCGAATTCCTTCGGGATGTGCCGCCACAGGGTGTGGACGATGCCGAGCGCGGTGTAGCAGTCGCGCATTTCCGGCACCAGCACACGCACGGCGCGCACGTCGTAGATCTGGCTGAATTCCAGACCCTTGCGCTGCATTTTGCGCCAGATCGAATAGATGTGTTTGGCCCGGCCGCTGATGTCGGCGTCGACGCCGGTGGCCTGCAATTCGTCCTTGAGCTGGGTCATCACATCGCTGATGAACCGCTCACGGTCCAGCCGTCGCTCGTGGAGCAGCTTGGCGATCTGTTTGTATTGATCGGGTTCCAGGTACCGGAAGGACAAGTCCTCCAGTTCCCACTTGATATGACCGATGCCGAGTCGGTGCGCGAGCGGCGCATAGATGTCGAAGACTTCCCGGGCGACGCGGTTGCGCTTCTCGTCGTCAGCGGTTTTCACCGCGCGAATGGCGCAGGTACGTTCGGCCAGTTTGATCAGCGCGACACGAACGTCGTCGACCATCGCCACCAGCATCTTGCGCAGGTTTTCCACCTGGCCCTGAGTGCCCATCACCATCGACTGGCGCGGG
Organism: Pseudomonas sp. S3(2024); assembly: GCF_036861315.1. Taxonomy (NCBI): domain Bacteria; kingdom Pseudomonadati; phylum Pseudomonadota; class Gammaproteobacteria; order Pseudomonadales; family Pseudomonadaceae; genus Pseudomonas; species Pseudomonas sp. S3(2024). The sequence goes on along the minus strand of NZ_JAZAQQ010000002.1, from coordinate 627,384 downwards.
CTGAGGCTGGCACTGATTGCCGCCATGCGCTGCACGCCGTCGATCAGTTTGGCCACGACGGGACCGAAGCGCTGGCTGACCGCCGCGAGTTCGATCTGACCTTCGCGGACGCCGCGATACAGCACCGCCGCGACCAGCGAATCCTGATCGAGTTTGAGGTCGGCGAGGATCTCGGCGATCTCCAGTCCCGTGCTGAAACTGCCGGAGCCTTCGGCCCACAGATTCTTCTTGGCATTGGACTGCTGTTCGGCCTCGCGAGCGAACTCGCAGGCTTCTTTCAAGGCTTCGCGATCCAGTGCCATGTCGACACTGACCGCGTGATCGAGCCAAGCCTCGAGATTGATACTGCCGTCAGTGTTGATCGGCTGGTGTGCTCTCACCTGTACCATGCTGCTTTACCTTCCCTACGACGCAGATTCAATGCGTCAAATCGCTGACCCTCAACGCCCGTATGCGCTCGCGGGGCTAAAGCGAGCGCCGCCCGGACAGGTCAGACGGATTCAGACGAGCCATCCTGGCTCGCTTCAAATAACGCCATGGCCTCGACATGTGCCGTCTGAGGAAACATATCGAGAATCCCGGCACGTTTTAACCGGTAGCCCTGCCTGATCAATTCGACCGTATCGCGCGCCAGAGTTGCAGGGTTGCACGATACATACACCAACCGTTTGGCACCCAGGGTCGCGAGCTTGCGCACCACCTCGAAAGCACCGTCACGCGGTGGGTCCAAGAGTACCGCAGAAAAGCCGTTTCCGATCCACTGAGCATCGGTCAAAGGCTGGGATAAATCGGCTTGAAAAAACTTTGTGTTATGCAAATTGTTGCTAGCGGCATTCGCAGCGGCGCGGTCGACCATGGTCTGCACGCCCTCCACCGCCACCACTTCGCGCACGCCTTTGGCCAGCGGCAAGGCGAAGTTGCCCAGACCGCAGAACAGGTCGAGTACGCGCTCGTCACCGGTCGGCTTCAGCCAGTCCAGCGCCTGAGCGACCATGGCCTCATTGACCCCGGCGTTGACCTGAATGAAATCCCCCGGCCGCCAGGCCAGATCCAGATCCCACTGCTCCAGGCGATAGCCCAGCGACTGCGTGGCATCCTCCGGTTGCGGCTCGCCTTCGCCATGCAGCCACAGTTGCGCCTGATGGAACTGGCAAAAATCCTTGAGGATCGTCAGGTCGGCTTCCGACAGCGGCGCCATGTGCCGCAGCAATATCGCCAGCGATGAACCACTGAACAACTCGACATGCCCCAACGCCTGCGGTTTGCTCAAACGACGGAGCATCTCCGGCAAACGGGTCATGATCGGTTGCAAGGGCTGTACCAGCACCGGGCATTCGTTGATGGCGACGATGTCCTGGCTGCCGGCAGCGCGGAAACCGACTTCAAGCTGCTTGGCTTTCATGTCCCAGCGCACGGCGATCCGCGCGCGGCGGCGATAGCCGAATTCCGGGCCAGTCAACGGCGCAGCCCATTCGTCAGGCGCGACCCCGGCGACCTTCGACAGCTGCTCGGCGAGCATGCGCTGTTTCAGGGCAAGCTGCTCGGCGTGGGGCAAGTGTTGCACGCTGCACCCGCCGCAGCGGCCGGCATGCTGACAGGCTGCCGGGCGACGCAACTCGCTGGCCTTGAACACGCGCTCGGTGCGCGCCTCGACCACTTTGCCGTGCGCGCCAAGTACCCGCGCCTCGACCTCTTCACCGGCAAGGGCGCCGAGGACGAACCAGGTTTTGCCTTCGAAAAACGCGATGCCGCGACCGTCATTGGCCAGGCGCTCGATGTTCAAGCGCTGTTTTTTGCCGGTCGGAATTTGCGCGGCCTTGCTGCCGCCGGTGGGCTGGAAGCGCAGGCCTCTCTCGTGCTTGGCCATCAGTTGGGCGCGTCGAAAATGCCGGTCGACAGATAACGGTCGCCACGGTCGCAGATGATCGCGACGATCACCGCGTTTTCAACTTCTTTGGACAGGCGCAGCATCGCTGCCACCGCACCACCCGAGGACACGCCACAGAAGATGCCTTCTTCGCGAGCCAGACGCCGGGTGACGTCCTCGGCTTCGCTTTGCGCCATGTCGACAATGCGGTCGACGCGGTCGGCCTGATAGATCTTCGGCAGGTATTCCTGCGGCCAGCGACGGATACCGGGAATGGCCGAGCCTTCCATCGGTTGCAGCCCGATGATCTGCACGCTGTCGCTCTGCTCTTTCAAGTAGCGCGAGACGCCCATGATGGTGCCGGTGGTGCCCATCGAACTGACGAAATGGGTGATGGTGCCCTGGGTCTGACGCCAGATTTCCGGGCCGGTGGTGGTGTAATGCGCTTCCGGATTATCGCCGTTGGCGAACTGATCGAGCACCTTGCCACGGCCTTCGGCTTCCATCCGCTGGGCGAGATCGCGAGCGCCTTCCATGCCCTCTTCCTGACTGACCAGAATCAGCTCGGCACCGTAAGCGGTCATCGCCGCTTTACGTTCGGCACTGGAGTTGTCCGGCATGATCAGGATCATCTTGTAACCCTTGATCGCGGCGGCCATGGCCAGCGCAATCCCGGTGTTGCCCGAGGTCGCTTCGATCAGCGTGTCACCGGCGTGGATCTGCCCGCGCAGTTCGGCACGGGTGATCATCGACAGCGCCGGACGGTCCTTGACCGAGCCCGCCGGGTTGTTCCCTTCGAGCTTGAGCAATAGGGTGTTGCTGGTGGCACCGGGCAGGCGCTGCAAACGCACCAGCGGAGTGTTGCCGACGCAATCGGCGATGGTTGGGTACTGCAGGGTCATGGCGTATTCGCAATCCAGACGTGCGGGGGCGCCTATCATACCGGCAAACGTTCGCAGGCCATATCACGCAAAGTGCGGTGCTTATGGTTTCTGGGAATAAGCAGATGAATGTCGCACCGGTGGTGCGACTTTTGAGTTCAGCGGTGAATCGAAGGGCCCCTTCGCGAGCAAGCCCGCTCCCACAGGAGGGTGGCGGTGTTGGTTATACAATCTGCGGACGACACACATCCAAAGTGGGAGCGGGCTTGCTCGCGAAGGCGTCAGCCGTCACGCCGCCGTCATCGGCAATCAGCCGAAAATTCAAGCGCAACCCCGCCCCACCATTCTCCGCCCACAACATCCCACCCTGCCTTTGCACTGCATTCCTCGCAATGCTCAACCCCAGTCCAAACCCGCCATCCCCCGGACGCGAGCCGTCGAGGCGGGTGAAGGGCAAGAAGATCCGTTGCAGATCGCCCTCGGCCACACCGCCGCCCTGATCCTCCAGCCACAAATGCCAGTAATCGCCGTCACGCCGTCCATCGAGGCGCACGATGCCGCCCTCGGGCGAATGACGGATGGCGTTGCGCAGAATGTTCTCCAGCGCCTGCGCCAAAGTATTGAGGTTGCCGCGCACCCAGCACGACGCCGGCACCGCGCACTGCAATTGCAGGCTCGGCCAGCCACTTTCATAACAGGCATTGTCGGTGAGCATTTCCCACAAGGCCTGAATCTGGATCGCCTCGTCCGGCAGCGGCGCACGCTCGGTGTCGAGCCACGCCAGTTGCAGAGTGTCTTCGACCAGTCGTTGCATGCCGTCGACTTCACGGCTGATGCGCTCGCGCAGTTGCCGTAGATCCTGTTCGCTTTCACTGGCCACCCGCAGCCGGCTCAGCGGCGTGCGCAGTTCATGGGACAGGTCGCGCAGCAATTGCTGTTGCAAGGCGACGGTGGATTGCAGGCGTTCGGACATTGAATCGAAGGCCCGCGCCAGTTCACCGAGTTCGTCCGGGCGCTGGGTAATGCCGCTCGACAGACGCACATTCAATTGGTCGGCACGCCACGCATTGGCCTGCTTGCGTAGATTGTTCAGCGGCACCACCAGCAAGCGATACAGACCGACACACAGCAGCAAGGTGAACAGCCCCGGAATCACGCCATTGGTGATCACCCGCCAGAACACCCGGTATTTCCCCGGCAGGAAGCGCTCGGGCAACTCGATCACCAGACTGCCGGCAGACGGATTCTGCGGAAACTGCACACGCAGCCACGGCCGGCCCTTCTTGTGGATCGGCCAGTCGAGGCCGCGTAAAAAGGTCAGGTGCTGGATTTCCTGTTCATTCAGCGGATCGCTGCTCAACGACTGCAGATTGCGGTCGATCACCCCGACCCAGGCGGCCTCACGCAGCTCCATGCTCTGCAACCAGTTATCGACCCCGTCACGCTCACCGCGCTGCCACGCCCGCTCGGCTTCGCCGGCATAGCGGCTGAGAGTGCCGCGCGCCTCGTCGGAGAGATACTGGTTGCGCTCTTCCATGTAGCGGCCCCAGGACCAGCTCAGCCAGATCATCAACAGACAGAACGCTACCAGCAGACACGCCAGTTTCCAGAACAGCGAATGCCGCCCCGGCAGGTCAGAGATTTTCATCGGTGGCACTCAGCACATAACCCTTGCCCCACACCGTGCGCACTTCCCGTTCGGCGTAACCGATGGCCTTGAGTTTGCGGCGGATCTGGCTGATGTGCATGTCGAGGCTGCGGTCGTGGGCCGCATAGCCGCGTTGCAGCACATGCTGATAAAGGAAGGCCTTGCTCAGCACTTCTTCGTCGTTGCGATTGAGGATTTCCAGCAGACGGTATTCGCTGCGAGTCAGACCGGCAGCATGCTGGTTATAGAAGACTTCGCACTGTTCGTCGTCGAAGCGCAGCGCGCCGTGGATCGCAGCCGGGGCAATCGCTGCCGGACGTCGATCCAGCGCCACCCGGCGCAGGATCGCTTCGATCCGCACATGCAACTCGGCGATGCTGAACGGCTTGGGCAGGTAATCATCAGCCCCCAGACGAAAACCACTGATGCGATCGGCCTCGGCGCCCAGCGCCGACATCAGCAGCACCGGCGTCGAATGGCTCTGGCGTAACTGCGTCAGCACCTTCAAGCCATCGAGCCCCGGCAGCAGAATGTCCATCAGCACCACGTCGAACGGCTGGTGACGCGCAATGTTCAGCCCTTCCTGACCGTTCTGGCACCAGGTCACCGCAAAGCCGCTGCGGCCCAGATGCTCGTGAACATAGGCGCCCAGCACCGGGTCGTCCTCAATGGCGAGAATGCGTGGCAGGTCGGTGGAAACAGGAGTCATGAGTATCTGCTAATAATTCTCAGTTGGCCGATTATTCAAGATTGCCCGCCATCGGGCAACCCAAGCTTGACCGGCCGGACAAACGCGCCAGGCCGCGCCGACCAATGGCGACATGATTTTTCCGAAGATTGCCCGCCTGCAAATCGCTACACTGCGCCAATGTCGCGTGCCGGACGCACGTGCGAGTCAACAGTTCAGCGGGATGCAGGAGATGGGTGTGCTCAAGAAACTGGGAATCAAAGGTCGCGTGTTGTTGCTGACCCTGTTGCCCACCAGCCTGATGGCGTTGGTGCTCGGTGGCTATTTCACCTGGATGCAACAGTCCGATTTGCAGACCCAATTGATGCAGCGCGGTGAAATGATCGCCGAACAACTGGCGCCGCTGGTGGCGCCCGCCATGGGCCACGGCAACACCGATCTGCTCGAACGCATCGCCACCCAGTCCCTCGAACAACCTGACGTGCGCGCCGTCACCTTCCTCGCCCCCGACCGCACACCGCTGGCGCACGCCGGCCCGACCATGCTCAATCAGGCGCCCAGCGGTGACAGTGCACAACTGCAACGGCGCAGCGGCAATGACGCTACCCGTTACCTGATGCCGGTGTTCGGCAAGCATCGCAACCTCGCTGGTGATCTGATCCCCGAAGAATCCGACCGTCTGCTCGGCTGGGTCGAACTGGAGCTGTCGCACAACGGCATGCTGCTGCGCGGTTATCGCAGCCTGTTTGCCAGCCTGCTGCTGATTGCCGCCGGTCTGGCGGGCGCGGCCCTGCTCGCGTTGCGCATGGGCCGCACCATCAACCGCCCGCTGAGCCAGATCAAACAGGCGGTTGCCCAGCTCAAGGACGGTCATCTGGAAACCCGCCTGCCACCGCTCGGCAGTCAGGAACTGGACGAGCTCGCCTCGGGCATCAACCGCATGGCCGGCACCCTGCAGAACGCTCGCGAAGAACTGCAGCACAGCGTCGATCAGGCCACCGAAGACGTGCGGCAGAATCTGGAAACCATCGAGATCCAGAACATCGAACTGGACCTGGCGCGCAAAGAAGCACTGGAGGCGAGCCGGATCAAATCCGAGTTCCTCGCCAACATGAGCCACGAGATCCGCACGCCGCTCAACGGCATTCTCGGTTTCACGCATCTGTTGCAGAAAAGCGAGCTGACCCCGCGTCAGCTCGACTATCTGGGCACCATCGAAAAGTCCGCTGACAGCCTGCTGGGGATCATCAACGAGATCCTCGATTTCTCGAAGATCGAGGCCGGCAAACTGGTGCTCGACCATATCCCGTTCAACCTTCGCGACCTGTTGCAGGACACCCTGACCATCCTGGCGCCGGCAGCCCACGCCAAGCAATTGGAGCTGGTGAGTCTGGTTTATCGCGACACGCCGCTGTCACTGGTCGGCGACCCGCTGCGCCTCAAGCAGATCCTCACCAACCTGGTCAGCAACGCGATCAAATTCACCCGCGAAGGCACCATCGTCGCCCGCGCCATGCTTGAAGAAGAACACGAAGACAGCGTGCAGTTGCGCATCAGCATTCAGGACACCGGCATCGGCCTGTCGAGTCAGGACGTGCGCGCGTTGTTCCAGGCATTCAGTCAGGCCGACAACTCGCTGTCGCGCCAACCCGGCGGTACCGGTCTGGGTCTGGTGATCTCCAAGCGTCTGATCGAACAGATGGGTGGCGAAATCGGCGTCGACAGCACCCCGGGCGAAGGCTCGGAATTCTGGATCAGCCTGAGCCTGCCGAAAACCCGCGACGACAGCGAAGACCTGCCGGGCCCGCCACTGCTCGGGCGTCGCGTGGCGGTGCTGGAAAATCACGAACTGGCACGTCAGGCGCTGCAGCATCAACTGGAAGACTGCGGCCTCGACGTCACGCCGTTCAATACGCTGGAGAGCCTGACCAACGGCGTCACTGGCGCGCACCAGACCGATCAGGCGATCGATCTTGCGGTGCTCGGCATCACCAGCAACGACATGCTCCCGGAGCGCCTGAACCAGCACATCTGGGATCTCGAACACCTCGGTTGCAAAGTGCTGGTGCTGTGCCCGACCACCGAACAGACGCTGTTCCATCTCTCGGTGCCCAACCCGCACAGCCAGCTGCAAGCCAAACCAGCCTGCACGCGCAAACTGCGTCGGGCGCTGGCGGATCTGGCCAATCCACGCCAGCCGCGCAACGAGCCGGGCGAACCGCTGTCGAGCCGTGCACCGAAAGTGCTGTGCGTCGACGACAACCCGGCCAACCTGTTGCTGGTGCAGACTCTGCTCGAAGACATGGGCGCCAAGGTTCTGGCCGTGGAAAGCGGCTACGCAGCAGTCAAAGCGGTGCAGAGCGAATCCTTCGATCTGGTGCTGATGGACGTGCAGATGCCGGGCATGGACGGACGCCAGACTACCGAAACCATCCGCCAGTGGGAAAGCGAACGGCATAGCACACCGCTGCCGATCGTCGCCCTCACCGCCCACGCCATGGCCAACGAGAAACGCGCCCTGCTGCAAAGCGGCATGGATGACTACCTGACCAAACCGATCAGCGAACGGCAACTGGCGCAAGTGGTGCTGAAATGGACCGGTCTGGCCTTGCGCAATCAGGGATCTGAGCGGGCCAGCGACAGCGCGGCGGGCAGCAGCGAACTGCCAGTGCTCGACCACGAGGAAGGCCTGCGTCTGGCCGCCGGTAAGGCGGATCTCGCCGCCGACATGCTGGCCATGCTGCTCGCCTCGCTGGAAGCCGACCGCGAAGCCATTCGTGCCGCCAGTGAAGCCCGGGATCAGAACGCACTGATCGAACGCGTGCATCGCCTGCACGGTGCGACCCGATATTGTGGCGTGCCGCAGTTACGCGCGGCCTGTCAGCGCAGTGAAACCCTGCTTAAACAGGGCGATCCGAAAGCAGTGGTGGCGCTGGAAGAACTGGAGCGGGCGATCAATCGACTCGCGACGCAAGCCAGGATCAGCGCCTGATCCACGGCAATGCCGGCAGCGGCATCCGCCGTTAAAGTGGTGGCCGTCAACGCTGACTCGCCACCCCGTTCCAGGAGGAATTCATGCGCACGCTCGTTTTCAGCAGCCAGACCTATGACCGCGACAGCTTCCTCGGCGCTGAATGCCCGGCCGGGATAGAACTGCACTTTCAGCCGGCCCGGCTCAGTCTCGACACCGCCGCCCTGGCCGAGCAGCACGAGGTGGTCTGCGCCTTCATCAATGACGATCTCAGTGCGCCGGTGCTGGAGCGCCTCGCCGCCGGTGGCACACGGCTGATCGCCCTGCGCTCGGCGGGCTACAACCATGTCGATCTGCTCGCGGCAAAACGCCTCGGACTGGCCGTGGTGCGGGTCCCGGCCTACTCGCCGCATGCGGTGGCCGAACACGCGGTGGCGCTGATTCTGGCGCTCAACCGGCGTCTGCACCGCGCCTACAACCGCACCCGCGAAGGTGATTTCACGCTGCACGGCCTGACGGGTTTCGATCTGGTGGGCAAGACCGTGGGGATTGTCGGCACCGGGCAGATCGGCGCGACGTTCGCGAAAATCATGCACGGTTTCGGTTGCCAATTGCTGGCCTACGACCCGTACCCAAACCCTGAGGTCGTGGCGCTGGGCGCCCGTTACCTGAGCCTGCCGGAGCTGCTCGCGCAGTCGCGGATCATCAGCCTGCACTGCCCGCTCAACGCCCAGAGCAAACACTTGATCAACCGCGAGTCACTGGCACACCTGCAACCGGGGGCGATGTTGATCAACACCGGACGCGGCGGCCTGGTCGACACGCCGGCGCTGATCGACGCCTTGAAGGACGGCCAACTGGGCTATCTGGGACTGGATGTGTATGAAGAAGAGGCGCAGCTGTTTTTCGAGGATCGCAGCGACTTGCCGTTGCAGGACGACGTATTGGCGCGGCTGCTGACCTTCCCGAACGTGATCATCACCGCGCATCAGGCGTTTCTGACCCATGAAGCGCTGGGCGCGATTGCCGCGACCACCCTGCACAACATCGCGACCTGGGCCGCAGGCGCGCCGCAGAACCAGGTCGAAGGTTGAAGGCTGCCGGTTTACTTCGGCGACAGCGACGAGGCCAGGATCAGCAACGCCAGCCAGCCAAAACCGAAAAAGCGCTGCTTCATCGAATGACCGTTACGCAGCAGGAACCAGACAAAGACCATCGGTAGCAGGAACACCATGATCTTCAACCAGCCTTCCACCGGCCGCGAACCGTCGGCGTTGGGCTGAAGTTGAGGTGCGGGTTCCGGTTGCCGACGGCGGCGACCGACCGCCGCCGGTGAAACGCGCGGCGCGGGCTCAGGGGCTGCTGGCGGGATAAACGCCTCGGGCACGGATTTGTTGCGCGGCAGGCTGCCAAATGAAATCGTCGCGGCGGCGGCCTGCGCCGGTGTGTGCTCGTGCTGCTGCGCCATCGGAGCACCACAATGAATGCACGCCTTTGCTTCCGAGCTGATGCTCCGCTTGCATTCATAACATTCGATCAGCGCCATGTTCCGTTCCCTCAGAGTGAAGGGCGGCAGTTTGCCATGAGCGCCGGACGATTTGAACCGGATCGAAGGTCGCACGTGTACGCCATCCTGCAATCCAGCCCGTGCTAGCATGTCGCGCAGATTTGGAGGACCCATGGTCGAACACGATTTCCGCTACACCCTGATGAACCCGCAACACACCCTCACCGAATGCCGCGCCCTCGTACCGGGCCGCTATCAGGTCACCGGCAACGGTGGCTCGATCCGCAACGGTGATGTCCTGTTGGTCACCCTCAAAGGCAGCAAGGACTTGTCCATGCGCCTGACCGTCGACACCGTGCGCCACCTGATCAATCCGCCGGGCCAATGGACCGCGATGACCACCGGCCCGGTCTTCGGCGAACTGGCGATCCACACCTGGCAGGTCAACTGCGACAGCTGCGCCAAAGAGCTGAACTTCGAGTTCGCGGTGGACGCCAAGCTGGGCAAGACCGCCGAGAAACCGGCCGCCACGGCGCGCATCGCCGAGCTGGGCTGGAAAGCCGTCGGCGACAAGCACCTGTGCCCGAAATGCCAGGAGCCTGCGTGATGAAACGCCTTGCCCTGCCGCTGCTGGTCGGTGCCGCTCTGGTGGGCTGCGCCGCAGAGCCTGTGCAATTGCAGCAGAACCGCAGCTACATTCTGGAGTGGATCGGCGAGCGGCCATTGATGGATTACAGCCATCTGACCGTGACCCTTGGTGACGATGGCCGCGCATATGGCAACGGCGGTTGCAACCACTGGTTCGCGCCGTACACCCTCGACGGCGACAAGCTGAGCTTCGGCCCGATCGGCAAGACCCGCAAACTCTGCGCGCCGGCGCTGATGGAGCAGGAACAACGCTTCCTGCAGGCGCTGCAAGGCGTTGAGCGCTGGGACATCTCGCCGATCGAGCAGATGCGCTTCTGGCCGGCCGAAGGCAAGCCGTTGCGTTGGTGGCTGGAAGAGGGCTGATCGTTCAGCCGCAAAAAAGATCGCAGCCTGCGGCAGCTCCTACAGGTGTACACATGACCTTGTAGGAGCTGCCGCAGGCTGCGATCTTTTTTCTGAACGC